>DATKUU010000070.1:0-14252 GCA_035530455.1 Phycisphaerae bacterium | reverse complement strand
GTGGTCGAAGGCCCCGAGGTCGAGGACGAGTGGCACAATTTCGTTGCGCTGAACATCCCGCCGGAGCATCCGGCGCGCGACCCGCTGGACAACTACTATATCGAGGACGGGCTGCTTCTGCGGACGCAGACGAGCACGGTCCAGATTCGGGTGATGGAGCACCGCAAGCCGCCCGTGCGGATTATCGCCCCGGGGCGGGTCTATCGGCCGGAGACGGTGGATGCCGGCCACTCCAATATGTTCCACCAACTCGAAGGGCTCTGGGTGGAGAAGGGTGTCACCTTCGCCGACCTGAAAGGGGTCCTTTCGATGTTCGCGCGGGGCTTTTTCGGCCCGGACGTGCGGACGCGATTCCTCCCCAGTTACTTCCCCTTCACCGAGCCGAGCGCGGAACTCTACGTCTCCTGCCTCCTGTGCGCGGGGAAAGGATGCCCCGCCTGCAAGCGCACCGGCTGGATGGAAATCGGCGGCTGCGGCATGGTGGACCCGAACGTGCTTGAGGCGGTCGGCTACGACCCGGAGGAGGTGACGGGGTTTGCGTTCGGATTCGGCATCGAGCGTCCGGCGATGCTGAAGTATGGAATCAACGACATTCGGTTGCTGTTTGAGAACGACCTGCGGTTTCTCCGCCAGTTCTGACGCGGGTTCAGCGAAGGTTTCATCGCCGTCCACGTTATTGCGATCTGGATATTTTGTGCTTGACGAGGGGGGGGGCAGGTAGGGTATACTCCGATTCATAAGCAAAAATAGGAGAAGCAGCACCACGTCAGGACAAGGGGGGCTGAGATGGCTTGCAGGGCTCACTCTGGCTTACGCTTGCGCTGGGCGCTCGTCACTTCGCTAACGCTCTTGTTCGCTGTGATCGCGCTGGCGCTCTCGGCAGCGCGCGCCGCAACCCCTTCGCCGGTCGAAACGGATGCGCGTCGGCACGCGATTCACGAGGCCGTCGAGCAGTGTGCGGCGCTCGTGGAAGCAGGTGATCATCGCAAGGTCCTGCCGATGCTCTCGGACCTGCGCCGGGGGCTGGCGAAGCAGGCCGAAGGCGAAGATGATTCCGCCCGCGCCGCCCAGCGCGACCTGCCGCGCGTGGATGCCCTGATCGCCCGCGTCGCGCTGGACTCCAAGGCGCCCCAAAAGGCCCTCGACGTCGTCCGCCCCTACGTCGAGCCGCACGACACGTATAACCCCGACCATGCCGACTGTTACCTCGTCGCGGGCGATGCGTACCTCGCGCTCGGCAAGCCGTACGACGCATTGATGCTCTTCGATTGGATGGCGGGCGAGACGCAAGGCGTGGCCCTCGTGCGTGCGGCGGAGGGGTGCGGACGGGCGCTCCTCGCGCGTAAGGAGTTCCAGAGGGCTGTCGAGTCCTTCCGCTTCGCCTTGGGCTACGCCCGGCGGTATGCCTACGACCAGGAAGCCTTGATCCGTCGCCTCGAAGGCCTCCTCCGCGACGCCGAGCGTCTGGCCGACATCGCCCTTTACGGCGAGGACTTCGTCCGCTACCGCGATGCCGAACGCCTGCGCCGCGTCGAGGGCAATCCCGCCGCCGCACGCGAGGTGTATCTGGAGATCTCGCGACAACTAACTTGTACCGCCCAGACGACAACTTGAAAGCGGGGGCGCAGTTCATGAACAACCCTTGTTTGTTCAACGCCTTTAACCAGTGGGAAGTCCCAGGGGACGATGCTGACGACCTCCTCGCCAAGGCGCTTGCCTATTACAACGGGGGCCAAGCCTCAACTTTGAACGCCTACACCTGGGAGTCCATTTGCGTAGACCAGAGAATATCGCTCCAATCTCTCAGGTACGCGGTGCAGATCAAGGTCCGTCTGGGACTCACCATAGAGTCATTCGAGGAACCGTACCGTTGAGGTACACGGCAAAAGGAGAGGCGAGAATGAATGCCCTCAGGAAGATTGCGTCGCGGTGCTTCGCGCTTCTGGTCTTGGGGTGGATGTTGGTGCCACAGGCGCAGCCTGCTGAAACCCTTAAGTCGCCAAAGGCCCTGCAGGAGATCGTTTTGGCAGCCTTACAGGCTGAAATGCCGGAAGCCCAGATTTCCCCGGATCCCATTGCCGCCACGCCCGACACATCCAGTTCCGTTTTCTGGGTTAGCAAAGGGGGCTCGCGGATGCGCGTTGTGTGTTACCGGCCTTCACTCGACGACTTGAATGGTGATGGAAAACCCGAACTGGTCATGGGCCTGCAATTCCTCGATACCGAATCCGGCCAACCCAAGAACGATTTCCTGGCTGTTTACAGAATTGAGGGAGCCCACTGCGAAAGACTGTTTCGCCAAATACTCGCGTGCGACGCCGACCGCGGAGAATTCTCAGCCTTGGAGATTAAAGACGTCACGGGTGACACAAAGCCCGAGATTTGCTTCCGCTACAATCGTGTGAATGCCGGGATGCACCGCTGGCAGTGGCGTGAAACGTTTTACGTAATCAGTGGGCAACCGCCTTTCAACGTGCTGCTGGAATTCATTGCCCGTGACGGAGAAGGCTCGAATAAAGCCGAGGGACACGAAAGGTACGCCGTGTTCCATTTCGAGGACACGGACGGTGATGGGATCAATGAACTGCTCGTGGATATTTATCAAACCCAGCCGGGTGGGGACGGAGTCTCTGAGAAGGTCAGCGAGGCGCCGCAGATCTACCGTCTAAAGGAGGGCAGATATCAAAAGGCCCAGGAGTGACGGCGCTCAGTTGTTCAACTAGGCTTCTTCGGCAGGGAGAAAAAGGGGACAGGCTACTTTTTCGTCTCCATGCGGGGAAAAAGAGGTAAAAAAAGACGCGGCCGCGAGGCTCATTCTTCGTAGGATCCGGGGACCCAGACCAGGACGTACGGGCGAACGATTCCAGCCGGGTTGGTGCTCGCGCCGCCGTGGTCGAACGTCAGGCCGACCGTTCCCTTCACATTGAAGTAGGAATCGCTCAGGTTCACCACCGTGCCGCGAATGGTCCCGCCGGCATTGCCGGAGAACTCGAAACCGCTGGCCACCATGGAACCACTGAGGGTCGTGAATCCGCCCGTAAACTTGGCGGTGAAGCCTTCGGCCAGGAGGAAGGTCCCCGTCAGGTTGCGGAGGCCGTCGTACTCCGCGCCCGCCGGGAGATTCTCGACGCCCAGGACGCTCGTCTGGCCGGCGAACGTGATCGAGTTGCCCACCGGACTGTCGGCCTTCTCGGTGACGATCAGGCCGGTCAGCGACATTCCTGCGTTGAACTTCACGTTGTTGGGGGTTTCGATATAGACAACGCCGTTGATCACAACGTCCGAGTTGAAAGTCGGGTTCGTATTGGCGGGAATCCGGATGTTGGAGAGGACGGTGCCCGGCGCCGGCGGCACCGTGAGCACGTTGGTCGCAAAGGGCTCAAAGAGGGCGGGGTCCGTCGTCGGCCAGGGAATTTCCGCCGCTCCATAGATTTCGCTGCCGTCCACTTGGACCTTGCCGGTTTTGAAGATTGTGGCATCGGGGTTGCTGACCGCCACGTCGCCCGAGACGTAAACGCCGCCTTTCAGTGTGATGGCCTCCATTTCCACATATGTGGCCGACAGAATGCTGCCCTCTTTGGGATCGTTGGCGCCCTCGATGCGAGCGTCGCCCGACATTTGAATAGGCGACCGGGCCGCCACCGCGTACCGCGAAATGAGCGACCAGCCGTCCAGCGTGGTCATGCGGCAAGACACGTGCCGCACGGCGCCGCCGAAACGCCCCGTGCTTTCCACCGTGATGGTGGGCACGGCCGTCGCGCCTCCGTCGGCCTGGAAGGCAAGTTCGAGGGTTCCCGAGCGCCCGTCGGCGCGCGCCAGGGTGATCGTGGGGAAATACACGCCGCCGGCGTCGGCTGTGATCCCGGTGGCGACAATCATCGTCGAGTTTTCCCAATCCGCAGCAAGGTGCGAGGCGACGGCTTCGTGCAGGTCCTCGGCGGCGTCTGTTCCGGGAATCGCCGTCCCCCCCAGGCTCTGCATGAGGAGCAGGATGCCGGTCTCGGCCAGGGCGCTCGCCTGGTGCGATTCAATGCGGTTCCGCGCGATGGTCAGGTTGACGTCGGAGGCGGCGGCGATGGCCACCGCCATCGAAACAAACAGCGCCAGGAAAATCAGCGCGATCAGCAGGGCGGAACCCCTCGCGCCCGCCCTGCCGCCACTATGCCGGATCTCCATAAAGCACCTTTCCTCTAAAAGAAGCCTAACGCGCCCGAGGCCGCAGGCAAGAACGGCGGAGCGTGGCGCGTCGCCAAGGCGCGTAAAGCCTTGCCGGGAAAGGGGTTACAACTGGAGCGCGGGGCGCGACAGATCCTTTGCACGCTGCACACCAGGCAGGCTTTCCGCAGGGAAAACTCAAGGGGTCGTGGACATGGGTTTAGAAGAACTCCTTGCGAGGCGTCGCCGTGATGGAAACCTCCGTCGTCGCCTTCGCCCCCGCAAGGACGAGATGGATGGAGTAGGTCGGCGCGTCCTCGTCGTTTACGGCAAAGGTCTGCACGCCGTCCGTCAGGATCGCGCTGGTGGTGCTCCCGTCAACCACGGTCAGCGTGATGGGGCCGCCGGCCGCCCCGCTCCAGGCATAGGTTCGCGTCGAGTTGTCGAGCATCGTGATCGTGATGGTGCGGTCGTTGGGGGCGGCGACGGACTGAGCGCGTCGGACGTCGCGGGCGATGCGGTCCAGCACGCCGCGGGCGCGCGTCACCAAGTCCGCTTTTTCGCTGTTGTACGCATGGGCCTGCTGGGCCGCATGGATCCCCACCGCCGCCGCCGTCATCAGCAGCGCCATTAGCGCCAGTGAGATGAGCATCTCGGCCAGCGTGAACGCGCGCAGGGAACGTGCTAGGGGACGCATGGCTCACTCCTCATACGACCCAGAGACGCAGACCAGAATGTACGACGAGCGGACACCGGCCGGCCGCGAGTTTGTCTCGTCTTTCTGGATGGTAAGCCGGGCGTTGCCCGTCATCGAGAAATCGCTGTCGCTGGTGTTGATGACTCCGCCGTGGACCGTCCCGCCCGCGTTCCCCGTCAACGAGAACTTGCTGGCGACCATGCAGCCGTTGATGGTGTTGAAATTGCCGGTGAACGAGGCCGCGTAGCCGTCCGCCAGGAGGAACGACCCCGTCAGGTCCCGCAGGCCAGCGAAGCGCGGCTGATTCGGCAGGCTCTCGACCCCGGCGGTGGACATGTTGCCCGTGAACCGGACCTGGTTGGCGGAGAGGTTCTCGACCTCGGGCTTTTCGGCGACGATGACGCCGGTGACCGTCGTGTTGCCGGCGAATTCGACGTTGTTCGGCGCCTCGATGTAGAGGACGCCGTTGATCGTGGTTTTGCCGGAGAACGTGGGGTTCGTGCCGGCCGGGATGCGAACGTTCGTGAACGTTTTTTTGCCGCTGGTCGAGCCGCTCAGAGTGCTCTCGATGTAAGGCTCGAAGACGCTGGGGTCCACTTCGGGCCAGGGGGGCTCAGAGGCGCCGATGATTTCTTCTCCGCCAATGTTCACGTTGCCGGTCTTCTTGATTTGGCCGTCGGGATTGGAGACAGCCACGTCGCCCGAGATGCGGACGTTGCCGGTCAGGCTTACCGCCTGGTCGTACGAGTAGGTGGCCGAGAGGATGCTCCCTTCGCTGTCGCTGGTGGCGCCTTCGATCCGGGCGTTGCCGCTCATCTGGACCCGGGAGTGGCTTGCGAGGCCGTACTTGGCCAGCAGCGCCCACCCGTCGGCAGTGGTCATCTTGTAGGTCACTTCGCGGACGGCATTGCCGAAACGCCCCGTGCTTCCCACGGTGATAGTGGGCAGTAAGCTCGCGCCTCCGTCGGCCTGGAAGGAAAGTTCGAGAGTCCCCGAGCGCCCGTCGGCGAGCGTCAGCGCGATGGTGGGGAAGTATACGCCGTCGGCGTCAGCCGTGATGTCGTCGGCGTTGAGCATCGTCGAGTCTTCCCAGGCGTCGGCGAGGCGCGAGGCGACGGCTTCGTGCAGGTCCTCGGCGGCATCTGTTTCGGGAATCGTCGCCCCCCCCAGACTCTGCATGAGGAGCAGGATGCCGGTCTCGGCCAAGGCGCTCGCCTGGTGCGATTCGATGCGGTTCCGCGCGATGGTCAGATTGACGTCGGAGGCGGCGGCGATGGCCACCGCCATCGAAGCGAACAGCGCCAGAAAAATCAGCGCGATCAGCAGGGCGGAACCCCTCGTGTTCGCCCCACGGATTCTCTTTCGCGTCGGCACGATGCACCTATCCGATGGAACCTCACTCCGCATTGGGAACGCCGCTCACGTCCAAAATATAGTACGTCTGGGTCAGGACGGGGTTGCCCTTGGCCAGAATCTCGACGGTGAGGCGAGCGGCCCGGGCGCCGTCGGCGGGGACCTCCGCGTTCAGGTCGCCGGCCGCGACGGGCGTAACGTCGATCTTCTGGACCCAATGGTCAAGGTTTTGCGAGGCCCCCGTGCTGAGGATGGCGGGGTCATACGAGACGCCGTCGAGGGCCAGCACCACGGCGAAATTCATCCCGAAGGCGCGGTCGCGGATCTCGTCGGCGAGGAACGTCGCCAGGGTGATATCCTCACCGCGCTGCGTGACCACGGTTTCGTGGCCGAACGCCGCCACCAGCGCCACAAACCCGAGCACCATGAGGACCGCGCAGACGAGGACCTCGACCAGGGTGAAAGCCCTGGGCGAACGACGCTTCGGGTTGGCCGGTGCGTTCTGCATGCTATTTCACCAATTGCGACATCTTGAAGATCGGCAGCAAGATGGAGGCGGCGATGAACGCCACCACGCCGCCCATCAGAATAATCATAAGCGGCTCGATGGCGCTGGTGACGGCCTTGATGGTGGCTTTCAGTTGCCGGTCGTAGTACTCGGAGACGTTGCTGAGGATTTCGCCGAGCGATCCGGTTTCTTCGCCGGCGCCGATCATCTGGGCGACGCTTGGCGGAATGAGCGGGCTCCGCGCGAGCGTCGGGGCGATGCGCTGGCCCTTGCGCACGGCCGCGTGGACCCGCCGCCAGACACGGGCGTAGTGGACGTTGCCGGAAACCTCGGCCGTGATGGCAATCGTGTCGAGCACGGGCACGCCCGCATTCACCAGTTCGCCCATCGTTTTCAGGCCGCGCGAAAGGTACAGGGCGTGGCAGAGATTCTTCAGGATGGGGATCTTCAGTTTCGCCCCGTCCCACCATTCGCGTCCGAGGTCCGTTCGCAGGAAATAAACGGACCCGACGGCAGCGGCCAGCAGGCCGAACAGGTACGCGTACCAGTAGGACGTCAGGGACTGGCTCATGGCCAGGAGCATTTTGGTCGGCAAGGGGAGAATCTCCTCCCGGCCCTGGAACAGGGGCGTGAAGCGCGGCAGGACAAAGGTGAGCATGAAAATGGTGGTGGTGATGGCCAGGGTGACGATGATCGCGGGGTAAATCATGGCGCCCTTGACCTGGCGGCGCGTCTCAATCTGCTGCGTCAGATAGTCGGTGATGCGTTCCAGCATGTGGCCGAACGTGCCCGACAGTTCGCTCGCGCGGACCATGTTGACGTAGAGGAGGCTGAAGATCTTTGGAAACCGCTGGAGCGTTTCGGAGAACTGCCGGCCGCCCTCGATGTCGCGCTTCAGCGTCTGGATGGTGGCGGCCATTTTCGGATGTTTGGTCTGTTCGCCGATGCTCTCCAGGGCGGTCGTCAGGCCGATGCCGGCCTTCGCCATCACCGCCAACTGGTTCGTGAACGCCAGAATCTCCTTCGAGCCGACCCGCTGGCCCAACTGGATGCCCAGAAGCCCCTTGCGCGGGACGGCATCCTCGCCGATGCGCATCAGGTCGAGGATCGTGCCGCCCAGTTCGCGCACCTGCTGCGTCGCCAGCATCAGGCTGTCGGCCTTCATCGTGCCGGCCACCACCTGGCCGTCCGTCTGCTTCAGTTGGTAGCTATACGTTGCCATGTCGCACCTAGGCCGAGAGGGCCCTTTCCAGTTGGTCCGGCTGGCGCGAGGCAGCCAGCGCGTCCTGCCGGCTGATTCTGCCGTTGAAGTACAGGCGCTTCAGCGAATCGTCGAAGAGGCTCATTCCCATCCCTCGGTTCGTCTCGATGACGTTCGGGATTTCGAAGATGCGGTTCTCGCGGATGCAGTTGCGCACCGCCGGGGTGGAAATGAGCACCTCCGTCGCCGGGATCATGCCCGCCTCATCCACCCGCGGAAACAGGCGCTGGCACAGGACGCCCCTCAGCGTGCTGGCGACCATCGAGCGGACCTGGTTCTGCTGGGCGGCGGGGAACATGTCAATCATCCGCTCCACCGTCGAGGCAGCGTCGTTCGTGTGGAGCGTCGCAAGGACCAGGTGGCCGGTCTCCGCCGCCGTCAGCGCCGTCGAGATGGTCTCCAGGTCCCGCAGTTCGCCGATGAGAATGACGTCCGGGTCCTGCCGCAGCGCGTGCCGCAGGCCCGACCGGAAGTTCGGCACGTCGGAGCCCACCTCGCGCTGCTCGATGATGCACAGGCGCGACTCCAGCGCGTACTCCACCGGATCCTCCAGCGTGATGACATGGTGGCGGTAGCGGTCGTTCATGTAATCAATCATGGAAGCGAGCGTCGTGGACTTGCCGCTGCCCGTCTCGCCCGTCACCAGGACGAACCCCTGCTGAAGGTCGGCGAACTGGACGACGGCCTCAGGCAGGTTCAACTCGTCCAGAGGCGGAATGCGGGCCGGAATCGCGCGGAACGCCAGGGCCGCGGACCCCCGCTGGTAATGCGCGTTGACGCGGAACCGCGCCCCATCCTCCAGAAAGGCCGAGAAGTCGAGGTCCCGGTTGCGGGTCAGACGCGCACGCTGCTCGTCCGTGAGGAGTTCCTGGAGGATGGCGTCGGCCTCGTCGCCGCCGACCGCCGCCTCGCCCTCCGCGGGACCGAGGCTCGTGTTGATGCGGACGAGCGGCGGATGGCCGACCAGGATATGCAGGTCGCTCGCGCCGACGGCCACGGCCTTTTTCAACAGATCCCGGATTCGCGTCACAGGCCCGGTCTCCTAATCTGTGGGCACCTGGATGTCTTCGGTCACACGGAGCACTTCTTCGACGGTCGTGATGCCGCTCTGAAGTTTGCGGATGCCATCGTCGCGCAGAGACACCATCCCGACCTCCTCACAGTAGCGCCGCAACTCCGTGACGTTGGGGCTTCGGGCCACCATGTCGCGGATGGAATCGTCGAGGACGAGCATCTCGTAGATGCCGCATCGGCCGGAGTAGCCGGTGTTGCGGCAGCGGTCGCAACCTTTGCCGCGGTACAACTGCGGGGTCTCAATCCGGTTGCGGACGAGCGCCTGTTTGACATCGTCACTCGGCTGGTAGGGCTCTTTGCACTGCTCGCAGATCCGCCGGACCAGGCGCTGGGCCAGGACGGCGTTCAGCGAGGCGCTGATGAGGTACGGCTCGATGCCGATGTTAATCAGCCGCGTGATGCTCGACGGGGCGTCGTTCGTGTGGAGGGTCGAAAGGACCAGGTGGCCCGTCAGCGCCGCCTGGACGCTGATGCGGGCGGTTTCCTCGTCGCGAATCTCGCCCACCATGATCACGTCCGGGTCCTGCCGCAGCAGCGCCCGCAGCGCGCCGGCGAACGTAAAGCCGATTCGCTCGCTGATCTGCACCTGGTTGGCGAACCCCAGAAAGTACTCGACGGGGTCCTCGACGGTCGAAATGTTGATCTCGCCGCCGTTCATCGTTAGCAGCGCCGAGTACAGCGTCGTCGTCTTGCCCGACCCCGTGGGGCCGGTCACCAGGATGATGCCGTGCGGGCGATCGATTTGCTCCTTGAATGCTTTCAGATGGGCCCCATCGAAGCCGAGCCGCTCCAGGCCGATGAGGATGGACCGGTTGTCGAGGATGCGGATGACGGCCTTTTCGCCCTGCGTCGTGGGGAGCGTGCTGATGCGGAAGTCCACGTAGCGGTTGCGGACGATGGCGCGGATGCGGCCGTCCTGCGGCAGACGCCGCTCCGAAATGTCCAGGTTCGACATGATCTTCAAGCGCGACACCAGCGCCGCGTGCATGCCCTGCGGAGGGCTCATCACCTCGAACAGAATGCCGTCAATCCGATACCGGATCCGCATCTTCTTCTCACCCGGTTCGACGTGGATGTCGCTCGCGCCTTCCTTGACGGCGTTGCAGATCAGGTAGTTCGCCAGGCGGATGACCGGCGACTCCCCCGCCACCTTCGCCAGGTCCGTTATTTCCGCGTCGTCCTCGTCGAGCACCTCGACCGCGTCGTCTGTAATGTCGCGGATCAGATCGTCCAGTTGGAAGTCGTCGAACGTGACGAATTTCTCTTCGATGGCCTTGGCGATGGCCGAGGGCGCGGCCACCGCAAAGCGGACCCGCTTGCCTACCCGCCGCCGAATCTCATCCAGCAAAAAGACGTTCGCCGGGTCCGCCGTCGCCACCGTCACCACGTCCTCGTCCACGTCCACGTCCACGACGAGGACCTTGTGTCGCCGGCAAAAGTCGGACGGCAGCGTCTCAAGCACCCGCTCCGGAATGTCCAGTTGCCCGACCAGGACGAAGTCCAGGCCGTATTCCGCCGCCACGCACTGCATCACCTCGTCCTCTTTGGCGTAGTCTTTCCGGACGAGGATCTGGCCCAAACGCTCCCCGGGGCTTGATTTCTGCAGCGCCAGGCACTCTTCCAATTGGGCGCGCGTGACGGTGCCGCGGCTCACCAGGAGGTCGCCCATGCGCACGTGGCCCGTCTTCGCCTCCGTGGCCGTCGGAGCGGTCTCAGACGGTTGCTCCGTGACCGCTGCCGCGCTCTCCCGATGCTCGTTTTCTTCCGCCATGGTTCCCTCTATTTGCCGGCGCCTTCTCGCGCGAAAAGCGCCAAGGTCACGGTTTCGTCTTCACAGGTCAGGACCACCTCGCCGGGCTCAATCCGAGCCACCTGGAACCCCGCGATGACGTCGCCGACGCGGCAGACCGTGCCGCTGACCACCGCCAGGCGGTCGTGGTTGCTTACCAGAATCGTCCCAAGCGAAAGGCTGGCGCCCACGCGGCGGATTTGCTCCCGGTGGGCCTCTTCCGCGGCCGCCTTCAAGGCCGCAGGGTCCGGCCCGGACGGGGCCGCTGCAACGGCCGGCTCCGGCGGTTTCGGCAGGGAGACCACGAACGGATTGACGCGCAGGGCGCTCAGCGGCACCTGGCGCTGACGAACGTATCCGTCGAACTCGCGGACCAGTTCCTCGACGCGCGTCACCGACAGGTCCTTCTGGCCTGTGCTTTCGGCCTCCAGTTGTTTCAGGACCGCCTCGATCTCGCCGGCGCTGGTCGCGCCGGGCCGCACCGCTGTCCCGATTGCCAGGCTCGCATCGGCCGTCTGCGCGCCTTTGCCTCGGAGGAACTGGAATGCCACCACACCCGCGCACACCAGCACCAGCGCCGCCAGCGCGGCGACCTTCTTCTTGTCCCCCAGGCCGAGTTTCTTCCCTCCGCCGTGCAGGTCGCGGTCGTGTTCCTGCGTCAGGGGCTCCAGGCCCCGGGCGCTCATCCGGTACTGATTCATCGGCCGTTCTTCGTCCATGTTCATTTCTCGAAATAGATGTCCACGGTCAGGTCGGCCAGGATGCATCCCGCGTCGGTCGGCGAGTTCTGAATCTGCATCTGGCGCACTTTGGTAATGCGCGGCAACTGCTCGAGGGCCAGCAGGAACGCGTAGAAACCGTCGAACGGTCCCTCCAGCGTCAGCGCGATCGGCTGGGCGTTGTAGCGCGACGTCGGGTCCGCCTTCAGCGTCCGGACGCTGCGCGCCGCCAGAGACCGCGCCTCGGCGGTGACCCACACCTCGCGCAGGATAACGTCAATCTCGCGTTCCTTCGGAAGACGGTGTTCGAAGAACTCCAGCGCGCCCTGGAGGCGATCAATCTCCTTCTGGACGTCGTTGATGCGGTAGGCGACCCGCTGGAGTTTCACCAGTTGGTTGCGCCGCTCCCTGATTGCCGCCTGGTTCTCCGCCACGTGGCGCGAGATCGGCCGCAGCACCAGCAGCGCCACCGCCGTCGCCGCCACCGCCAGAGCAAGCACCGTCAGCAGAATACGCGTCGAACCCTTCACGATTCGCTCCTCGTCCCGTCCGGATGCGGCGGCGGCCCGTCGGCCGTCGAGGCGGGCACAAGCGGCATCAGGGCATCGGCCGACGACAGCACCTTCGCCGCCTCCAGGCTCAGCCGAAACGCCAGTTCGAACCGACGCATCACCACGCCCTCCTCGTATGGAAACTCCTCGCTGAATCGGAGGTTCACCTCCTCAAACAGCGGGTCCGAAGTCAGCCGCGTAATATACTCCGCCACCTGAACGTCCGTCTTTGCTAGGCCGCTCAGCCGGAACTGCACCTCCTGCCGTCGGACCGTCTCCACGCGTTTCTTTTTCGACGAGCCCTTGCCGCTGTCGGCCGGCGCCTGTCGAGCGCCCCCGCCCGACGCCTTCACTTCGGAAAGCGGCACCTCAACCTCCACCGTGCTCATCACGAGAACCTGAATGCTCGTCTCCGCCGGCAGCGCGTTCGTCAGCCGCGCCAGCACGTGGCTGCGCGGCACCCGTTCCAGCAAGTCCGCGCTCACCTCCACTTTTCGCACCAGCCCCTCCTTGCGCGACTCCAAGGCCTTGAGTTGCTCGATCTGCTGGCCGGCAGCCTCGTACTGCTGCTCGACGACGCGCCGCAACGAGGCCACCCCCATCGCCCCCATCATGCTCAGCGCGACGAGCGTTCCCAGAGCCAGCAGCCCAGCCCCCGCCAGGACCATGCACACCACGTTGGCGCGCCGTCGCCCTCGGCGTTCCGTATAGTCGGACGGCAGAAAGTTCATCACGCGCATGTTTCGTTCCCGTTCCTGTTACTGGGCGCCGAACAGCGACAGCCCCGCCGCCACCGCCAGTTCAGGTTCCGTCTCGCCGCCGGCGCCTTCCAACCCGACCACCCCCATCGGATGTCCGACTTCGCACGGCACACTCAGATGGGCCCCGAACACCTGGACCAGCGCCCCGTGCTGCGCTCCAGGGCCCAGGAAAACGATCCGGTCCACTTTCGCCCCCCGCGCCAGCGACCCGTAGTACCGCATGCACGACTCCATCTCTTCCGCAAAGTGAACCACTTTGCTCCATATCCGGTTGTACGCCGCCACGGCATCGGGCGCCGTCTCTCCTTGGCGCCAGGCCGCCATCGTGGCCCGCGCGTTCGCCGCCGCCGCCTTCTGGTCCCGAGCCAGCGCCTCGACCACGTCTTCCAGGCCGAAAGGGATACCCTTGACGAACCGTGTCTCCTCGCCGCGCACAATCGCCGCGTGCGTCGCCAGCGCGCCGATGTGGACCAGCATGAGCGAAGGAAGACCCTCGGGCGGTGCAGCAGAACGCCCCGCCGCGAAAACGTACGGATAACTCATCGCGCACGGCTCGACGCCCACGCCCACCACATCCAGCCCCAGTTTCTCCACCGACGCCACTTGCTGCTCCACCACCGCGCGGGCGACCGCTAGCGCAATCACGTCCTGCTTCGTCTGGTTGTCCTCCGAGATCGTCCCAGCCACAATGTGCCGGATCACCGCCTGTCTCGGGTCGAACGGCAACTTGCCCTGAAGTTCGTAGGGCAGGGCGGCCACCAACTCTTCCGGCTGCATCGGACCCATCCGCACGTGCTGAATCACCAGGTGCTCCGACGGAATGCTTATCACCGCTTCCTTCCCGCGGAACCCGTTCTTCGAGCACTGCTCGCGGACAAACTCCCGGGCATGCCGATAGTGCGCCTCCCGGACCTCCTCCGGGATGTCCTTCGCATCCGCACGCGTCCCGTCCGCCTTCCCCAGGGCCCTCTCGTCCGCCGGAAACGCCTTGCTCGCACTCGACACGAGCGCAACCGTCCCGTCCGCCTGTTCCATCTGCACCAGGTGCACCGAATCGAGATTCAGGTGGATGCCGATCGGCAAAAGGGTTCGCTTACGAAGCGCCATGGACTCTCCCTTGAGTTTCTATGCCTATCCGGAAAAGGGGACTGGCTCCTTTTCCGGCCGTTTGGAAAAGGTGCCTGTCCCCTTTTCCGAACCCATTTTCATCTGCGCACATCCCGCGGGCTCGACAGGCCGCGAGGCCTGGCGGCTGCGTCCATCTGCGGATAACGCCGTTGTTGCTTTTAGCCTAACCAGCAACACCGTCGGGTCAATCGCCGCCGCCCCCATAGCCGAAACCCGGCAACCCGGGAAAACAGGCATTCCATAACCTCTTGGCGGA
>DATKUU010000069.1:0-9586 GCA_035530455.1 Phycisphaerae bacterium | reverse complement strand
GAGGAAGGAGTGCTTGAAATCGATCCAGATCATTTCCAGTCCGTGCGTCCCTTTCTGCCAGGCGAGTTTCAGGCTCGCCCAGAGCACCTTCGCCGCCAGGGCGATGTCGCCGGCGGCCAGGGCGTCGCCGATGCCCTTGAGACTCTCGAGCGCGAAGTCCTTGAGTTCCCCGAATTTCTCGCCGAGCCACGCGAGGGCCTTTCCGCCCGCGCCGGTAGACCACAGAAGATAGACCCCCAGGCCCACGACGGCCGCCACCACCAGACCGATGGGCGAGAGAATGAACCCCAGGATCGCCCCAATGATTTTGAGCGCCACCGCGGCGGCGGCGAAGGCGATTCCCAGACCGATAATCGCTTTGCCGACGATGGTGATAATCGTCCCCAGAATGATCAGGCCCGCTCCGGCTCCCCCCAGAATAACGGCGAACTTGAGGGCCGAAACGATGAATCCCCGGTTGGCCCGGATCCATCGCGTCACGCGGCCGACGACCTCCCGGATCCGTTCGGCCAGGTCCTTCAACGTCGGCGCCAGAGCGGCGCCGACCGCGAAAACACCCATCTTGATTGTGGTCCAGAGATCTTCGAGCGTGTCCTGAAATTCCTCGGCCATCCTGGCGTCTTCCGTCGAAATCACAAATCCCTTTTTTCCCGCTTCGGCCCGCAAGGCGCCAAGGTCTTTGACCATCGGGAGAAGTTTCGTCCCGCTCCGCCCGAAGATTTCCATCGCGGCGGCGGCCCTTTGCGTCGGATTTTCGATGGCGGCCAGGTGGTCGGCCACGAGGGCGAACTGATCCTCTGGGCGAAGCGCCGCCAGGTCCGCAACGGTCAGCCCAAGGAGCTCGAGCGCATCCGCACCCTCTTTGCTTCCTGTCGCCGCTTCCACAATCCTTCGCTGCATCAGCCGGACGCTTTTTTCGACATCTTCCATGCTCGCCCCGGATCGCCTGGCCGCGTAACCGAGTTCCGACAGGGCTTCGACTGACAAGCCGGTCCGCTTCGACATCTTCGCCAGATCGTCCCCCATGCCGGTGAACGTCTTCGTCGCCATGACCAGCGGCGCCGCCAGCATCGCCCCGGCCGCGAACATCCGAAGACCGGCGCTCCGTATCCCCGCACCGATCGCCACGACCTGGACCCCGAACGCCTTGAGTTTCGCCGACGCCCCGCGCAGGCCGCGGACGAGCATCGAAGAGTCGGCGAAGATCTCGACGAACGCCCGTCCGGCCCTGATTGCCCCTGCCTTCTTTGCCACAAGCCCGCCCTCCTGTTCGCCTCAGCCGGCCCGGCCGGCCGCCTTCCTTGCCCCCTTCTCGCCTCCAGATTGGTAGCGGGCCTACGAGTTGCACGTAGTTCGAGGGGTTATGAATCCCTCCGGGACACTGGTCCCAGCCACCCGCGATTATTCGCCCGCCTCCTTGATCCTGTCCACCGCATTGCTCGTCTCGGAGGATTGTGCCGACTTCTGCGCGGCGTTGAAAAGCGTCCGCCAGTTGATCGACCGCAGATAATCCACCGCCGCATCGGCCCTGCCGGCGACCTTCTCTCCGACGTCTTCGAGCGCCTCCTTGACCTTCTCGCCGCCCTCGACGACCTCCGTAAGAGAGGTCCAGTTCCGCCGGATCGCCAGGATGAGAAGGACGACCACCACGAGGAAACCTATCGCCATCAGACCGAGCATCGCCCACTGGATTTCGTTCAACCAGCGCCAGAGCACACTCGCCGTCCCGAACAGGAAAAAACTCCCCAACGCCACGCCGGCCCCGAGTTTAGGTTTCCAGAATACCGCGATCGCAACGCCTCCGGCCACGCCCGCGACGCCGACGATGATGAACCAGACGAGGAGTTTGTGGATCGCATCGGCGGCTTCGCGCTCGAGCCGTTCGGCCCGGGCTTCGGCCCGTTCCGTCCGGGCCGCAAGTTCGCCGACCTGGGCCTCCGCCGCCGCGAGTTCCTCCAGAACCGGTCCCTCCAGGATTGCGATTCCCGTCTGAATCGCTTCTGTTTCCTTGAGGGATTCATCGATGCGCGGAAGAACGCCCGACTCGATCCGCTTCGCCGCTGCCAAGACTGAGGCCCGCCAGGCTTCGCCGTCGAGGCGAGCGGACGGGTCGGCGGCCGATGTGCGGAGCGCATCGCGCACCTCGACCGAAACGTTTCGTGCGGCGTTGAGATATTTTTCCAACCGGCCGGCATGGTCCATCAGGTCGGCCGTCACCCCCCGCACCCGGCCGATTACAAGTCCGAGTTCGGGAGCATCTCTATCTGCGGGCTTCCCACATCCCGCCAGCAGAAACGCCACAACCACGGTCGCGATCGCTAGGACGCCTCGCATGGCCCGTCTCCCTTCTTTCCTTTTGGCGCTAACGGAGCCCTGCCCGTGGCCTCTGGAAGGCCTGGGAGGGGCCTAGGTTGAACGCCAACTCCCTGGGTAGGCTTCCCGGCCGGCTTCCCCGCGCAGCGTCCAGAGTCGGAGGCGGGACGTTCCGCAAACGCCCTTTTCTTGACAAAAGCCTTTTTCAGAAGCCCGATGTTTTCCCGCGTCAATGGGATACCGGTCTTGCGTTTCTTGTCGCTCTCGTAAGGATTGAAGTCTTCCAGTTTGGGTTTACTTCCCTTTTTCGGATCCCGGTGCACTATGACGAGCCACCACGACAAGAATGCCAACTGCTCCGCCAGGGTCCGGACCGGCGCCATTCGCGCCTCGGCCATCCACACCAGTTCCCGGAGCGTGAACAGTCCGGGGTCTATTCCGCAGATTCCGGCGCACGTGAAGATGAGCCTCCAGCCGTCTTCTTTTCCGCCGCCGCCAGCGCCGCCACCGCCGCCTCGACCACCTTTTCCGGATCGATGCCGTCGATCTTCGCCTCGGCCGCCGCCAGCGCCTTTTCGACCAGGGCGAGTTGTTTCTCGATGGCCGCCGCCTCGGCCGCGTTCGGACGCCGCCGGAGGCTCCGGTAAAAATCCGCGAGTTCTCTCCAGAACGCCTCGCGGGCCGCCGCGATCGCCTCGCCGCCCAGGGCCGCACCGAACGCCTCGTCCGAGACGCCGGCGGCGTCGGCCTGGGGCTTGACGAGGGCGAAGATCACATCGACCAGGAGCATGATGTCGTCCTCGATGTCCGTCATCAAGGGGATCTCGCCGCCCTTCTCCCGCGGCTCGATGATCCGTGCGAGGTTCACGTCCAGGAGGTCCTTCACGCGCCGCACCCCGTCCACCGTGATCGTGATGTTCCAGATCCGGCCTGCGCTGTCTTGAAACGTTTTCATGGTCGTCTCCTTACTATTTCATCCTGACGCTGTCCCGCCACATGTCGGGCAGTTTCGGCTCATCGCGTTCCAGGGCCGGGCCCATGAAGGGCCGGGCCTTATACTCGACGGTCGCCATCGAACGCCCGGTCCTGCCCTTGCGGCGGCGCCCGACCGGCCGCCTGGCCCACCCGCCGTATTCCAAGAGTTCCGGCGCTTCGCCCTTGCCGCCGATCCGTTCCGGCCCGACCACCACGCTTCGGCTCGAAGCATCGTAACTGAAGTAGATGAACTTTTTCAGCAGCCCCGTTTGACTGAAGGGCGGCTTTCCCGGCTTGGAAATCTTTTTGCCGAAATCGGTCCGTTCCCGGCCGGGTTTCTTGCGGACGGCATAAGGCGCCTTTTTTATGCTCTGCCTGGCGGTCGTCATCACGAACGCGCCGAACCGCGACAACACTTTCCGCGTCGCCCCGTCCACGGCCCGCTTCACGGCGTCCGTAGAGAAGAAAAGTTCTTTGATGCGCATACCCAGGGCGCCGGGACCGCCGCGTCCGCTCGCCACGTCGAGTCGCCCGCGGCGACCCGGAGACAGTTTTTTCCAGAGCCCCATCCGTCAACCCTTCGTTCGTCACGGGTCCCCGCCGGCTCAGGCGTAGGCGCCGTTGATCCACTCGGGCGGATTCGCGGCGTAGGTCGGTTTCAGGGTGACGTTCACCGTGATCGCCTCTTCGAGCGGTTCGTTCCGCGTGAAGGTCATCACGGCCATCGTCGCCCGAAGCCCCTGGCTCTCAGGATCGTCGATCGGGCCGTCCATGACGGCGACTTCGATGGGCGTCCCGTCGAACCAGGCCTCCTGGATCGCCGTAAATCCTTCGTCCTCGGTGTCCCACACCATCTCGAACTCGACCGAGGCTTCCTTCAGCGCGCCGACGGTCGCCCGCCAGCCGGCGTTTTTCCGGGTCGTCAAATCCGCCTCGCTCTTGTCCAAATTTAGCGTGACGTCTTTGGCGTTGGCGATTTCCTCCCATCCGGGCGCCTCATGGGGACCCGTGGCCCGGTACAGTTTCGCTTCCATTCCCAGTTTTTCCATCAGACTTCCTCCCTTTTCCAGAGTTCCACGAGTCGCCGGCGCGTCTGGTCACGGCCGGTCTTTACACTCGCCATCGCCCGGGCGCCGCGCGGCGCCCAGGACTTCACGATTTCTTGCGTGATCCCCGCGTGCATTCCAGCCACCTTCCAGTCGAACGGCACCGAGAGAAGCAGCCTCGGCGCGATCCGCAACGCTTCAGCGAACGCCGCTTTTTGTCGCCCGTCCAGGTGCTCGAATACCTGGAGCGCCACGACCACATCGTAGGCGTCGTCAGGGATCGGCCATGGCGCCGCCCCGGCATCGTGTCCGAACGCCAACTGCCGCCGGCCCCAGTTCGTGATGTCCATGATGTCGCAACCGTGCACGAGCGAGAGGCTTCCAGGTCCGATCTCCAGCACCCTCTCGACGTCCGGGATCTCCCGGAAAAGCCGGCACGCGACCGCCAGGTACTGCTGCCACCGTCCTTTCCAGTACGGATTCCGGGCCGCTTCGCGCTCCACGTCCAATTGCGTGATAGTCCTGAGTTTTACATGAGTCGTCATGCGGGGACCTCTACCTTCGCGGGCACTTTCCACGTCCAGACCGTCCCCTCGATTTTCCGGCCGGGCAAAAGTTCGTCCACGGCCTTTACGACGCCGACCCATCGGGGATGGTAATCGTCGCCCGCCAGCACGCCGCCCGGTTTCACCACCGGCCGCCACGCCAGGATATCCCGCCGGACCGATTCGTAGTCGTGCGACCCATCGATGAAAACCATGTCCGCCGCGGCGGACGCGAACGTCCGGGCGACGGCGGTCGATTCGCCGGTATGAGTACGAACTACCCTGTGGACGTTCGCCGACATGATGTTCCGGCGAAACTCCGTCTCGAAGTCTATGCCCTGGAGGGCCGGTTCCTCCCGGAAGGCCGGCTCGTCGCTCCCCTTGAACCAATCGACGGCATGAACCTGAATGAACTTGCCGGTTCCTGGACTACGGGTACAATTACGTACAGCCTGGCACGCCTGGGCCAGATAGATCGTCGATTTTCCGAGCAGACACCCCACCTCGATAAAGACGGCCGGGTCCGGCGCCTCGGCCACCATCCGATCGTAAAAGGCCCGCTGTGCGCGGCTGAAGTATCCGAACACCGTATCGCTCGTCAGCCGCAGGGCCCGTTTCAAACAGCGACGATTCCCCTCTGTGCGGGTTGTCCCAGACCCAGGCCCGAAAAGGATGACGCTGCCCGCCGTTTTCCGCGTGCAGGCGTAGGTTTCCGGCAGATGGGCGAATCGGCAGTCCGGTCGCGTCGCCTCGAACTCCCGCCAGGTCTGTTCGAGGTACTGGTGGTCCGAGATGTCCTCGCTCGTCGAGGCGTCGCACTTGGCCTTCCAGGACCGCACGAAATCCAGGGCCGCCGGCGTGTAATTGAAATAGATCACGAACGCCCGAACGCGAAGCGGCGGATCGTTCCGCGGGGATCCCTCGAACGGCACCCCGCCCACGTCGCAATCGAGCGCATCCACGGCCACCGGCACGCTCACAAGATTGCTATCGGCATCGACCCAAAGGACCGGCCGCTTGCGCTGTTCGAGGACCTCCAGGATGTGACTCGGTTTCATGTTACAATTGCGGAGCCAGTTGGCCCGCGGCGGTCGCGGACGGATGTCATACTCGATCCCCAGGGCGCCGCACTTTTTCTGGAGCACCCGCGCGGCCTGTTTGTAGAACGATCCTTCCAGGTCTGACCAGAAACTCGTCACGAGCGTCTTGAGTTTGAGCCGCCCGGCTATGCCCTTCGGCCCTCCATCGTGTTGCGTGGACCGGAGATAACCGCTTCCTGATGTGTGATTCGAGAGGATGAATATCTTGCCGTTCCACCCCGGCGGCGTCGGCCAGTTCGGCACGTAGTTGTACCCGTAATCCAGGAAGCGGACCCGAATGCTCCGACATGCCGGTACCCGCACGAGTCGCAAGGCCGCCTGGAGGTTCCGCTCGTGGGCCTTCCCGGGATGGACGTTGCAAAATGTCGCCGCGATCCTGAGCAGACGCCGCGCGGCGCGGTTCGCATAGACCGTCCCGGTCCGCAAGCGGTCGTTGTGCGGCCGCGAGACGGCGAAGTCGAACGGCGGATCGTCGAACAGATTCAGCGGCCCGACGATTTCGGAATCGGCGTCGAGCCAGAGAACGGGCCGCGGATCGTGCCGCTTGGCCGCCTCGAACATATACACGCCTTTATAGGCCGCGCGCGCGTGCCATGAACCCAGACGCGAGAGGTCCACCTCGTTGATTTCGTGGTCCAGGCCGAACTTCTCGCAGGAGGCGCGGAGGATCTCCGACCATTCCCGATATTCGTTGTCGGGCGTGTAGAACGAGATAATCATCGGCATCGTCATTCGACTATTCCGGTTCCGGTTCGGCCGTCACGTCGGCAAGCACCAACAGTTTGCCGGCGGCTGGTGTAAAGATTCCGCCGGAGGCAAGAACGGCCTGGAAGTCGTAGAGATACTCTCCGGGAGCGTCGAGCAAGGCCGTATTTTTGCTCGCCACGTCGGCCGAGAGGACCAGGGTCGTCCCGTCCATTTCGGCCGCCGCCTCGATCGTGAAGATCGCCGGTTGTCCTTCGCGCCTCGGCCCGACGCTGAACGAAAGAACCGTTCCTTCGGCCGTCAGGTCCGGGCCGACATAGTTCGGGATATCGAGGGAAAGGGCCGTCCCGTCCTCCTCCAGGTACGAATCGCCACGCATAAGCGTAATCGTTCCATCCTGGGCGACGGGCGTGCGGACGCGGACACTTCCGGCCGTGATGAGGTCCGTCTTGGCCTTGATGGCCTGAACCTGTCCGCCCGCCGCCGCTACCTTCGTCCCGTCCACGCCCAGGGCGTCGCGGATCTGTTTGCGTTCGGCGACTGACCAGTCGCTTTCCGCAATGCCTTCCCACGACCCCTCGCCGTGGGCCGCCGCCAGGACTTCTTCGGCCTTGGCCGCATTCGCCTCCGGCGTCGGGATGTTGTCCGGCGTGGCCAGGCTCTCGAGGGTCCGCGTACCGCCGCGAATCTGGCCGGCCGCCGTGGCGGCCGCGCCGGCCGCTTCGCGCGTACCGACCGCACTGATGATCGCCGTCGCCGCTTCGCTCGTCTTCACGTCCACCTGTCCCGCGATGGTGTCCAGTTCCGCGTCCACGCTTCCCGCCGCCGGGGCGCCTGCCGTGGGGGCGAGTTTCATGGCGTCGCGCATGTCCTGCGGAGAGAGCACGATGGCTGCTGAGACGAAAATCTGGTCGGTGTAGAAGGTGTCGGCGGCGTCCATGCCTGTCTTGGTGAACCGGATGCGGACCTTGCCTTCGTCGTTGACATGAACCAGGAAGAGGGTGAATGTCCTGGCAGAGTCGTCCGCCGGGGTGGACGACTTGACGCCCGCGATAGTGCCGAGGAAGTCCTCATGCTCCGCATCCCAATGCCAGGCGTAAACGTCGATGGTCTCTGCGGCGGGCGCGGGCTTGTCCAGCCGCCCGTTCCACGTCACGTTGACCGGCACGCCGTGCGCGCCGATGTCGAAGTCGAAGTAGAAGTCAATTTTGCCCGCTTCGGGGACGACGCTGAAATATTGGTCGTTCAGCGTTTCGGTATCCTCGACCGTTCCATCCGGTGTGCCGCCATCCACCTCGACCTCGACCGACTCGGCCAAGCGGTTGATGGCAGCGCCCGTGACGGCGATGTCCTCAAGCAAGTCTTTACATTCGACAATCAACTCGTCCGTCGTGGCGTGGGCCGCCGCAATCGCGGCCAGGATGTCATCGGCCACCTCGGCTACAGGCGCGAAAAAATCACGGATTACCTGAACATAAAGGTAATAGCGGAAACAAGAATGAACCAAAAGGTCGCGGCCAGCAGCGCATGCGCTCGGATGTTCACTCTGGTCTTCTCGTCCAAACCACGTGGGGGATCGTGAGTACCAGCCTTCCGGCGCGCCCGTCTTGCTTACCGTCTGGACTGAGTGAATGAGCCGACGCCCGGCCGGGCAATGTGTTGAGGGTCCAATCATGAAGATTTTTCCGAACGCTGGAAAGAGAAGTGTGTTGTCTGGAATGGACGGTGCATAGGGCCGAACCCTGAAGTGTTCGTCGTCGGCTTGGACATAGGTCTTGACGACAGTGAAGTAAGGAGCTTCGGCGGAGACGGAATACTGTGATATTCGGTCGAATGCCGCCGCCCCACTCCGGTTGAGCACATAGAGGTTGGCGTTCGTCAGTTCGGCGAGTCGTCGGCCGTAGGCGCTGTCTCCTGACGCATCGTAGGTCAGCCAATTCCCAGGATCCCTCCAGTCTCCGTCGCAGAAAAGGAAATCCTGGATCACGAAGCCCGCCGGAATAATGACACGCCCGGAAGAATGATGGAATGGCGGGCCGAGTGCATATACATCTCCGTCAATATTCGATGTTAGGATCGCCTCGGCGCTCCATGTTGCACCCCCATCTTCGCTGTAGCGCATGACGAGATGATCCTCTCCGCCCCCGATGAGACTCTTGGATGCAATCGCCATGAGGCTCATTCCAATCATCTGGCATCGAGCGACCGGGTAGAAATACCCCGCCTCTGTAAAAAGGCGTGCCGCACCAGGCAGGCATTCCGTCCAGGGATGGAACGTGGGACCATCCGCGTACCAGAGCCGTCCGTCTCCGATCTCCCCACCCTCCGTCCAATCATTATTCGCTACAAACGCCCGATTGCGCGAGGTGTCATAGACTATGTTTCCCTCCCCTAAATCGCCGCCAGGAATCGTCTTCACAGCAACGAAGCGCAAGCCCGACCCCGCCGTGGGCGGCACCCACTCGTTGGTGTCGGCGACCATGCGCTCGATGTAGAACACGCTGTTTACGTCGGCACCATCATATTCGATAAACACCTGAGCCGCACCCGTTGGTGAGTAGACCGGACCCTCCCAGGCAAGGCACCATTCAGGACCACCGGGAATGCAGCCGATGAGTTCTCCATGCTGCATCCAGAATTGGAGCGTGAACCAGTCTCCGCCGAGGTCAGCGGAGATGTAGAACGCAACGTGGAAGGGATTAAAATGAGACGCGTCGCCCGACCAAGGCGACTCGAACGCCTGAATTCCGCTCCAGAGCGTTTGCTCCGCATCCACGTCGTCGTGACCCCTGAGCGCCAAAGACGAAGGAGCGAGCCACACTATGTTTTTCGTCTCATCCCCTGTACGGCGAATAGAGATTTTCAACTTAGTTAGAAGAACAGATAGCCACGTCGTCAGTCG
>DATKUU010000068.1:0-4175 GCA_035530455.1 Phycisphaerae bacterium | reverse complement strand
GTCCTCCGGAGATTCCCCAAAATCTTGCTCGATTGAAGGGTATCTTACGCCAGGACCACCCTTTACACTTCTCGAAATTCCTAACCCCCGCGGCCTCAAACACTTACGCAGGAACCGTCTTCAGTTTTGGGGAAACTCCTGCAACCGTGGGGCGGGTTCGGCGAGTTTCCGGCGGCCGTCAGAGTTCGGAGGAGCGCGTCCGCGTGCCGACCAGGATGAGCCGCGGCGAGGTGCGGCGGAAGCGACGGCCTTCGGGGGTTCCGTAGGCGGCTCCGGCCTTGAGGCCCGCCTTCCGAAAGAGCGCCCGCATCTCTCTCGGCGTATAGAGGCGGATGCTGGTCTTGAACCGGTGGATGCTGCCGTGCCGCCGCAGGGTCCACCGGCCGACGACGCGCTCGCGGCGGGCGTCCCAGCGGTTCTTAATCTCGACGCGTCCGCGCTCTTGCCGCCGGCGGAAGTGGCGGAGGATGTGCTCGCGGTTGGGCTGGTCCACGAGGACGCGCCCGCCCTTTCGGACCGCGCGCGCCAGACGCTGCAGCGTCTCGAAGTTCTCCTCGTCCGAGAAGTATCCGAAACTGCCGCCCCAGTTGATCGCCGCATGAAAGCACCCGACGAAGGCAACCTCGCGGATGTCGCCGACGAGAAACTCCCCCTCCAGGCCCTCCTCCTCGAACCGCGCCCGCGCGCGGGCAATGAAATACGGGTCATGGTCCACGCCGACCACCAGGAGGCCCAGGCGCGCCAGGCCGACGGCGATCCGTCCGTCGCCGCACGGCGCGTCCAGCACGGTCTGACCCTTGCGCAGACGCAGGACCTTCTTGATGAAGGCGGCCTGCTCGTCGGCCCGCTCGTCGCCCTGGAGCCACAACTCATCGTCGAGTTCCTTGAACCACTCTTTCGTCATGGCCGCTTCGGTGCGCCTCCTATCGCCGCCGCAGGTCCCGGTACGCTTCCAGGCAGGCGTCGGCGTTTTCGATGGGGACGTTCGGCGGAATGTGGTTGCCGACCGCAAAGAAATAGCCGGGGCAGTCGCGGCCCACGTCCATGCACCGCTTCACTTCCGCCCGGACCTCCTCCGGCGTGCCGAATGTCAGGACCCGGCAATCGGCGTTGCCCACAATCACGTGCGTCTTGCCGTACCTGGTGCAAAGGGCCTGGAGGTCCGTCGTGGGCTCAAAGATGAACCCCTCGGCGCCGGCGTCGGCGAGGTCGTCCACGTACTGGGTAAAGTTGCCGTCCGAACAGAAAAGAACCTTCTTGCCGGCGTCCTTGATGCAGTCCCAATAGCGCCGGTAGTTCGGGAAGACATAGGTGCGGTAGAAGTCGGGCTGGAGAAACCCTCCGCTCGTCCAGACGAAGTCGTCGTGCGTGAGAAAAACCTCGATGTCGGTCCTCGCCCAGGCCCGGACGTAGTTCTCCAGCAGATAGTCCGCCCATCGGTTCAGCGTTTCGCCGAAGCGATGCGGGTCGGTCCCCGCGGCCACGAGCAGGTTCTCCCAGCCGAAGGCGGCGATGGCGAACGAGAGGACCGAACGGTACGTCCCGCCGGAAATCACCCCCGTCCCTTTCCGGGCTTCGGCGTACCAGGCTTGGTACGCCTCCGCCTGCCGCTCGACATCCACCGGACCGTACTCCTCCAGCGGGTCGAGATGGTAAATCTCCTCCAGGTCGGTGAACGGCGAAGGAACGGACTGATGGAAGTCGCTCCCGTCGGGCTGCCAGAGGGCATGGCCCATGTCGGTCCATCGGCCGCGCTCGATGTTCGGGCCGTCCGCACTCCAGCGGAAATCAAAGTCCAGGAGTTCCTCGAACCCGGCATTCGGTTTTCCGGCCTTCTTGCGGAGGTGCTCCAGCCACTCCGGATGCGTGATGTACTGCGTGTGCGGGATCTCGTCCGGCGCTTCGAGCCGGATCGCCGCCATGCCGCGCTCGTAACTCATGATGCCCCCTCTCGTCCTCTTCAAAGGCGGCGCTCCCGCTCAAGCAGAGGCGTACGCCGCGCCGTCGGCCATGGCCGACGAGCCGCGTGACCTGCCGAGTAGCGTAGCCTTCCGCCCCGTCGTTGCCAAGCCGAAACGGCGGGGCGTCCTGCTTCGCCAGGATTTCGCGGGGGCCGGTTTTGCAGAAAATCCTGCATGGCTCGCCGACCATCGTCGGCCTTCGCCAGGTCCCCCCTATCAACCTCCGCGGGGAGATATTCTGCTTTCCGATAAAAAGGCAATGTGTTAAAAGGATATTATTCGTTCGGCTGCCCCGCAGGAATGGGCGTGCATCTTCGGACTGAGGGAGGGGATCATGCAGATTGTGCGGCCGGCCTTGGGAATCCTCGCGATTGTGCTGCTCGTGACGGTGTCGTGGGCGGAGGCGGCCGCGCCGGCCAAGGCGCCGGCGAAGACACCCGCGGCAGGCCAGGCCACAGCCGCGGCCGCCGCCGAGTGGCCCTCCTTCCGCGGAGGGGAGCACGACGGCAAGTCGCCCGACACGGGGCTCCTCAAGGAGTGGCCGGCCGAGGGGCCGCCGCTTCTCTGGAAGGCCGAAGGGATCGGCGCAGGGTTTTCGAGCGTGGCCGTCAGCGGCGGCAAGATCTACACTTCCGGTGATGTGGGAGGCAAGCTGACGATCTTTGCCTTCGACATGGAGGGGAAGAATCTCTGGACGGTCGAGCACGACCAGGCCTGGGGCGGCGACCACCAGGGCTCGCGGTCGACGCCGACCATCGACTCGGGCAAGCTTTACATCCTCTCGGGCCAGGGCCTCCTGGGCTGCTACGATGCTGCGACCGGCAACAGGATTTGGACCCGCTCGATGAAGGAGTTCGGCGGCGCTCCGGGGGGATGGGGCTACAGCGAGTCCGCGCTCGTCCATGGCAACGCGGTCTTCGTGACGCCCGGCGGCAAAAACTGCATCGTCGCGCTCAACAAGACGACGGGCCAGCCGATCTGGGCCAGCACCGGCGTCGAGATGCCGGCGGGCTACGGCTCGTCCATTTGGATCACTTATAGGAATGTTCCGATGATTGTCCAGGGAACCGGCGGCGGCATCACCGGCGTCGACGCCCGCACCGGCGCGGCCCTCTTCACCAACACCTGGTGCCAGGGCAACACCGCCAATTGTCCGAATCCCGCTTACGAAGACGGGTACGTCTTCTGGGCGAACGGCTACGGCAAGGGCGGCATCTGCCTCAAACTCGGCGCCACCGGCACGAGGCTGACAGCCGAGCAGGCTTGGACCAGCCGGGAGTTCGATTGCCATCACGGCGGCTACATCATCGACAACGGCTACATCTACGGCAACGCGGGCAGAGGCCTGGCGTGCCTCGACCTCAAGACGGGGCAGAAGAAGTGGAGCGCCCAGGGCGTCGGCAAGGGCTCCGTCATCTGGGCCGACGGCATGCTGTACCTGTTCAGCGAGAACGGCGGTACGGTGGGCCTCGGCACCTGCTCACCCGACGCCTTCCAGCTCAAGGGACGGTTCCAGGTCAAGGGCAACGGTCCGTCGTGGGCCCATCCGGCCGTCATCGGCGGGCGCCTTTACCTGCGGTACGACCAGAACCTCTACTGCTTCGACGTGAAGGCAAAGTAGCTCGGGCGACGCACCGCACGAGAGCGGCGATGGGATGGACCTTGATGGGTCTGGCTTAGAAGGGCGGTGCCATTCCCCGGTGCCGCTCTCTTTTTTCCAGGATTCCGCGTGCAGCCCCGACCGAGGAGCAAGTCTCGACACGTCGGCCCGGTGGCTTGAGAGCATAGACCCCGAGACGTGGCGGCGAACCCACGCTGCCCTGTGCAGGCAGGAGGCGGTTTGCGTCGTGGCTGCGCGACCTTGCAATACAGCGCCTGGAGGTGAATAATAATGTGCGGGCAGCAGCGCGGCCCGGCAACACAAAGGAACGGGGGAATAATGCGGCAAGGCGTTGCGAAGCGGCCCATGCTCGTTCTGGGAGCACTTCTTGTGCTCGCGGCGGGATGCGCCGGGCCGGCGGAGCGCGGGGGCACGGGCCGGTGGGTCGGCACGGACGTCGCCCCCGGCGTGAGGGGTGCGGCCGAGGCGCCCGCCCCCGCGGCGTTCGACGAAGGCACGGGGGTCCAGGAGTACATTGCCCATGCCCTGGAGCACAACCCTCGTCTGGCGGCTGCACTGGCGGAATGGCAAGCGGCTCTGGAGCGCGCCCCGCA
>DATKUU010000067.1:0-4958 GCA_035530455.1 Phycisphaerae bacterium | reverse complement strand
GTGGCGTTCCCGCCGAGGATGGTAATCGTGTCGCCGGAGGCCAGGCTGCGCGCCGTCGAACTGCGGTAGCCGCGCGTGACCGTCAAGGTGGAGACGCCGACCGTTCCGACTTTCAGGAGTTCGTTTCCAATCTTCAGTTCGTCGCCGACGTGGTAAGAGCCGATGGTGGTCGGCGTGATGGTGACGTTGGTTGTCGGATTGCTGGGCGTCGCCGCCAGGGTGTCGGTCGCCTCGGCGCGAAGCACGAGCGTCGCTAAGGGATGCAGGAAAGACCAGTCATGGTGAAGGCCGACGATGGACGGCCATAAAAATAGGCGGTAGCCCGATGCAAGGTCTTCCGTCACCGTGGGCGCAGTCCCGCCGATGAAGTCCTGTACGGCGTCCTCTAGCGTCGCCCAACTGTGTGTGAGCGTTGATTCCGTCAAAGCCCTCTCCTTTCAGCGTCCCGGCCCAGGGGGCGACTTGTGGCCGCCCCCCGTTCCGGTTCAGGCGGAGGCATGCGCGTCTTGCCTGCGCCCCTGGTTGCGCCCGAAGGCCAGGTCAAAGCCCCGACGATAGGCTTCTGTCGTGGGCTGCGAGACTATTTTTCTGGCCATCCTGGGCTGCCCATCGCGCTCGCAGTGTCCCGCCCGATGCGCACAACGGTTCGCGTGTTCGCGCACGTCTTTCTCGCTCACGTCCGGCGGGATGAGTGGCATGGTCCGCCCCTACTTCTTGTTGGCCGCGTCCATGCGTTTCTGGACATACTCATTCACGCTATCTGGCTTCGGCTTTTCCGACTTCGGTTTCTCCTCTTTGTCTTTTGCCACAGCACATCCTCCTCAAAGGTCATCCCCGGCGAAGGGGAAGCGGCCCGATTGCCACCTCCCCCGCACCTGGATTTTCTAGGTGGAAATCTGCAACATCACGAGCGGCATCGCACTGACACTGGAGGAAGTCGAGTCAATGATGAACCCGGCTTTCTGGTAGCCAGTCTCAATCGTCAGAGCGTAGGCCCCGTTGACCGAACCGTCGCCGACGAAGTACACCGTGCGGTCTTCCGCCGTGTTGCCAGGAGTGGAGTCGCCGCCGCCGGGAACGCACCAGCACGGTCCCCAGGTCTGGCCCCAGAAGAAGAGGCCGGTGGTCGCGTAGGTGGCCGGAACGCACATGAAGGCGTTGTAGGAATACCCGCCTTGCATGAGGTAGCGGTACGGGTTCAACTGAACCTCGGCGAACCCGCTGGCCGCCAGCAAATACCCTGCCGCACCGTCCATCACAATGCGGGTCGTGCCGCCACCAGAGGCAACCGCCGTGTTAGAGATAATGCGGCGGGTTTGTGCGGAAGCCGCTGCGGCGTGACCGAAGACGATGTAGCCGCCCTGGAGTTCGTCTGCGGCCACCAGACCGTTGCCGGCGTAGCCTTCGTCCGAGGCTATCGTCACGGTCATTTCCGTATCGCCGACCGCAACGGCATTGGGCAAAACGGAGTTGATGATGTTCGCCGCGACCGTACCATTGGCCGCACCGTACCCCGAATACAGGGTGTCGAGTGCCTTGCTATACCGGAACACGCGGCCATCATCCTCATCCACGTACCGCATCCCGACCGGGAACAGTTCCGTGGTGCTCGTCGCGTACAAGGCGCTCGGAGTGGGAACGAGTTTGTCCCGACGGAAACTGCTCAGAGGCATTCCTGCGTATCGAAGACCCATTTGCTTCTCCTATCGTATTTCTATCCGGTGGGGCGCTGCGTCGCGCCCCATCGGCAAGTTCCTGTGACTATCCCAACGGCTACAAGCCGTTAGGAGTACTCGTGAATCACGGCCTGCCGACGGCGGTCGGTGCAGACCAGGTTCCAACGCATGATGACGTACACCGCTACGACGGTCGGCTGTTGCGGCTGCTGACGGGGATACTCCTTCAACTCGAACCCGGACTGAATGACCGGATACAGATGGTTGAAGTCCAGCATGTAAATCGGGTCCGTCAGCGTGGTCTGCGCGTCCAGCACGGGCATGTACTCAATCGGGATGCCGTTGAACACGGTCTTGTTGTCGTACCGGGCCACATCGGCCCCCAACTGGTCGTTGCCAGCCCGCGCCAACTTGGCGAACTCGATAACCGGATTGATGCCCGCGAAAATCCGCAGACGCGAAACCGGGTTCTCCTCGTTCGCCAGGTCCGCCATGTGCCGAGGCGCTTGAAAACCAATCTTGAGGAACGCCTTGCTCATGGTCGTTACAGCGGTGGTGTCCACCTCTCCGAGATAGTACCCGGAGCCGCCCGCACAGTAGTTGCGCCAGCGGGTCTTGTAGGTGGCCGTGTCAGCCGCAGGCAGGATGCTCGAAGTGCCCGACCCGCTCGACAGCGGATTGATGCCGGACACCGTGGAGCCGTAGGTCGTACCGTCGTTACGCGGCACGCCGCCGTAGAAGCCCTCTCCGGCCTCTGCAATCTCGCAAACGTAGTTCGGGATGCCCATCGGAGCATCGGTTCCGGTGCTCGCCGGGCAAGCATAGAAACTCTCCTCGACCCTGTTTGCAAGACCCATGAAGCAACCCTGGCGGCGGATTTTAATCATGTCCACGATGCGAGCCGCCCCGACGTTCATCCCGTTCTCGATTTCGTCTATGACGTAAGAATCGCCGGTTCCGGCCCATCGTTGCGTCGCCACGGCCATGAAGTGTTCGACGTTCGGATCAAACGTCTGGTAGGCCCCGACATTCTGGGCCGTGGTGGACTCCGTGACCATCACCTCTTTGTCAATGGTCTTGCCGCCCTGGTACAGTTGGCGCTCTTTTCCGAAGAGCGCTTCGCAGTAGGGGTAGCGCTGGTACTTCAGAAGCGTGGTGAACTTGCCCTTGGTGAGATTCGGCAGGGTCGTTTTCACCATGTCCAGAAGTGACGTATCGGGAATGTTTGTTGCCATGTGAGTCACCTTTCTCAAGTTGTAGGCGGCAAGTCAGAAGGCTTTAGCGCGGGATACCCATATCCACAAGGGCCTGAATCGCCGCTTCGTCGCCCTTCGCTTCGGGCGATACCGCCCGTCGCTTGGGTCGAGGCTGCAACTTGCCCTGCCGGTCCCGCACCTGGCCTTTCAGTTTCTCGCCAACCCCTTTTTGTATGTGGTCCCTGGCCTGCTTCGTGGACCAAAGTGCCGCTTCCAACGATTCTCCGATGGAGCGCGGATGCTTCGTCCGCTGCGAAGCCAGCCAGATGTCTTGCGCCGTGCGCTGCAACTCGGTCTTGAACTTCGCGTCTGCGAAGAGCGCAGCCATGTCCTTGTGGCCGTTGTAGAATCCGTCCAACTCGCCCTTCACATTCCGACCGTGCTGCTCGTTCACCCGGCGCAACAGCGACACGGTGAGTTGCCGCATCGCCTCGTACCCGCCCAGGAGTTCTTCGTGAGAAGTAAGAAACTCAGGGGCGTACTCGTTCATCCACTCCTTCGCCGCTGTCGGTATCTTCGCCTTCAACGGTTGAGCCAGAACGGAAACATCCGCCCCCGATTCCACAAAGGGCGGTTCCTCCACTGCCCCGGCCCGGCGCTGCTCCCGTAGGAGTTTGCCGGACTCGCCGAGTTCGGCGCTTTGGCGGTCAAATCCGACCGCCATCTTTTCGAGGTAGGTTTCCACCTTCTCGTCGCCGAGTTTGTCCACCATCTCATCCAGGTCTTCCTGGGTCAGTCCGGCGCGTTCGGCGGCTCCCGTATGACGGGGGCTGAGGGGCTTGCGCTCTTCCTCGCCTGCATCCGTCTCGGTTTCCTCGCCTTCCGCACCCGCACCCTCTGCGCCAGTCGCCTCAGCAACAGCGGCTTCCGCAGCAGCGGTCCCGGTGTCCGTTTCCTGCTCGGACCCGGTGGCCACTTCCGTTTCGACTTCTGTTTCCACGTCCACTTCCGCTCCTTCATCCGTTGCCATGATTTCCGCTCCTATCGCTTCAGGCTTCCCGGCGGTGTGCCGGGGTAGCGTGATGCTCAGGTTTTCTCCTTCACCCCAAGGAAAAAGGCCCCACCGCCGCCGGCGGAGGGGCCTTTATTTAGTGAGCGCTGATCAGGCGCTGCGTCCCTGGGTTATTTCATTCGGTCAGACGTTTCTCCCCGAACGGTTCCCGTCGAGGTCAACTAGCCCCCTGTCACGCAGACACTTCTGCCGGTGCGAAGCGTTCCGAAAGATAGCCTCGCCGGTTTTCACGTCAAACTCATGCCCCGGATACAACTTTCGCATTTCATTTACCTGTTCCGGCCTAACCGCCGCCCCCCGCGACTTCATCGGCCAGGAGGCTTTCCCGCCTGGCTTCAACCGTTCGCCACGCTTCAGTTCGGTCAACTTCCCATTGCGCATGACAAAGGTAGCCATTATTTCTTCCGTTTCAGCGTACGGGCCGGTTTGCCCGTCGGCTTGAACCCATGCTCAACCCCCCGGAGCAAACGGACCTGCGCTGCGGCTTTCTTCTTCGTGGTATGCTTCGCCTTGACGCCGTGCGGCGAGGATACCCGGTAGCCGTTCGTACGTCTGATTGTATAAGGCACGACTTACTCCTTTACGGCTTCCTCAAGCAACCGGGCACAGTTTGACCCTATTCCCATGATGTCAAACGTATGCGGCGACACTCCGCGACAGGTGGCTTTTTCATCCGATGTCGCGTCACAATCCGCCCCGCACAGTGGACAGACAAGTCGCAAACCGCCATTCTCCCACCGCGCTTCCGCCGAAATCACGTTCTTTAGGTCGCCCATTTTACGCTCCTACCCCCGCCGGTTCCGGCGTCGGTGCGGCTTGCTGCGAACCCGGCGAGCGAGTTACCCGCTGGCTCGGCGCTTTCGGACGGTTCATCGGAGCCGCCTGCTGAATCGGCGCAAGTTCCATCGGGACACCGGGCTTGTAGAGGTCGGCGACTTCCGCCTCCGTGATACCGAACTTGTCGGCCATGAACCTTACAAGCGCCTCAGCGTCCAGTTGCCGCCCTTGCGCCGC
>DATKUU010000066.1:0-3592 GCA_035530455.1 Phycisphaerae bacterium | reverse complement strand
CCGCACGCCGCGCCGATGGCGAGGCTCATCAGCGGCCCTGCGGCCGCCACCTTGAACTCCACGCCGGGCCCGCGCGCCTCCTCCGCGAGGCGCGCCACCCCGCCGAAGATAAACAGCGTAATGCCCTCCACCGCGATCCCGTTCGACTTGGCCACCAGGCTGTGCGCTAATTCGTGCGCCAGCACGCACACAAAGAGGGCCAGCGTCCCCACGGCCGCCAGAACCCAGTACTGCCACTCCGGCCAGAGGTCCAGGCCGACGGCGCGGGCAACCTCGTCGCGAGTGGCGCGGGGATGCGCCTGGGAAAACCGATCGACTCGAGCGAGGTCCTTGTCGCCTTTCCACCACGGCCCACCGCCCGCCGCGTCGCCCGCCGGCAAAAGGTACGTCGCCAGACTGAAAACCATCAGAAAGAAGATCACGAGCCAACTCCAATGGACCCGGATCGTGATGCCGAAAAACCGGGCGATCTTCAGCCCCGATGCGAGACTTGACCTGGACATAGGCTCTCTGGACTCCCCCCGCTCGACCTGTCTCAGTCACGTTTCAATGCAACCTCCGATTGTAGCGACGCTTACCGAAATGTCACCCGAAAAAAGGCTGTTCACGGCAGGGAATACTAGATATGGGGGCCCATTAAGCCTGGCCCCAAGATGTGGGATGTGACGCCCTCCGAGCCCGCCGCGGGACTAGGGCGCCACTGGCGGCTTGCTTGCCACACCGAAGTCCCGGCACGCTGGGACGAAGGCAGACCCGCCCGTGCTTTTGCCGATCCGCCCTCTGCCCAGACGACGTTTGGCAGCCGCCTCCTACTTTCTGCCAACCAACCGGACGAACGCCGTCTCGTCGAGGATTTCCGTGCCGTGCTTCTCGGCCGCGCGCATCTTCATCGAGCCGGGCTTCGCGCCGGCGACCAGGTAATCGGTGTTTTTCGAGACGCTGCCTGCCGCCTTGCCTCCCTCGCGGCGGACGGCCTCCTGGGCCTCCTCGCGAGTCATGCTCTCCAGTTCCCCTGTCACCACTACCGTCTTGCCCGCCAGCCGTCCCCCGCCGCCCGGCACCTTCTTCATCTTCGGGTCAATGCCATGTTCCCGGAGTTTCTCCACCAGCGCGCGGTTCGCCGCATTCGCGAACCATTCGACCACCGAGGCCGCGACCTCCGGCCCGACGTCCGGGACCGCCAGCAGCCGCTCCGTATCCGCTTCCGCCAGGGCCTCAAGCGAGCCGAACTCGGCGGCGAGCGTCTCCGCGAGCGCCCGCCCCACGTGCCGGATGCCAAGGCCGAAGAGAACGCGCGGCAGCGACGCCTTTCTGCTCCCCGCAATCGCCTCCACGAGATTCGTCGCGCTCTTTTCGCCCATCCGGTCGAGGTCCGCCAAAGGCTCGACCCCCAGGTCGTACAGGTCCGCCACGTCCTTCACGAGGCCGCCGTCCACGAGTTGCGCGACGACCTTGTCGCCCAGGCCGTCTATGTTGAGCGCCTGCTTCGAGCCGAAGTGCTTGACGTGCTCCTTGAGTTGCGCGGGGCACGAGGCGCTGGCGCACCGCGTGATGGCCTCGCCCTCGGGCTTGACGACCACCTCACCGCAGACGGGGCACTTCTTCGGCAGATGATACCGTTTCGCGCCGCGCGGCCGCTTGTCCACGACTACCTGGACGACGTGCGGGATGACGTCCCCCGCCCTTTCCACCAGGACCGTGTCGCCGACGCGGATGTCCTTGCGGTCAATCTCGTCCTGATTGTGCAGGCTGACGTGGGTGACCGTCACGCCGCCGATCTCGACCGGTTCAAGCAGCGCGACGGGCGTAATCGCACCCGTGCGTCCGACCTGGGCGCTGATTTCGAGGATGCGCGTCGTCATCTGGCGCGGGGCGAACTTGTAGGCGACCGCCCACCGCGGGTTTGCCGCACGCACGCCCAGCACCTCGTGGTCCGCCAGGCGGTCCACCTTGAAGACGCACCCGTCAATCTCGTACGCAAGAGCGTCGCGGCGCTGCTCGAGTTCATGATGCCAGCGCACCGCCTCATCGGCCGTCCGGAGCCGCGCCGACTCCGGACATGTCTTGAGGCCCAGCGCCCGCATCTCCTCGAGACACTCCCACTGCGTCTCGGGCCGCGACGACGAGGCCGGCGTCATTTCCCAGAAGAAGATCCTGAGCGGGCGCTCGGCCGTCACCCGCGGGTCCAGTTGCCTCAGGCTCCCCGCGGCGGCGTTCCGCGGATTGGCGAAGGTCTTGCGCCCCGCTTCCTCCTGCCGGCGGTTGAAATCGGCGAACTCCTTTTTCTCCATGTACACCTCGCCGCGCACCACCAGGTGCTCCGGCATCTTGGACTTGTCCTCGCGCAATCGCAGCGGCGCCTCGCGGATGGTGCGGACGTTCGGCGTAATGTCCTCGCCCGTCGTCCCGTCGCCGCGCGTGCTCGCCGATTTCAGAAGCCCCCGCTCGTACACCAGTTCCACGCTGACTCCGTCGTACTTCGGCTCGGCCACGAGGGGGACGTCGTCGCGGCCGAGTTCCTTTCGGCACGTTTCGATGAAGCGCTGCATCTCCTCCTCGCTTGTGATGGACAGGAGGCTGCGCATGGGCGTCTCGTGGCGGACCGTTTCGAAGCCTTCGCGCGGCCGGCCGCCCACGCGCTGCGTCGGCGAGTCGGGCGTCACAAGGTCCGGGTGCGCCTCCTCAATGGCGCGGAGTTCGGCCATGAGTTCGTCATACTCGGCATCCGAGACCTGCGGGTCGTCCAGGACGTAGTAGCGGTAATTGTGGTGCTCGATTCGGCGGCGGAGGTCCGCCGCGCATCTCTGGGCCTGGTGCTTGGTCATGCCTCGCCTTCCATTCTAAACGGGAGACGGCCGCGCTCGCCTTTCGGCTCGCGGCTAAACGTCAATGGTGCGATTTCAAACGTTTCCGCAGCGCTGCGGCCGAAAGCGTGTTCAGCACATCCTTCTTCTCCAACCACCCGCGCCGCGCCACCGACACGCCGAACGGAAGCAGGTCCAGGTCGGCCGGCTTGTGGGCGTCGGTCGAAATCACCATCGTAACGCCCGCCTCCTTCGCCCGCTTGCACCAGATGTCCGGCAAATCGAGACGGTCCGGGTACGAGTTGATCTCCAGGGCGACGCCGTGCTCGCGGCATGCCGCGAAGACTTTTTCGGCGTCGAAGCGAATCGGGTCGCGGCTGCCGATGAGCCGGCCGAACGGATGGCCGATGCAGTCCACCACGCCCGACCGCACGGTCGCCAGCAGCCGCTCCGTCATCTTCGCCTCGTCCATCTCGAACGCCGAGTGGACGCTCGCGACGACCCAATCCAGATCCGCGAGGACCTTCTCCGGCAAATCGAGGCGACCGTCCTTCAGGATGTCCACCTCAATGCCGGCCAGCAGCCAAAACCCTTTGAGCCACTGTGCCAGGCTGCGGATGCGGTCCGCCTGGCGCCGGAGCCGATCCGCCGTCATCCCGTGCGCCACCGTCACGGCCTGCGAATGGTCCGTGATCGCCAGGTACTGGTATCCGCGTTTTCTCGCCGCCTCAACCATTTCCTCAATCGTTGCGCGTCCATCGCTGGAGTCGGTGTGGGCGTGCAGGTCG
>DATKUU010000065.1:0-2190 GCA_035530455.1 Phycisphaerae bacterium | reverse complement strand
GGCGAAAGTGTTTCAGAAACGAGGCCACGAGGCTCGAAGACCTCTGCGGGCGATCAAGATCGGCAAGGCCGGCCCGCGCGGTTGCCGGCGGAACGTCGGCGTCGGGAACGGCATCACGCTAGCCGGGAAGGAGCATCTTGTCAACGTGAAAGCCACCAGCGATCTGCCGAAACCTTGCTGGCCCGTGCTCGTGACGGGTGCGGGGGGACTCTTGGGCCACGCCCTCGGGCCGCGCCTGGCGCAGGCGGCGCCCGCGCCGGAGGCGCTGGTGTTGACGGACCTGGCGCCGGGGACCGGCCCTGCCGGAGTGCCCATTCGGCCGCTGGACGTGACCGACGCTCGCGCCGTCGCGCGGGCCGTGCGGGACCTAGAGCCGCGGACGATCTTCCACCTGGCGGCCTGGACCGACGTGGATGCCGCCGAGACGCACGAGGCGCTCGTTCGGCGTCTGAACGTGGAGGCGGCGGGCTCCGTCGCCCGCGCCGCCGCCCAGGCCGGGGCGCTCCTGGTGCACATGAGCACGGACTTCATCTTCGACGGCGCCAACGAAAAGCCGTACGTCGAGGACGACCCGCCGAGCCCGCTCGGCGTGTACGCCCGCTCCAAGGCCGAGAGCGAGACGGCGGTCCGCGAGGCGGCGCCGGAGCGTCACCTCATCGTGCGGACGGCGTGGCTGTACGGCGACGGCGGGCCGAACTTCGTCCGGACCATTCTGGCGCGTGCCCGCGCGGGCGAGCCCCTGCGCGTCGTCCGCGACCAGGTCGGATGCCCCACCTGGAACGAGGACCTGGCGGCGGCGCTTGTGGCGATGGTCGGTGCGGACCTGCGCGGGACGTTCCATGCGTGCGGGCGCGGCGCCGCCTCGCGCTACGATTTGGCCGTGGAAATCGTGCGGGCGGCGGACTTGGCGGTTCCCGTCGAACCCATCGAGAGCCGTGATCGGCGGGGCGAAGCGCGGCGTCCGGCGCGGGCGGTTCTCTCGACGGAGAAACTGGCGCGGCAGGCGGGCTATCAGTTCCCCGACTGGCGCGAGAGCGTGCGGACGTACGTCGCCCGCGCGCGGTGAGCCGATTGCGGGAGCAATCGGCGACGTTCGACGGCTAGAAAAGAATGGAAACGAGGTAGAACGCGAGGCTCAGCGCCAGGATGCCCAGCGTCACCGAGACGAAGAAATGGAGCGACGCCCGGGCGATCTCGCCGGGGCGGTCCAACTTCGTCGCCTTGTACACCACCGCGATGACCGCCAGGAGCGGATAGAAGAACCAGAGGGGATTGTTGAGGCTCACGAGCCGCTCAAAAAAATGCGCGAGCGCGTTCAGCATCATGCGCCCTCCTTCCCGTCCGACGGGTGGGCCCGGTGGGCTGCACGGTCCCCCCTCTCCTCCGGATAGGCGACCGTCACGTAGGCGTCCATCATGACGAGGAGATTCAGCAGCCCGGCCACGGCCGTGTAGAGCGTGCCGATCTCGCGCAAGGGCGAGGCCCAGTCAATGGGGGAGCGGATGGCCAGGTATTGGGACAGGGGCGTCAGCGCGGCTGTCGGTCCGCCCACGCCCAACTGGGGGGCGTACCACCACTCGTTCGGGAGGATGTTCGTCCCGCCGCCCAACGCAAATCCCGCGATGAGCAGGCCGACAATGAGCGACGCAAACAGGACCGCCTTGCCGCGCTGCCCCGCGTAGGCATGGCCGGCGCCGGGCAGCAGCCACCCCAGGACCAGGGCCGCCATCGGGCTCCGGTTGCTGGCGCGGGGGTCGGTCATGGCAGGCTCTTCCAGGTTCCGGCCGGGCGTGCAGCCTGGGTGTCGGGCGCGCGGGCCCTGTAGTAGAGAGAATCTCTCACTACAGGGCGGGCGGTGCGGCGCGACTGCGGCTTGGGGGGCTGCCCGGGTTCCTGCCCCAGGACGAGCGGGGCGATGCGGACGCGGACAAACGTCGGGCTAGTGGCGCCCAGGTGGTCGCCGAGGTGCCCCAGGAGCATTTCGCCCGGGTTCCACGGGAATTGCTTGAGTTTCTCCTGGTAGAGGCGCTTGGTGTCGTCGGAGGCGCCCTCCGGCGGGCTGAAGCCGACCAGTCCGCCGGCAATGCCCCCGCCGCGGTCCACCGTCCCCGCCCACGTCACGCCCAAAGCGAGGATGGAGTCGGCCACGCTGGTGAAACAGTAGATGTGGCCTTTGACGTTGCGGAGGGC
>DATKUU010000064.1:0-3879 GCA_035530455.1 Phycisphaerae bacterium | reverse complement strand
GACCCTGAAAAAGTTCTATAAGGAGAAAGGCCGCATCCGCCTCCAGCCGGCCAACCCGACGATGCAGCCCATCTACGTCCCGAACGTCACCATCCAGGGTGTCGTCATCGGGGTGCTGAGGAAGTATTGACCGGCTTCTTCAACGCAGAGACCGCAGAGGGCGCGGAGAACGCCTGAATCATCCGTGTCAACGGCTGGGTGGCACTGGCGGCTTGCCCGCCAGTGCGAGAGTAGAAATGGGTCGAACACCGTCGTGCCGAACGCGCCTAATCAGGCCAAGTCACATGGCGTTGTTGATAATAGACAAGAGTTTTCTCCGAGCCGCCAGTGCACAAGATCTACAGGCATTAGGGCGCGTTCACATCCCGGTGTTACCACCTGCCCTGTTTTATGAAATAATGACTGAACCGTCCCTGTCTGTAGAAGACCAGCGCAAGCATTATCTGGATAAGATCCAGAACGTCCCGTTTTCCGTATGCCGTGGAATACGCGACCTCGAGGAGAAGGAAAAACGGTTTAGGCGACCTGCGACCGATTGTCTTGATGCAGATGTTACGCAAGAGTGTCGAAATCGCATCGCCCGCAGAGAAATCCTAGGCGATCCAGAAGGAGAGGTCCGGGCCCACGAGGCTGAAAATGTACAGTACATGCGCTCGCGCCTGTGTGCCGTCTGCACTGACCGACGGTTCGATAGGCTTGCGAGCGTTCTACAAAACTTAGCCCGCGAACTCAACTGCAGCCAATTGCGAGCACTTGTTTTACGTTCCGAAAGCGTGGCGCGCGAGACTTGGGGAGAAACTTACCCCAACCTGTCCGCGCTTGCGTGCCCGAGGTCCGTAGCGTTTACCAACGTGTGGCTTCGGAATTACCTGGTTCTTCGTCGGCGCAAGGATTCCGGTCTGGATTGGAGCCATGTGTCCGATAAGGCGTTAGCCAATGACTATTGGGACAACCACTACATCGTGATGTTAAGCCTTGCAGACGGCCTTGTGTCGGAAGACCGTATACTCCTAGAAACCGCAAGGGCGTTCTTCCCCCGCAAGATCTTTATGTCTCTGGAAGATATCACCCGCGACTCCTGATGTCTCGGCTCCGTGCAGGAAAGGTAGCCATAAGTTTTCCATGGCGGGTGCGGAGACCCGCCGCGCCACAATTGGAAATCCAGCCCGATGAACACGCAACAGAAACTCAAACTTCTCGCCGACGGGTCGCGGTATGACCTGTCGTGCGCCTGCGGCACTCAAAAGGACGAGCACCGCCGCCGCGGACCGGGCGGCGTGTGGCTCTACCCCGCGTCGCTCCCCAGCGGCGGTGAGTCCATCATGCTCAAGACCCTCCTCTCGAGCGCCTGCACGAACGATTGCCGCTACTGCCCCCTCCGTAGCGACCGCGACGTCCGCCGCTGCACCCTCGCCCCCGAGGAGGTGGCCCGCGTCTTCATGGACTACGTGCGGGCGGAAAAGGTCTTCGGCCTCTTCCTGACGAGCGGCGTCCTCCGCAGCCCGGACCATACGATGGACCGGATGCTGGCGGCCGTGCGAATCCTCCGCCGCCGGTACGAGTACCGCGGCTACGTCCATCTGAAAATCATCCCGGGCGCTTCGGACGCGGCCATCGAGGAGGCCCTGCACCTGGCGAGCGCCGTCTCGCTCAACGTCGAGGCGCCGACGCGGCGGACGATGGCGGCTCTTTCGACGCGGAAGGATTACGCTCGCGACATCGTCCGGCCGATGCACCTCATCAGTCGCCTCACGGCCCGCGGAGGACCCTACGCCGGCGTCAAGCAAACAACCCAGTTCATCGTGGGCGCCTCCGACGAAACCGACACCGAAATCGTCCGCGCAACCTACGGCCTGTACAAGCGCCTGCGGCTCAGCCGCGTCTATTTCTCCGCCTACCAGCGCGGCCTGGGCGACCCCGCCCTGCCCGGCGAGCGCCGCGAAAGCATCCCGGCCACGGATATCCTGACGCGCGAGCACCGTCTCTACCAAGTGGATTGGCTTATCCGCAAGTACGGCTTCCGCGACGACGAGATCCCGTTCGAGGCCGATGGGAGCCTCTCCCTGTCGGCCGACCCCAAGGAAATCTGGGCGCGGCAGCACCCGGAGCGATTTCCGCTGGACTTGAACCGCGCCGACCGATGTGAACTCTTGCGCGTTCCGGGCCTCGGGCCGCTGACGGTGAAGCGCATCCTGGCGATTCGCAAAGGCGGGGGGCGGGTTCGCCGAATCGGTGACCTCGGCCGGCCGGGCAAACGCCTCCGCAAAGCGGCGGGCTACGTCACGTTCTGAGAAGCACCCGCGGCGTGGTGGCCCCGCCCCGGCGGGTAAACTTTCCTAGGCCACCGCGCATGACACGAAAAGTGGTGGCGGCCTAGGAAGGCCGCCACCCGAAAAACGTTTCCAAATCACGCCGTGCTACTTTTCGTACTTCCGCGCGGCCTGTTTCAGTTCGTCCACCTTGCGGAGTTCTTCCCAGGTGAACTCCGGCAGTTCGCGTCCGAAGTGGCCGCCCTCGGCCGTCTTGCGGTAAATCGGCCGAAGGAGGTTCAGGTACTCGATCATCTGGCGCGGCTTCAGGGGGAAGACCTCGCGGATGACCTTCGCGAGGTCCACGTCGCGGATCGTCCCCGTGCCGCCGGTCTCGGCCCGAACGCTCAGAGGGTCGGCCACGCCGATGGCGTAGGCGAGTTGGACCTCGCACTCGTCGGCCAGGCCGGCGGCGACGATGTTCTTGGCAACGTGGCGGGCCATGTAGGCGGCGCTGCGGTCCACCTTGGAAGGGTCCTTGCCGCTGAACGCCCCGCCGCCGTGGCTCCCCATGCCGCCGTAGGTGTCCACGATGATCTTGCGCCCCGTCAGGCCACAATCGCCGTGCGGGCCGCCGACCACAAACCGCCCCGTGGGGTTGACGTGGTAGATCGTGTCCTCGTCCAGGAGTTCGGCGGGCACGACGCGCTCGATGACCTGTTCGATAATGGCCCGGCGGATTTCCTCGTTGCTGGCAGTGTCGGCGTGCTGGGTGGAGATGACAACGGTGTGGACGCGAACGGGCCTCCGGGACTCGTCGTACTGGACGGTGACCTGGCTCTTGCCGTCCGGCCGGAGCCACCGCAGTTCGCCGGAGCGGCGGGCCTCGGCCAGGCGGTTGCACAACTGGTGCGACAGTTGAATCGGCATGGGCATCAGTTCGGGCGTTTCGCGGCAGGCGTAGCCGAACATGATTCCCTGGTCGCCGGCCCCCTGCTCCTTGGTTTCGCCGGCGTCCACGCCCATGGCGATGTCGGGGCTCTGGCGCTTCAAGGAAACCAGGACCGCGCAGTGCTCGGAGTCGAAACCCATGGCGGCGTCGGTGTAGCCGATGCCCTTGACGGTCGCGCGCACAATGTCGGGCACGTCGATGACCGCCTTGGTCGTGACCTCGCCGGCAACGATGCACATACCGGTCGAGACCATGGTTTCAATGGCGACGCGGCTCGTGGGGTCCTGCGCGATCATCGCATCCAGCAGCGCGTCGGAGATCTGGTCGGCCATCTTATCCGGATGGCCGCAGGTGACCGCCTCGCTTGTGAACAGCATGTGCCCTTCCGGCAATTCGCAAGGATTCTTCTTCGCCACACCTGGGCTCCTTAACGGTGGACCGTAGGGTTTCACCCGCCGGCCGCTGGGAGCCGACGGAGAAGCGAAAAGTGTAGGCCCCTCGCCCCCCGAAAGCAAGGGGAAAAGGCGGCGGCGGGAGGCGAAATACCTTGCGGGGACCGCCCGCCGCAATATAACAAGAGGCGACCTCGAGGGGGAAGCCGCTGGAAAGGCTACGCCATGAACTCCGACGACCGCGCCGGCCTGGAGATCGCGAAGGAACTGGACCGCATCATCGCCA
>DATKUU010000063.1:0-12910 GCA_035530455.1 Phycisphaerae bacterium | reverse complement strand
CCCGTCGCCGCCCATCAGGTGCCCAGCCCCAGCAGCGTCCAGTCGCCCGCCCGAAACAGCCGCTCGACGTAGACGCCGGTCACCGTGTACTGAAGTTTTCCTAACTCGACCGCGGGCAGGTATCGCCACCAGACGTAGTGCCACCCCTGCTTGGGGATCGCGACGGTGAACCCTTTGGCCGTCAGGTAGGGATCGCGGATGTCCGCCTCGTTGGGGTTGCCGGCGAAGGTGTACGTGATCTCCCAGTCGCCCAGGGAGCGCTTGCTCCCGGAGGCCCCCAGAAACAGGCCCTCGCCGATCGCCAGGCCCTTGAACGCCCCGGCATTGGTCGTCAGGCACAGGGCGAACAGCGCCCCCTTGTAGGCGTCCGTGACGGCGGCGGCGGGCAGGATGTGCGTCTCGGAGAAATGATAGGAGGCGCCCTGGGGGATGTCGATCCCCTCGCAGGCGAGGTCCTGCCCCTGCCCGGTGACGTTGATGAGCTGGCCGTGGTCCTCGGCAGTCTGGGGGGCGCAGCCGTACCTGGCGATCGTCTCCAGGGAGCGGTTGATGTGCCGGCCCTGACCGCCGACCTCGAAGTGGAAGCTGCTCTCGCCCACCGCCGGCACGAGGGCGTCGCGCAGGCTGTAGGCGACCTCCACGCGGCGGAAGCCGCGGTCGGAGGCCTCGTCCACCGCCTCGGGCTCCAGCCGGACCTCGGAGCGGATCAGGCCCCCCGAGGTGGCCGGGGCGGCCGCCAGGACGGCGGCCCGGGCGTCGTCTTCGCTGGCCGTGCCCCAGACGATGTATTTCCAGGTCTCCTCCACGACGCCGAACGTGCCGATGGGTAACTTCGCCATCCGGCAGGCGCGGGAATCGGGGCGCTCGCTGACGATGATCTCGCTCATGGGGCAAAGCTCGGGTTCGCCTGGATCTTCCGGGCGATGACGTCGGTGTTGCGGGCGATCCGCTCGCTGGAGTCCACGAGCTGCCTCATGACGCCCCCGCCGCCCGGGCCGCCCTCGAAGGGGCGGAAGGCCGAGGTCCCGGCCGCCCCGGTCATCGTCCGGAAGGTTTCGTCGATCCGGCCTCCGATGTCGGAGGCGAGGGTCTCTTGGAACTTCGTGAAGCTTGCCCGGTTGTCGCCCAGGCCCTTCGGGAGGCGGTCGAACTGGCGGAGGTAGTCCTGGTATTCCGCCAGCCGGTCCGCAGTCTCCTGGTCGATGCCGTACCGCTCGACGATGCCCGCCGCCCGCCGGGACAGGCTCTCCCGCCGGCGGGCGAGCCCGGCGGAGGCGGCGGCGTTCGCCTCGGCCCGCCGGATCGCCCCGATCTGCGCCGAAAGGGCGGCCCGGGCGGCATCCGCCTTGCGGTTCAGCTCGTCCATCCGCTCCTGGGTGACGCCGACCGCCCAATCCCCCACTTTCGGGAAGGCGCCCTCGATCGCCTTCATCTGGGCCTGCAATTGCTTGATCCGCTTCTGGCCGGCGGTCTCCTCCTCGGCGTCGGCGTCGGCGCGGGCGGAGGCGATGGCCTCCTCGACCTGCTGAAGCCTCCCCGCCGCCTCCAGCCGGCGGCGGTCGCCTTCCTCCCGTGCCCTGTCGTTCGCCTCAAGCTGACCCTTCTCCTTCGCGGCGAGGTAATCCGCCCAGTGGGCCGCCTCCGCCTTCGCCTGCCGGAATTCGGCTCGCCGGCGTCTGGCCAGGTCCCCGAAGACCAGCAGCAGCGGGGTCGCCGTCAGGGCGGCCGCCCCCGCAAATCCTCCCAGCGCTGTCAGCCCCGCCCCCAAGCCGCCGGCCGCGGCCCCAGCGCCGCCTCCCGCGGCGGAGACCGCGGCAGCGGTTCCCGCTCCCCGGGCGGCGAGCCCGGCCGCCTTCCCGCCGCCCAGGAACCCAGCCACGGCCCTGTAGGCGCCCAGCCCGGCCGCCGCCGCCTTGGAGGCGTTGACCACGCCGTACAGGGCGGCCCCCAGGGCGACTACGCCCGCCGTGAGCTTCGCCGTGCCCTCGATGAGGGGCCCGTTCCGGTCGATCCAGTCCATCGCCCCCCGCAGCCACCCCTGGAGGCTGACGGCGAGCTTCTCCAGTGCGGGCTGCAACTCCTTGCCGACCTTGAAGGCGACCATCTTAAGCTGCATCCACAGCTCCCCCATCCGGTCGCTCAGCTCCTCCGCCGCGGCGGCGTCCTTGCCGCTCATCACGATGCCCAGCCGCTCGGCCGTAGCGTACAGGCGCTCCAGCCCCCGGGCGCCCTGATCGATCATGGGAATGAGCATGGTCCCGGAACGGCCGAAGATGACCTGCGCCAGGGCCGCCTTCCGGCTGGCGTCGCCGACGCCGTGCAGGGCCCCGGCGATGCGGGCGAATTGCCGCTCGGGCGCCAGCCCGCGCAGGTCCCCCATCGAGAGCCCCAGGTCGTGCAGGGCGTCGGTGGCGGTGGAGAGGCCCCGGTCGGCGTCGTACAGGGTCCGCTGCATGCGGCGGATGCCGATTTCGACGTCGCCCATGCCCGCCCCCGACCGTTCGGCGGCGAACTGGAGCTTGGAGAGGGACTCGACGGAGACGCCCGTGCGCCTGGACATCTTGGCGAGGCTGTCCCCCATCCCGGTGAAGGCCTTCACCGAGAGCCCCAGGGGCGCCGCCGCGGCCAGGCCGGCGGTCATGAGGCCCCGCCCGATGCCGGCGACCCCCGCGCCGAAGGCCTTGAGCCGGGCCTCGGCCCCCTTCAGACCGGCGTCGAGGGGTTTTCCGTCGACGCCGAGTTCGACGTAGGCGCGCCCGGCCCGGATTCCCGTCGCGCCGGCGGCCATCAGGCTGTGCTCCTGATCGCCCACAGCCTGGCCATGCGGGGCGCCTCGGCCAGCATGGCCGGGCCCATGAAGGGCCGCGGGGCGACCGCCACCGCCCGCTCGAGGGCGCCGTAGAGCTGCTCCTGGAGCCGGTTGGCGCGGCTCACCTGGGCCTGGGTCCGCAGCAGGGCGTACGAGACCATCTGGGTGATGCCGCGGGCGTCGCTGACGGCGTGGGTCGTCGAGCCGCCCGACCAGCCGACGCGGATCTCGCCGCTGTCGCCGAGGCGGCGGATGGTCCGGCGGACGTTGCGGATCTTCACGCGCCCGCCGAACTCCAGCGTGTGGGGGGCGTCGCTGCCGGCGGGGAAGCCGGCCGGCCCGATCACCGCGTTGTGGATGCGCGCGTTGTAGGAGTAGTAGAGGAACTTGCGGACCCAGGGCCGCGGGCGGACCGCCCGGGGCGGCTGGCCGGGGCTGCTGGGGGTGTAGGGCGTCAGCCGCTTGCGCTTGCCCTCCCGGATCAATCTCCTCTGCTGGGCGGTGCTGGTGACGTACCGCATGGACGTCTGGGCCAGCCGCCGGATGCGCTGGGCGGCCTCGCGGAGGGCGATGTTCGTGGCGTCGTCCATCGCCCGCTGGACCCGCCGGCGGTCGAAAAACATCTCCTTGGGGACGATGGAGATCCCCTCCCGGCCGCCGCTCGTCGACGTGTGTTTCATCAGGCCCATGGAACGCTCCGAGACTTTGCAGGGATGCACGGGATGCAGGGGATAGAGTTTCTGTTGCTGCATATATTCTCTGGCTTGCTTTTCATCCCTTGCATCCCTTGCATCCCTGCTCAAAACTCGGATCAGCCGGGCACGGCGCCGATGCCCGCCCGGCAGTCCAGGGGGCCGATGGCCACGGTGATCGGGTCCGCCCCCTCGCCGGGGGGGGTCCACAGGAGCTGGTAGATATACGCCCACTTCGCCAGAGGCGGCCGGCTTGTCAGGGCAGCCGTCTGGGCGCCGGTCAGCTCGGCAGAGAAGGTCACCGTCCCGTCCCCGTTGTCCGCGCCCGCGCCCGCCCACTCGGCAACGGCGCCGGCCTCCGCCCCATCCGCGCCGTACGCGGCCTTGGTGACGACGCGGATCTTCGTCGTCCCGCCCGCCGGGTCCGCGGCCGACCACGCCACCGGGGGCCAGGCCAGTTGCCGCCCGTCGGCACTCAGGTAGGAGTCGCCGGCGATGAGGCTGATCTGATCGCCCAGGATCGGGTTGGCGATCGTGAGGGAGCCAGTCTGGATCAGATCGGTCCTCGCCTTGACGGCGGAGGTCGGGTAATCGCACAGCACGTCATCGCCGACAGGGATATGGAGGGCGCCCGATTCTTTGGCGTACAGCAGATACCGCACCCCCGCCGTCCACGCCGCGGAGGCAATGGAGACCGACCAGTGGCCGTCGGCCGCATCTCCGCCGCCGCCGGCCCCGGCGGACTGCGCCTCGGCATCCCAGGTCCAGTCTTCCCCCTTCCACCATTTGCCCGCATTGGCGCCGTCGAGGGCCTTGAGGTAGAAGGTGATCGTGCCCGTGGTGATCGGGTCCCCGCTCGCCCGCTTCACGACGGGCAGGCTCAGGACGTTGGCTTGTCCGGGGATGGCGAGTTTCATCGGCTCACGCCAGGGTGAGGACCACGTCGGTGGTCAGGTCCACGGTGATCGTCTCGCCGTCGTTGACGGTCACGCTGGCCCCGCGGTCCCAGTAGCCGATCACCTCGTCGTTGGGGGCGGTGTCGTTGTACAGAATGGCGTAGCGGGCGGGGCCGATGTCGCCGCCGACGGCGGTGAACACCACGTCGTCGGCCGCGAGGGTGTACGTTCCGGCCACCTGCTCGCTGGACGTGACGTTGACGGCCGCGGGGGCGTAACCGTTGGCGGCCGCCGGCGGGGGATGGAGGGTGCCGGGGAGGAATCCGGTGTCCGTCGCCGCAGTCGGCGCCGTGTTGGTGAGTGCCATTTTGAGCGCGTCGCCGCTCAGGTTGTGGACGCCCTCCGCCAGGGCCTCGACGAACGAATGGAACTTGGCAAATGCGGACATGCTATCTCCTCTGCGCCATGAACCAGGCGGCCAGGAAGTTGCCCAGCGGTAGAATATTCGCGTCGCCGCCGGTCAGGGTGAAGCTGCCGGGTGCGGCGGTCGCAGTCCGCTCGGCCAGTATCGCGGCGTCGCCCCCGGTCAGCGCGTACGCAGCCGCCGCGGCGAGGATGTTGCGGTCGCCCACGATGGAGGCGGCGTCGCCGGTCAGCGTGTACGCACCCGCCGCGGCGGGGATGTTGCGGTCGCCCACGATGGAGGCGGCGTCGCCGGTCAGCGCGTACGCCCCCGCAGCAGCGGGGATGCGGCGGTCGGCGCGGATGGAGGCGCCCCCGCCCGCCAGAACTACCGCCCCGCCCGCGGCGCCGATCCGCCGGGCGGCAGCCAGCCCCGCCGCCCCGCCGCTAAGAGCGACCGAGCCGGCGGCGGAGGGCAGGAGCCTGTCGGCGAGGACCGACGCCGCCCCGCCGGAGAGGGCGAAACCACCGACAGCCGCCTCGATGGTTTCTCCGCCAGGCGCGCCCGCGATGGCCGCCGCCCACAGCTCGATGGGGTCGCGGCGGCGGAGGAGCAGCCAGGGGTCGAGCATCCACTGCCCCACCTCGGCGGACGAGAGGCAGCGGTCATAGACCGCCCCGTAGGCGAGCTGGCCGGTGTAGTATTCACCGGAGCCTGCCGCGTTACTGCCCCAGTAGAAACCGTCGCCCGTCGAGCCGGGCGAGTCGCCGCTGGTGTACGTGTCGTCGTATGCATCCTCGACGTACAGCCGCATGTCGCTGCCCGTCCAGCATACGGCAATGCGCAGCCAGGTGAGCGGCGTGAAGCCCAGGATTCGCCCCGCCGTGTAGGCGGCGCCGTTGTATATCGACGCCAGGATGCCCACCGTCCCCCCGCCCGCCACGGTGGAGAGCTGCACCCTGTCGGCGGAGGCATTGACCTGTGAGCATATCTGACCGGTCGCGTCTGCCGGCCGGGCGACACAGAGAATGCTGAACGGCTGGCTCTTGCCGACGCAGGCGAACATCGCCGCCTTGACCTTGCTGCTGGAGCCGTTGAAGTCGAGGGCCGGGCCGAGCTCGCTGACGTCCAGCAGGTTAGGGTCGGCGTAGAAGGGCCAGCAGGCACACAGCCCCCGCGCCAGCGAATGCCCCACGGCGATCTGCACCGGGCGGGATGTCGGCTTGGGCGAGATCATGTCAACTCGCCAGGGGGACGGTGATCGGGCACAAGGCAACGCTGATATTCAGGTCCGTCCCGGAGCCGTTCTTCACGTAGACTGCGAACGTGCTGTACGCGTCGCCGTCCACCATGATCGGCGGGCCGATCACGTAATCACTGGCAACGGGGGTGATCGTCATCTTCCAGACGGGATCGGTGTTGACGTCCTGCGTCACCTCGGTTCCGCCGACGACCAGCTTCGGCCCCAGCAGGCTCACGGTCACCACGCCCGTGACGGAGCCGGCGTCCGTCTCTTCAAGCCGCACGACGACGGCGTACCCCTTCCGGGCGACGCTGACGGAATTGTCGATGTCGTCGGTGAGAACGTCCGCTTCATTCGCCACCTGGTAGCCGACGTGACCGGCGCCCTCGATCCCGTCAACCGGGTAGCCTCCCGAGAGAGCGTATGCCTTCGTGCCGGCTTTGTTGCCTGTGTCCGCCATCATGCACCCACCTTTCGAGCGTCGAGGTCGGCCTTGACGGCGGCGGCGATCTCGGCGACGAAGGCCGCCTCAGCCGTCTTGCCTGCGACGAGGGCCTCTAGCCGAGCGTGGAGGGCGGTGCAGAACTTGGCGACGCTCGCGGCGACCGCCTTCCTGTCCCAGATCCCCTCCGCCCAGATGTCGGGGTATTCGACCCCATCGACCGTCGCGGTGCCCACAATGCGGGCTCGTGCGGCGTCGAGTCTCGTGATTGTGTGAATGTCCCATGTTGCGGTTGCCATACGATTCTCCTACGGGTCGATCCGGTGCAGCTCTTCCGCCAGCGCGATGGCGATGGCCTGCCGCTCCGGCCGGTCGTCCTCCTGGCGGAGCGCCCGCAGCGCCCAGGCCACGGGGTTGAGGTTCTCGCTCGGCGAGAGCTTCACCTCGTAACCGCAGTCCGTTTCGTACACGCGGTCGGGGCGGCCCTTATCGTGTCGGATCGCCCGCACGTGGTAGCCGCCGTCGCGGATGCTCAGTTGGATGTTCGTCCAGGGCATCTGCTTGTCTCCCGTCACGCGGCCGTGCCCGGGCCCAATCTCCGGGGATAGTGCAGCCGCGTGTTCACCTGCAAGCTCGCCCAGTCGCCCGCCAGCTGCGGCCGATTGTGCCGGTACAGGGTGTTGACCGTCGGCGGGGTTCCGCTCACGCCCCCGCCGTTGGTCATATGGAGGACGCCATGATTGTTGATCGTGAATGCGCCGAGGGCCAGGGCGCCATCGGCATCGGACAGCGTGTGAGGGCCGGCGCCGCGGAGGTTCAGCCGGCCGGTGAACCCCGACCAGTCGGCGTGCGTGATCGAGGCGGCGCCCGCGACGTTGACCGTGCCGCCGCCCAGGACCGTCCCGTCTATCTGGGTCAGTCCGCCCGCGCCCACGTTGACCGTCCCGGGATTATCCAGGATGCCGGCCGCGAACTGGAAACCAACGGCATTCACGTATTGGTCGGCTTGATCGACATCGAGGGTCTGTGTGGCATTTGCCAGACTGAGGGCGCGGACCTTCCAGAACACGTCCACCGTCGCGGTCTTGCCCGCCGTTGCCAGGAGCACGTCCGGGGGCGCGGTGAGGCCAGGGACGTTGATCTCCGTGTAGACTGTCTCGGCGAAGATGATCCAGCCGGTGTGGTTGCTGAAATCCGCCGTCGGATAGATGTCGCCGCCGTCGCCCGTGACGGTGATGTTGCCGGAGCCGATTACCGGAGCGTTCCAATCGAACAGGGCGGCCGAGATGTCGAAAGCCCCCAGGCCCAATGTCGCCTGGGGCGCGTCGCATACCATCAGAATCCCGGCGGCAGGGGCCTCGTCCAGCACCATCAGCGCGGCGGAGTGGGCATCCCAGATACACAGGTCGCCCTCGACGGGCTTCGGAGCGCCGGCCTCGCCGCCGGAGGTCAGGGACCATCCGGTGGAGTATGTCTCGCCGACTGCATATCTGCTGGCCATTGTCTCGCCCGCCTACGCCGTGAGGGCCTCAGTGGAACGCCTGGGTCACCACGGCGCTTGTGCCGCCCACGGCAATCCCGCGGATCTCCGACAAGGGCACGGCGTCGCGGGAGAACGACAGCCGGTCGCCGTTGGGGTACAGGCACACGCCGCTGCCGGCGACGGCGGCGGCCCCGGCCAGGTTCAGCCACACCGGATAGGCGCCGTTATTCTGGACGATCAGGGCCGTCCGCGCCGTGTCGGCCGCCAGGATGACCGTGCTGGTGACCAGCACGGCCACGCCGGCCGTTATCGCCTGCGGCACGATGACGCGCGGCTGCGACTCGGCCAGGGCTTCCAGGGCCGCCAGCACTCGTTCGTTCCAGGCCATGACGACTAAGCTCCTTCCCGGGCCCCGGTCACTTGGCGGCCGGCGGGGCAGCGACCGCGCCGTCGATCTTGTCGATCAGGCCGGTGAACTCCTTGCGGAGGGCACGCACGTCCGTCATGCCGCGGACGGCGAAGCCGAACCAGAAAAAGCCCCAGGCGTTGGCCACGACCAGCCAGATGAAGAGGGCGGACATTGTCAGATCTCCTACGTCAGTTTGGCGGCCGCCTTGCGGTAGGCCGCCTGGTTCGCCGGGCCGGCCGCGCGGATCGCCGCCGCCGCCTCCCGGGGTTGGATCGTATTGGCGGCCAGCTTGGCCGCCAGCTGGCCCTGCTGGGTTTGCTCGGGGGTCAGCCAGATCCCCGCCCGCTGGAGCAGGGGCCGGATCACGGATCCCACCCCCAGATACAGGACCAAGAAGACGGCGGCACAAATCGCCACGATTACCAGGACCGTCTTGATCAGGGCGAGGGCCTTGTCCAACGCGGTCGCCCGGTCCTCGACCTTGGGGATTTGAGACTGAACGGCCTCGGCCGATGCGCGAATCGAACCAGCCCGGGATCGGATCGATCCCAGGAAAGGGTTTTGCGTCAGCGGCCCTCCCCTCGTCGATGGCCTTGTCCGCCGAATCGGCGTCCGCCCGGATGGCGTCCGCCTGGGCGACGATCGCCCGCGCGGAATCGGAGATCCCCTGGGTGGCCGAGCCGCAGCCGCCAAGAAGCATGGCAGGGATGCAGGGGATGCAGGGGATCAGAAGCCAGAACAAGAGGCTGAAGCAACGGCCATTCTTCCGGTGGGTCGGCGGAGGGCTCATGAATGCCCCTCCAGGTCCTTGAGGCTCATCTTGGCCAGCTCGCCCGAGGCGACTACGTGGCGGAAGTCCACCGGCAGGTCGCCCGGGACGGCGATCATGACCACGGCGTCCCAACATTTCCGCCAGGCGGAGTAGGCCTCGCTGCTGGCCAGGATGCGGTGGTTCCGGGCCCGGATGCGGAACCTCCAACGCCCGTTGACATCCCGGAACGGCTGCACGTAGGGCTTGTCCTCAGTGCCTTTCATCCCTGGCCTTTCCCGACCGCCGCCAGGACGGCCGCCTTGACGGTCGCCATGTCGTCGGGCGGCGTCTCCGCCCGCCTTCCCGGGCGGCCGTAGGGCGAGAACTCCTCGGCCCGGAACGGCCTCGGCCGCTTGGTCGGATCCCGGTGGGCGTTGTACAGCACGCACAGGACCTCGGCCGTCTGCGCCCATTCCAGGCGGCCGCGGGCCTCGGCCATGGGTATCAGCTCGGCGAGGGTGAGCCCGCCGGGGTCGACGCCGACGATGCCGGCGAACTGCCAGCAGAGCCGCCAAGCCCGCTCGCCGAGGCTTCCGGGGCCGCCGGGCTCTGAGTCAGCGCCGTCGCCTCCTCCTCCAGGTCCAGCTCGTCCAGCCGCGCCGTCTGCTGCGCGGCCCGGTTCATCAGGATCTCGCCCAGCGCCAGGCCCGCCTCCAGCACCTTCGTCAGCAGGGCCCTCCGCCGGGCGTCGGGGAAAAAATCGATCACCTCGCGGAAGAGGACCTCCGCCGCCGGCAGCAGGCAGTCGCCGCGCATGGCCCGGCCGAAGTCCTCGTCGCTGATGCTCCGCTCCCGGGCCTGCCGGCGGCAGACCACGTACAGGATGTCCACCAGCAGCACCAGGTCCGTCGTCAGCCGGGTCAGGAGCGCGAACCCGGACTCCGGCAGGTCCAGCAGATTGATCTGCTGCTCGCCCCGGACGTCGCGGATGACGTTGACGTCGATCCGGACCTGCCACTCGCGGCGCTCGCTGTCGCGGAAGCTACCCACGGGCTGCACCTCAGGTGTCGGAGTCGTACAGGACGCCGATGTTGACGGTCGTGGCGGTGGTGGAGGCGTTGGACAGGACGATCGAGTCCACCGGGTCGCCGGTGAGGGGGTTGGAGACGCCCTGGTCGGCGACCCAGCTCCACGCCTCGCCCGCGACGAGGTTGACCGCGGCGAGGCTGGCTGCCTCGTCTCGGAAATCGACGACCGCCTCCCCGCCGGACTTGACCGCCATCACCCGGGCCTTATCGCCGTCGAAGTCGACGTCCAGGGTCGTCTGGCCGCTGACGACCACGGGCGTGTCCTCGGCGGGCAGGGCGTCGCCCTCGCCGGCGGGGGTCTCGTCGAACTCGATGTCGTTCGCGTTGGCGACGTCCACGGTCAGCCCGCGGCGGCACTTGCGGGTGCCGTCGGCGGGGTCGTCCCAGTGGACGTTGATCACGCCGGAGGCCTCGAAGCCGTGGCCGTCGGCCAGGCCGTCCACGCCCGCGGCGGAGACGGCGCCGGCCGCGCCGGCGGGGAGGCTGATCACCTGCCCGATCTGGCCGGCGGCCGAGCGGGTGACCGTGCTGGTGAAGGCGATGCCTCCGACCGAATAACTGCTGCCGATGGTCGCGGTGATGCTCATGGTGTCATCCTCGTCCTGCGTTGGCAGGGGTGTGGAACCGGGGGGGGCTCAGGCTCCGACCTCGATCCACTCGTCGAAGGTCTCCAGTGTGGCGGTCACGTTGACGCCGATCGCCCCGTCCAGGGGCTGGTCGGCGTCGAAGTCGATGTAGAACCGCCCCTTGGGGCCTTGCTTGCCGGAGACGGCCTTGTCGCCGTCCAGGGCGGCCAGCTCCACCGTGGTATTGTTCAGGCTGGCGTTGCGGAGTGCCTGGAACGCGATGTCCGCGGGCTTCCAGACCATCCCCCAGGTCAGCCCCAGCTCGGCCTGACCCGGGGCCTGCGCCTTGTATGCCCCGCTGGCGCGGGTCGAGACGTCGATCTTGCTGGTGGACTTGCTGATGCCGAGGTCCTTAACGTTGGCGACCTCGGTCATGGCCCCGATCACGGCGCCGGCGGTGCCGATGTACAGCTTGGCGTCCTTGCCCAGGATGAAGTCGGTGGACATCGTTGGCTCCTCTCGCCACGGCGATTCGTCGAGGCGACTATGCCGAAACCACGCGGTAGCTCAGCGTGATGACGGACGTGAACAGGCGTTTCTCGTCCAGGTGCTCGGGGATGTACATCACGGGGTTGGCCGTCCTGATCCACACGGCGTCGGGGCAGCCGGCCAACTCCAGGTCCTGGAACAGGGCGATGACCGCCTCGACCAGATCGGCGAGGGGGTCGATCTCGGAGGGCTGGTCGCTCGGCACCTTCTTCTGGACGGCGATGTCGATCTCCACGTCCGTCTGCACGTCGGCCCGGCTCGCCCGCTCCTGCTCGAAGGACCGGCCGACGACCGTCAGGTGGATTACCCCCAGGTCGGCCAGGTCGTACAGGGGCACGCGCGTGCGAGCGATCACGGCCTGGGTGATGCCCAGCATCCCGGCGGCGGCGGCCAGCTCGTCCTTGACCGCCTCGGCGATGTCCGATCGGATGGACATTCACATTCCTGTGACGAGAGTGACGACCGCGCGGGCGATGCCGGGGGCCGAGACGCCCAGGCCGATTCCCAGGCCCAACATCAGCCATTTCAGCCGGGCGATATTGGGGCAGCCCCGGGCGTGGCCCTCGACGCGAGCGCGGGCGAAGTCGCGGCAGGCGTTCAGGCACTCGCCGGCCGCCTCCTGGATCATGGCCTTCACCCAGTCGCGGTCCTGTTCGCTGAGCCCCATCATGCCGCCTCCGTGTCGATCTGGCGGGTGTGGATGCGGAGGAAGCGCCCCAGGTCGTCCATCGCCTGGAACGCCCCCTCGCCCGCCGGCCGCTGGACCTCGAAGACCCGGGCGCCCTCGCCGACCGTCAGGAGGATCTGGTCGCCGACCTCCGGCGTGATCACCTCGCCGTCGAGGGCGAGGTCCGCCGCCCTCACGATCCAGTCCCGCCGGCGGGAGCGGATCGAGAGGCCCGAGGCGTCCTCGATGTCCACCCGCGTCTGGCCGGCGACGGCGGTGAGGGAGGCCTCCGCGCCTCCGCGGCGGTAGGTCACCGCCCTGCCCGCCGAGGCCCGGACCGCGCCCATCGCCCCGGCGATCGCGTTGTCGAAGCTCGTCGTCATTCGCCCGGTGTTACCGTGCCGATGAGGTTGCCGGTGACGTTGCCGGTCACGTTGCCCAACAGGTCGCCGGTCACGTTGCCCGTCAGCGCCCCGGTGACGTTGCCGGTGAGGTCCCCCGTCACGTCGCCGGTCACGTCGCCGGTCACGTTCCCGGTCAGATCGCCGGTGACGTCGCCGGTGACGTCGCCCGTCAAATTGCCGATGACGTTGCCCGTGACGTTGCCGATGACGTTGCCCGTGACGTTGCCGGTGACATTGCCGGTGACGTTGCCCGTCAGGTTGCCGGTGACGTTGCCGGTGACGGCCCCGATCAGGTCGCCGGTCGAGTTCAACTTGCCCAGGCGGGTCCCCAGGTCGCCGATGCCGAGCTTGGAGCCCCAGGCATTCAGGCTGGCGATCTGTCCAGCGGTCATTACGGCCATGTGCGTCCTTCCTGCCCGCCGCGGCGGGCGTTCGGGCCGCCGGTCGCCGCGGCGACTCGCCCGGGGCGACCGGGCGGCCCCCGGGCCGCGGCGGCCCCCGGGCCCCC
>DATKUU010000062.1:0-2683 GCA_035530455.1 Phycisphaerae bacterium | reverse complement strand
TGACCTGCGGATTTGACCCTACGTCAGGCGAAATATCGTTTGTCAACAATAGATCGTCGCTCTCCGTCGTCAAAAACAAATTGTTTTCGGTCAAGATGAAGTAGCTATCTACAGTCGCCGCGCCGACGCCGGATTCGCAATCAAGTTGCAAAGAATGCTGCGCTGTGCGTTTAAGTGTGTTTTGCCCCATAGGCAACGCTCGCCACGACCGCAGCCACCGTTGCGTTTCGCCGTTGTCCGCGTAAGTTGTAAGGTCAAAAGCGTACAGCTCGTTACCTTCCCAATCCCCGACAACGATCCGCCCTGCAAAGTTGGCTTGGCAGTTACTGCGGTGGCGGCGGAACTCCACGCCGTCCCAATACGCCCGCTCGTGCCACGCGCCGGTGCTGACGTCGAACACCCAGGTCGCCTGCGCGGTGGGGAAAATCAGCACGTAGAACGAATGTCCGTCCTGCTGGTACGTGTACGCCAGCGCGTCGTTGGTGACTGCGTACTGCTGGATCTGCCACTCGACCGCATGAGTGCTGATGCGCTGGGCGTTGTAGCCGTTTGACCTGTAGACGACGCCGCTGCCCCGGGCGTCCGCGCCCAGCCAGAACAGCGAGTTGTCCATCTTGGCCACGCTGTAGGGCGCTTGGCAGCCAAACTCCAGCACCGCGCCCTGGATGCGGGCCAGCGGGAAGTCGGCCAGCCCGGCGTTGTACCAGACCTCGATGGAGTTGTTGCCGAACAGCCACACCTCGCGATGGCTGACCATCAGCGACACCACATCGTCCGGGTTGGCCTCGGCGCTGGCGAAATCCAGCGGATCGACCGACGCGCCATCGTTCAGCGACGTCACCCAGAAACGCTGGCTGTTGGGCTCGTTGAAGACGAAATACCCGTCAAGGTAGCCAACCGTCACGGCGCCGGGGAAGTCCGGGTCAGTGACCTGCGCGAACGCGCCGGTGCTGGCGTTGTAGATGAATGCGTCGGGGTTGCAGGCCACAAACAACTGCACGCCGTTGTCCGACATGCTGACCGGCCCGCTGCCGTTGATCAAACCCAGCTCAGTGGCCGCAAAGTTGGCGTCCACGCGGTACAGCTTGCCGCCGGATGCGACGTACAGGAAGTCGCCAAACCTCCACATGCCGCGTATGGGGCCGTCGCCAACAGCCCCCACCAACCGCAGCCCGGGCGCGCGCTGCAAAAACGCAGGTTCTTTGCCGCCATCAGGCACCATTTCTGGAAAAAGATTCACCATGCGGCTGTCCGCAGCGTTGACGCTGCGGGCCACATAGCTACTTCCCAGAATAGGGGTCTTCACGTCAGTACGCCCCCGCGTAGATGTTAAAGCGCCAGTTCCGCGTGACCAGCGGCGCAGGCATCGACATCACGTCGTTCGGGTTGTTGATGCGCTTGAGGTTGCGCTTGCTGGTCATCGCAATGCGCGATACCTGGGGCGACGGCTCGACGCCGAACTCAGCCGCCAGCTCGGTGGCCAAATTGAAGCGGAACGCGCGCAGGTAGCCTGGCGGGAACGACAGTTCAGTGTTCAGCAGCGCCGGCTGCGTCAGTGTCGTCACCGAGACAAGGTGGAACTCCAGCGTCTTGTTCGGCACCGGGTACACCGTCATCGTCATGTCCGGGAACGTGTCGTTCACGAAGATGACCCGGGGGTACGTGGACGTCGCGGTCTTGAACGCGATGCCGTTGTACTGGTTTTGGTTGATGAACTGCAAGTTGAACGACAGGCCACGATCCGAGTCGCGGAAGTACGTCGAGTCCAGCAGTTGGATCGGCCGGTTGCCCACAAAGTCACCCGTGGGGCCAATGGTGCGCGTAGCCTCGGTCGCCGGCCAAGTGAAGACCTGATCCTGCGTGGCGTAAACCGACAACCGCTCGGTGTTCCACGAGTCGATCATTTGGTTCATCGCCGCAAGCGCATCCTGCGACGTCTCGGCCGAAGGCGTCTCGCCCTCGGCCAGCATACCGATCAGGCGCAGGGCGCCGTTGATCTGGTCACCCGCTGTAGCCATCATGCACCTCCCTGCGACGGCGGCGTGCCAGCACGTTCACAGGCGGCGCTGGCTCGTCTTCGGCTTCCTCGCCCGGAGTATAGCGGTTCCAGCCGTTCTGCTCATCATACTCCGCCTCTTGCTCAAGAGAAGCGATTTTGACACCGTGGTCAGGATGGCGAAGATAGATTTCAGGCATGGTCGTAAGAGGAAAAACGCCCCGGGATCGCCGGGGCGTTTGAGTTGCTACCGCTGGATCAGCCCCAGATGCGAGCCGCCATTTGCGGGCGGATCACCGAGTAGCCGTACAGCACGTCGATCCGGCAAGGCATACGGTCGTTGCTGATGTCGTACTGGCGCACGATACGCATCGAGATGCCGTTGTGGACTTGGCGGGAAGCCATGTCAACGCCTTGCGGCAGGATCAGGTCAGCCGTGGCGAACGTGATGGCGTCGCGGTGGTAGACCAGGTTCTGCGGGTACTGCGTGGACAGCGAGCCCAGGAACGTGACGCCCTTGCCGTTGACGGCAATGGTGTTCACGGTCGCCAGAGCAACAGACGCCGAGTACAGCGCGGGGCTGATCTTCAGCGTGACAGCGCCGCCGCCGGTCGAGGTCGCGTCCTCGGTCACCACGAACTGCTGCAAGCTGCCAGTGGACTCGCGGGTCTGCGGGTTCACGGCGTA
>DATKUU010000061.1:0-2453 GCA_035530455.1 Phycisphaerae bacterium | reverse complement strand
AATGACCTCCAGGACGCGATGACCGCCGATCACGAGCAGGACCTGGCCGAGCGCCGCCGGGAGCGCGAAGCCGAGTACGCCTTCGATGCCTGGAACGTCGCGGTCGCGATGGGCCAGGGGCAACTCCTTGGCATGGGCCTGGCGGACGAAGCCGCGCGGCTGGAGAACCTGAAACGCGGCACGAGCGGGTACGAGGCCGAACACGCCCCGGACGAGCGCGAGGAGCGACCCGGCGGCACGAGCGGGTGGGAAGCGGAACAGAAAAGGGAGAGACGCGATGACACAGACGCTACTCGACATCACGAATGACATGCGGGCGCTGGACGGGCTGCTGGCCGAGGTCGGCTCCATGCTCGAAGCCAGCGAGGGCGAGGTCACGCCCGAAATCCAAGCGGTGCTCGATGCGGTCGATGCCTGGAAGGCCGAACTCGACCGGGACCTCGACGGGAAGGTGGACGGGTACGCCACCTTCATCAAGGAACTGGAAGGCCGGGCGCAGGTCCGCAAACAGCGCGCCGACGAATTGGCGGCGCGGGCCAGGATCGACACCAGGAACGCCGACTGGCTCAAGGGCGTTCTGCTCGGGGAACTCCAGCGCCGGGAGGTCAAAAAACTCGAAACGCACCATCACCGGGTCAGTGTCGCGGCGAACGGCGGGAAGTTGCCGCTGCTCGTGAAGGACGAGACGGCGCTGCTGGCCGAGGAGCGGTTCGTCGTGGTCAAGAAGGAACTGAACAAGGATGCCGTCCGCGAGGCGTTGGACGCGGGCGAGGAACTGAACGGGGCGGTCTACGGCGAGCGCGGCTCGCATCTCAGTCTCAGGTAGGCGGTCATTGATGGTGCTTGATGGTACTTGGTTGCGGTATCCAGGGGAAGTACAAGCCAAGGAGAACACGATGCGAAAGGGCGAAGCGTTTCCGAGTAACTGGTTGGGCAAAGAGGATGTGATGTCAGGCTCAATGGCGCTGACTATCACAAAGGTTGAGAACGGCGAGGTCAAGAGCGAACACGGCAGCGAAGTCTGGCCGATCATGTGGTTTCGAGAAACCAAGAAGCAACTCATCCTGAAGCCGACGAACTGGGGTCTTGTCGAGTCGCTTCACGGTCCAGAAAGCGATGACTGGGCTGGCAAAACAATCGAAGTGTTTCACGACCCCACCGTCATGTTCGGTTCGGACAGGGTTGGTGGCCTGCGCATTCGCGCTCCTGGCGGGATGGCCGCCGCCGCCCCGCCGCCGGCCGACGAAGCGGCGCCTGTCGAAACCATCCTTTGGGAAGATGCCAAGAGCGAGGCGCTGGAGGCTGGCCTGAATGAGGACGAACTGAAGATCCGGCTGAAGCAGAGAGGTATCAGTGCCCTGCTCAAGTCCCCGAACGGCCCGGTCGTGGACGCTGCCGCCATCACGGCAATCATTCAGGAGCAGCACGACGCGATTCCGTTCTGACCCCGCTTGCGGTGCGGTGTCCGTCACCGCGCCCGGCGAGTGTCGGCCGAGGCGGATACGACCCCTCGTCTCGTCGCGGACTGGCACTCGCCCGGCATGGTGATGGAACTGTTCTTTGAAAACGTGGGCCGTGCGGCGTGGCAGCGCCGGGGTTGATGTAGCGTGCCTACTGCCAATGGGCTAGAGGCCCACCGGGGCCGACCATCGGTGAAACCAAAGCGCTACGCATAGGGAGCCGGGAACGGGGAATCCGGCCACGGCCCACAACTATTAAGCGACCGCTGCGGCGTTGCTAGCGCGCACTCCGGAATGCCAGATAGTCTGGGCTGGCCAGCGGTCGCGAGACAATCGCGGGCAGGCGGGTGCTTGCCCTGGAGACTAAGGAGCAGGCCATGAGCGATGAACGGCAGTTGGCGGAAGGGTGGAGAGAGGCGTGGATTCAGGTCGGAGACAAGGACAACGAAGGGCACGCAGTATTCCGAAGCCTTCCGGTCCTGTACCGGGACATAGGGCATGGCGACTGCCGCAAGCGCCACTGGCACCCCGCGAATGACGCCCCCGATGAGTGCTTCGCCAACCCTGCGCGGGACGGGCCGCTGAAGGCGGGGGAGCGGGTGTACGTGGATTGCCCGGTTGGGGCCTGCCGGTGGGAGACACTGGACCGACACGTCGGCTTCGGGCGAATTGGCGTGACTGAGATTGGGCGCGGTCGAGATTGCGTTCAGGTCGAGATGGAGTCGCCGTGCGCTCCGCTGATTCTTCCGCTTGCAGCCTGCCACCGCGAAGGGCCGCAGGGTGAGCCGCCGGAAGAGGGGGCGGTGTTCCTGGGGCTATTTGAGGTGCCCTATGGGATGGGGGACTTCTGGTGGCGCGCTGATGGACGGCTCCAGGCAGGCCGTGTGGACGATTCGCCATACGCAGAAATCGAGTGGCCCACGTGGACCCCGGAAGAACTGAGCGCACCCGACATAGAAAGGTACCTGAGGCCGGTCTGGACAACCGCCCACC
>DATKUU010000060.1:0-2019 GCA_035530455.1 Phycisphaerae bacterium | reverse complement strand
CAGTGCCTCGACCCGCCGCTCCAGACTGTCCATATATCGCCCGGCCACGCGCGTACAGGTCGCCTCGGGATGTGTCTTCGCCATCGCCTCCAGGACTTTCCTGCGGACGGCGGATCGGTTTACGAGCATGGAACGTCTCCTTGAGCTACGAGGCAGCCTTTGCCGCTTTCCGCCAATCGCCCTTGACGAAGACCAACGCATTCTGGTGCGTCTTGCCCAGCTTCCGGCCCGATCGGAATTGTTTGCCGACGCGGATAGGCAGCGAACCAACGGCGGTTACGAGCACGGCGTCGTTGTATAGCGCCATGCCCTGATCGGCAAAGCCGGCGATGGTTGCGCCCACGAGATCGCGGTAGCAGCCGTCCCTGCCGCGATAGTTGCCGACGACGAAGCAAGCAAAACGATTGGGCTTGAGCCGCTTCGCGGCTCGCATGATGATACGTTTGTAGTTAGCACAGAACGTGTGCCATTCCATCGTGGACAGGTCAACGGGATCGTCGGAGTACCGTTCGAGGTCGCCGTAAGGCGGACAGGAGAAGATGAAGTCCGCCTCGGGCGCTTCCGGCAACAGGTCGGCCGCATCGCCGGCGTGCCATTCAAGCCGCGCAGCTTCCGGGCAGATCGCTTCCGCCTGTTCGCGGTTCGCTTCGAGTTGGCCGGCTGATAGGTCGATGCCATAGTACCGGCGGCCGAGCAGGGCGGCGACGATGCCGCGAACGGAGCCGCCGGCAAAGGGATCGAGAACAAGGCCGGCCGTCGGGCAGAACCAGCGATAAGCCAGCTCGCAGAGGACGGGGTCGAAAACGGAAGTGCCGGCATCCGTAGAGGCCGCTCTGCCCATATCCGTTATCGTACTACTGAACCCCAGCTTGTTGCCTTTCGTGAATTTCTCCGTGCTATCCGTCTTCGGCCCGCCAATCCAGCACCCGCCCCCGCCCCCGCCAGGCGCCAGGCGTTGCGAAACCGCAGTCTTGCTGGCATCCCATTCCGCCTTGTCGCCAATGGCATACGTTGCCGCCGTGCGCCCCAATTCGCTTTGAATGCCCAGCGACAGCCAGGCCCGCTTCCGTTCCTGCCAGAAGCCTTGTCGTGCGTCGAAGACGCTGAACGGCGGCACCACGAACTCGTCCGCCAGTGGCCCACGCGAAGCCGGCTTCAGCGGCTCGCCGAACAGGTCCAGTCCGTAAATTGCAGGTTCCGTCATTGGTTCAATCCTTCATTGATCCGGCTTCCTCTATCCCAGGTCCGCCCCGAACTCGCGGGCGAACTCGCCGTTGCCAATCCGGGTCAGCGGCCGCCGGCTCGCCACCGTCCGGGCCTGCCGCAACGTCTCCTCGATGGAGTCGATCTGGTGGCCGAGCACAACGCCGGGGCCGACCGTGGGGCCGGACCGCCGGAGCCGGGTTGCCTCGCGGCGAAGGGTCTGGATCGCTTGGGGGATGGTCATCGGTCATCTCCTGTCAGGCTCTGGCCTTGGCGATGGCTCGTTGTGCCTTGCCGATCAAAAGGCCGGCCGCGCCGGGTGCCGGGCAGAGCCGGCGCGGCCGCAGAACAGGATCAGTCCTCGTCGGCCTCGGCGTCATCCTCGATAGCGGCGAGTTCGTCGCGGAGGTCGGTGAGGTACTCCTCGCATCCCTCGATGACGTGGCACTCAGCGTTGGCCTCGCGATCCTTGGCGATCGCCGTAATCTGCTCGTCCGTCGTCTCGGCCGTGATGCCGAGACTGTCGGCCGTCGCCGACTCAAACCAGTCGGACGCGTCATACACCTGGACGGTGTTGTGCTCGTCGGCGTCAAGGCTTTCGCAGTCGTGTTCGATCTCGTGGAGGGCCTCCTGGGCGTCGTCAGTGAGTCGGCCAACAGTGTTGTTGCCGTCCCAGTCGGCCGAATAGCCGTCTACGACATGCTGGGCAGCCGTCGAGACTCGCCGCATCAGGTCGTTGGCGGCATCGGCCGTCAGGCAGGGGATGCTGATGCGGTAGCATCGGTTGTGCCAGACGGACAACGGCACCGCGTTCCC
>DATKUU010000059.1:0-12497 GCA_035530455.1 Phycisphaerae bacterium | reverse complement strand
GCTATCCGGCGATACGCTCTGGCGCGGTTCTCGACCAGCATGTAGATCGGCGGCCAGTTGGAGGTAACGCTGGAGAGCGGCCTCAGGGTCTTCCCAGACGCCGAAGAAATAGACCTTGCCGCGGATCTTCTTGCACCACTGGCCGTTGTTGTGGGGGGTCAAGGGGAATGAGGCATATGGTTTGGTAGGCTTCCGTCGCCGTTTGCGTTTTGGTTTAGGTGCAGGCATGAGCACACCCTTCCTCACGATCGGGGCTCTCGAACCCGACAGGGGTAGTATACCCCCGGGTCCGGTTGTCGTCAAGGTTGTCGTCACGGAATTTGCTGGCAATGTTAAAATCGTAACTCCTTCTAAAAGCGTAGGTTGCGCCCGTAGCTCAATTGGATAGAGCATCGGACTTCGGATCCGAGGGTTGGGGGTTCGACTCCCTCCGGGCGCGCCAAATTAACTCGCCGCAAGAATGCAACTTATGACGCCTTCGGTTCCGGCCTTGACCCTAACAAAGGCCCAAAGTGGGTCAGAAGTGGGTCAGTCAGGACGCCTCCCAGGATCTCCGACTGAACCTGCCGGGCCTTCTCCAGATCGTCCTCCTGCACCGAGAGGTAATACTGCTGCGTCGTCTGGATGTCGCTGTGACCCGCCAGCTTCTTGACTATGTGGATGGCAAGATGCCGGGCCCAGTTCGTGATGCACGAGCGCCGGAGATCGTGGAGCGTGTAGAGCCCGACGCCCGCGCGTCGGCAGAGGGTTTTGACGCGCCGCAGCCAGTTGTTCACGAGGTCCTGGCCCGGGTGCCGCGCCTTCGCCGCCACTTGCCGCCGGTAGTACGCCCAGCGGCCCTTGCCCATGAAGACATATGGACATTCATCCGGTGCGGCGGCCTGCCACCCGGCCGGAAGGGCGACCGCCTGATCCGCCTGCGGGTTCTTCCGCGGCTCGGCGCGATCAACCGCCCTTCGGCTTTTCCGCAAGCGCGCGGCGAGCCTCGGCCCCCGGCGTGCGCCGGCTCCCCGTGCGCACCGTCAGGCGGACCGTGTCGAAGTAGTCGAGCAAGGGAACGGCGAACTTTCGGCTCACGCCGAGCGCATCGCGGAACTCCGTCGTCTCAAAACCCCGCTTCCGGGCAAACAGATCAAGCACCGCGCGCCGGGCGGCTTCGACCGCGTCGCGGTACATAACGACCTTGTCATTGAGTTGGACGACGCGGCCCTCGTCGGCCAACAGGCGAAGCATCGCGGCCACGCGGTCGGCGGGCGCGTGCAAAGCCTCGACCATCTCGGTCGGTCCGGCCGGCGCAAGCCCCCCTTCGCGAAGGAGCGCCTCGATGCGGTCGGAAAGCGCCTGGTCCTCCGCCGAGACGCGCGACCCACGGCCGGCGAGCGCGATTACCGCGACCGAGCGGACAGCCGCCTTTTCCGCGACCAAACGCTCGAGCGCCTGGTCGAAGACGGCCGGCGAGAGCCCGACCTCCTTCAGAAGGTCCGCCGGGGCGACGCCCGCCCGGCGCGGATTGGCCAGGTGGAACGCCTCCAGCGCCCCGCGCAGTCGGCCGGCGGCGGCATCCACAACGTCGCGATGAACGAACCTCTCACCGACCGCGACGACGGCGCCCTCGCCGCACAGGCGCTCGAGGATGGGGCGGACCTGTTCCTCGGGCGCGAGCGCCCGGCGGGCAAGCGCGCCCGGGTCGAGCGCTTCGCCGGATTCCTTCAGGCAAAGGGTGCACCACGCAGCGGGGTCGTCCAGGGCGTCGAGCCGGTCGGCGAGGGCCTGAAGCACCTCGGGGCGGTTTCGGCGAAGTCGGCGGTTGCTCGTGCCGAGGATCCGTCCGCCGCCGAGGGTCGTGACGCGCCCGTCGGCAAGGCCCGCCATGCCGGCCCGGACGACGAAGCGGTCGCCGGGAGCGAGGGCGAGCGGCCGGTCGAGGCGCAACTGAACCATTCGCCGCTCGCCCGGCGGGACCGCCTTGTCGTCGAGGATGGCGATGCGGGCGGTCGCGCGGGCGGTGCCGATGTGCAGATGCACTTCCAGGTAATCCTTCATCGCGTGGGGGACGTGGGGCAACACGGACAACTCGGCCTCGGCGACGGTGACGGGCTCGAAGGCGTCGCCCGCGCAGGCCGCCATGCCGGTTTCGATCTTTTCGGTTTCGACGCCGGCGAGGTTGACAGCGACGCATTCGCCCGCGCGGGCCGTCTCGGTTTCCTCGCCGTACACTTCCAGGTGTCGGACGCGTCCCGTCAGACCGCCGGGAAGAATCGCGAGCCGGTCGCCCAGATGCACCTCGCCGCTCGTCGGCACGCCCGACAAAACGGTTCCGTAGCCGCGGATGGCGAATGCGCGCTCGATCCAGAGGCGAAAGAGGCCGGTGCTCGGATGCGGCTCGCACGCAGCGACCGCCTGGTCGAGGGCGGCGAAGAAACCTTCGAACCCGTCGCCGGTGACGTTCGAAATGCCGCAAATCGGGGCGCCTTCCAGGAACGTGCCGCCGACAAACGTGCGGACGTCCTCCTCGACGATTCGCCGAAGGTCGGCGTCCACAAGATCGATCTTGGTGAGCGCAACGATGCCGTGCCGGACGCCCATGAGCGTCAGGATGTCGAGGTGCTCGCGCGTCTGGGGCATGATGCTGTCGTCGGCGGCGACAACGAGAAGGACGACGTCGATGCCGTGCGCCCCGGCGACCATGTTGCGGATGAAGTCCACGTGGCCGGGCACGTCCACGATGCCGACGATCCGCTCGTCGCGCATGCGGCAGGGGGCGAACCCCAGTTCAATCGTCAGCCCGCGATCTTTCTCGGCGGTGAGGCGATCCGTATCGCAACCCGTCAGGAGTTTCACGAGCGCCGTCTTGCCGTGGTCCACGTGCCCGGCCGTGCCGAGCAGGATGTTCTTCCGCGCGGTAGTCACGAGGCGACGCGTCCCACGGCGTCGGCGACGGCGGGCAACTCGTTTTCCCGAATCGTCCGCACGTCCAGCACGACGCGGTCGTTCTCGATTCGCGCAAAGACGCACGCCTCGTCTGTCCGCAGGCGGCGCGCGAGTTCCTCGGCGTCGAGCCCCTCGACCGCGACGGCGACGAGGCGCGTCGGCAATTGCTCCGTCGGCAGCGACCCGCTCCCCAGGTAGCCGACGCCCTCCACGACCTCCGTCCGGGCGGCAGGGCTTGAGCGGCCGATGGCGGCGGCAAGCGCGCGGGCTCGCGCCTCGAGCGCTTCGGTCGGCATCGCCAGCGCGCGGTACAGCGGATGCTCGCGCGCAAGAAGGTCCGGGTCGCGGAAAAGGTGCAGCGTCCGCTCGAGGACCATCAGACACGCCTTGTCCACGCGGAACGCGCGGGCGAGCGGGTGCTTGCGGATGCGTTCGACGAGGCTGCTTCGCCCCACGATGATGCCGCCCTGACCCGCGCCAATGAGTTTGTCGGTGCTTGCGATGACGACGTCGGCGCCGGCGGCGATGGATTCCTGGATCGTCGGCTCGTGCGGCAGACCGAACCGCGCGAGGTCCACGAGCGCCCCCGCTCCGAGATCGTCGAACAGGACGAGAGAGCGCGCGTGGGCCAACTCGACCAGTTCGGCGAGCGACACTTCCTTGGTGAACCCGACAACGCGGAAGTTCGAGGGGTGAACGCGCATGAGGACGGCCGTCGCGTCGGTGATTGCGCTCTGGTAATCCGTGAGATGCGTGCGGTTGGTGGTTCCGACCTCGACGAGGCGCGACCCGCTCTGGGCCATCACGTCAGGCAGGCGAAACGCGCCGCCGATCTCAATCAGTTGCCCGCGCGAGACGATCGTTTCCCGGCCGGCGGCGAGGGTTGCCAGAACGAGCATCGTGGCGGCCGCGTTGTTGTTGACGACGGTGGCGGCCTCGGCACCCGTGAGTTCCGTGAGGAGGTACTCGACGCGCCGGTCGCGGTCGCTCCGCTTCCCCGTCTCGCGGTCGACGGCCAGGGTGACGTAGCCCTTGAGTTCCTCAACCATCGAATCCACGACGCTCTCGGGCCAGACGCTCCGCCCCAGGCCGGTGTGAAGGAGAATGCCGGTGGCGTTGATCGCGCCGCGCAGGTGCGGCCGGGTGCGCGCCTCCAGGTGCCGAAGCGCTTCCGAGAGGACATATTCCTCGGTGACATGCCGGGCGCCGCACCGGCCGCCGGTGTCGTTCGCAATGTGCCGGCGCAGTTCCTCCAGCGCGTCGCGGAGGCACTGGACGACGAGCGTGCGCGGATGGCGCTGGAGCCAGTCGGTAACGTCGGCGGAGGTGAGGAGTTTATCCACCGAGGGCAGTTTCCGCAGGAGGTCCTATTTGGCCGACGACGTCATGGGCGACTCCTCAAATCTGGTTCGCACGCGCCCCGCACGGCGGATGGCGCGCGGTGGGGCGCCGGACCGCGCCTAGTTTTGCCTGTCCGAGGCCGGCTCGGCACGCTCAGGCCGGCCGAAGGCCGTCTTCACCTCAATCGCCTCGCACCGCGTGCACTGCATGCACCGGATGCAGAGGGGGTCGCTGAGTTGCCTTTCGGGGGCGAGGTTCACAGGGCACATTTTTCGGCACGCGCCGCACTGGACGCATTTCTTCGGGTTCGCGCGGAGGAACACCGCCGAGAAGCGGTTGAACACGCCGAAGATCGCCCCCAGCGGACAGAAGAGCGAGCACCAGGGGCGGAACTTGACGAACATCGCCAAGGCGAACAGAACCAGGATCGCCCACTTGAGCGTGCTCATGCCGGCGGCCGACCCGCCCGCCGCCGCCTCGCGCACCAGGTTCGGGACGCCCGCCTCGACCGCCCCGGCGGGGCAGACCCGGCAAATGAAGAGCGGATGCGCCTCGCCGAAAAAGTACGGAACCGCAATCACCAGGCCCGCGAGGACAGCATACCGGAAGTAGCCGGTCCACGAGGGCAGCCGGACCTTCGGGACGGGAACTTTCGCGACCAGGTCCTGGAGGAATCCGAACGGGCACGCCCAGCCGCACACGAATCCGCCGACCAGGCCGCCAACCAGGAGCAGCGTCCCGAGAGCGATGAACGGGACAACGTGAAGGGCACTGAAGTTGGCCATCACGCCGACGGGGCACGCAAAGAGCGCCAGCGGACACGCGTAGCAGTGGTACACGGAACCGCAGACGGTGTGCAGGCGCAGCGCGAGCGGGTCGAGCCAGACGAGGAGGAAGACCGCCTGGATCAAGAGTCGGCCGCGGACGAAGCGCGACGGTTTGGGTCGGATTCTGGGTTCGGCCATGGCCGCCATGGCCCGCTTTCACTGAATTCAGGTAGGACACAGGGAAGGCGATTCGCCTTCGTCGTACGTTCGCTCGATCCTGCCCGAGGGGTTTCGCAGGACGCCGCCGACCGAGACCTCGCGGATGAGGTCGGGCTCGGATTCCTGGATCGTCTTTTCCGCCTCGGCGGCGGGCGGTTCGGCCTGTTTGAGAAGAACGGTCCGGCTGTGCACCGCGACGCCATAGAGGAGGAGCGCCGCGCCTGCGGCGACGAGAATCGCCGCCAGGGCAAGGCGTCTTGCACCGCCTCGGAATTGCCGCCGGCCTGTCGCCCTCGGACGCCGTGCCATTCGCCTCTCCGCCTCGTCCCGGAGCCGCTCGTTCGCCCCCGCGGGAATAATTGGCGGAGGCGAATGGGAGTCGAACCCACCCAGGGCTCTTTCGAACCCCACGCTGGTTTTGAAGACCAGGAGCGCCACCGGGCGCCTGTCACCTCCGCCTTAGGTCTTCATGACTTCCTTGTAAAACATCATAACCGGCGCGCCGCCGAATGCAATCGCCATCCAAACGGCCTCGTCGATCTCCTCCTGGCTGAAGCCCATCTTCCTCGCCTTCTCGACGTGGAGGCGGATGCACGGGCCGCACCGCGCGAGGACCGAGAGCGCAATGTTCATCGCCTGCTTCGTGGCCGCGTCCAGCGCGCCCGGCGCCCCGGCCGTCTTCATAAACGCCTTGAACATTTCCTCAGCGCCCGCGCCGACGGCGGGAGCGGCGGCGTGGCCCTCGGCGCAGCACGCCTCTTCGGCGGGGGTCCCCGCGCAACAAGAGGCGTCGGCCGGCTGAGCCTTCCCCTTTTTCGATGGCTTCTCTCGCATGGCCTCCTCCTTGGACGCCGGCATCGGCCGCGCGCCGCTCGTCGTTGCAAATACGCGTCCCGTCCCTTTACCGCGAACCTTGCCGATGACGGCTGCCGCGCGAATCCCTTCGCCGTGCAGTCGCTCGACAAACGCCTCGGCCTTGTCGGGCGCAAGGGCCACGAGCAGGCCCCCCGATGTCTGCGGGTCGAAACAGACGTCCATCATGGCGTCGGTGACGCCCGGACCGAGGACGGCGCTTACCTCGGACGCTTCGCGATTCCGTTCAATGCCACCGGGAACGATGCCCTCGGCCAGGCACTCCAGGACGTGCGGGAAAAGGGGCAGGGCGTCCCAGACGATTTCGACGTCGACGGCGCTCGCGCGTGCCATTTCCGCCAAGTGCCCCATCAGGCCGAATCCTGTCACGTCGGTGCAGGTGTGGGCGTCCATCGCGAGCATTGCCTCGGAGGCGGCCTTATTGAGCTGCGTCATGGAGCGGGCGATTGTCTCGGCGGCCTCCGGCGGCGCGCGGCCGATCTGGACGGCGAACGCGAGGATGCCCGTCCCGAGCGGTTTCGTAAGCACCAGGGAATCGCCCGGCCGGGCGCCGGCGTTCGTGACAATGCGGTTGCGGTCGATGAGACCGGTGACGGCGAAGCCCGCCTTGATCTCGGCGTCCTGAATACTGTGGCCGCCGACGACGGGAACACCGGCCTCGTTCATCTTCTCGATTCCGCCGCGAAGGATGTCAGCCATGACCGAGTCGGGCGCCTCGCGGATCGGAAAACCGATGATCGAGAGGGCGGTGATCGGCCGGCCGCCCATCGCATAGACGTCGCTCAGGCTGTTGGCGGCGGCGACCTGGCCGAACGTGTACGGATCGTCCACCGAGGGGCTGAAGACGTCCACCGTCTGCACGAGGGCCGTCGGACCGTCGTCGGGGGCATAGACGCCGGCGTCATCGCCCGCGGCGGCGCCAATGAGCACGCGCGGGTCGTGGATGTCGGGCAAGGTTTTGAGGATCCGCTTGAGCGCGGCCTGGTCAATCTTCGACGCGCAGCCGGCCTTTTCCACGAGTTGTGTCAGACGCACAGGCCCTGCGGGAACCTCGAGCGACTCGCCCGCGCAGAGGCAGACGTTCTTCGCTTGGAAGAGGTCACAGGGGCAGGTCTTCTTGGCGTCGCAGATACAGTGGCCGAGACGCAGCGACCGCTGCATGACGCGTTTGCGCTTCTCCAGGTTGATCATGAAACAACGTTCCTTGTTGCGAGGCTCTCCGGCCGCGGACGCCGCACGCTTGTACGATTTTGCGGCCCAGTCGTCAAGTGCCGGCCGGTTCAGGCGGACGCCTGGCGGCAGGCGATCAGCGCGGCGCCGACGGCGCCGGTCATCTGCGGCTGCGGGCAGACGCGGACCGGTGCCGCGAGGGCGGAGGCGAGGGCCTGGGCCATGCCCGGCACAAGGGCGACGCCGCCCGTAAAGATCACCGGGAGCACCACGTCGCGTCCGAGCATGGCGGCGACGCGCGAGGCGATTGCGGTCTGAACGCCCGCCACGATGTTCTCCCGCCGCGCGCCGGAGGCCAGGAGGCCGATGATCTCCGTCTCGGCAAAGACGACGCACATGCTGCTGATCGGGGCGGGCGTGTCGGCCGCCCGCGCCAAGTCGCCCAGCGAGTCCAGCCCGGCGCCGAGGCGCGACGCCACCACCTCGAGAAACCGACCGGTGCCGGCGGCGCAGCGGTCGTTCATGGCGAAGTCCCGGACCGTGCCATCGGGGTTCAGGTGCAGCAATTTGGAGTCCTGGCCACCGATTTCTACGATGGTCGCTGCGTCGGGCACGTGGTGGCGCACGCCCACGGCGTGGCACGTGATCTCCGTGACGGTGGCGTCGGCGACCGAGACAGCCCTGCGGCCGTAGCCGGTGGCGACGATGCGGGCGACGCGCTCGCGCGGCAGGCCTTCGTCCCGGAGGAGTTCCTCAAGCAGTTCGCACGCCAGCCGGTCGTGGTCCGTTCCCTGGTCGCGGACGGCGGAGGCGACGGTTCTGCCCCGCTCCTGGTCGAACAGCACGACCTTCAGCGCCCGCGATCCTGCGTCAATGCCGGCACCAATCATCTTTTCCTCCGTTCCAGCACGGTTTCCACAAGCGCCTCCAGTTGCGACCTCAAGGTCGGCATCATCGAGTCGGCGACGGGCGGCACCTCCATCTCGACAACCGGAATCGCCAGTTCCTCCCGCACGACGCGAGCGATGACCGCGCCTTCCAGAGCGCAGTGGCTTGCCCCGGGAATGCGCGAGACGAGGACCGCCTCGGCTCGGAAGGCGCGGGCATCGCGGACGATCCGCGCCGCCCGGTCGGTCGAGGGACCCACCATCGGGTCCGCCAGCGCCATTCTCGCCAGGGCTTCCATCGGAGGCAAGTCCTCGGGGATCGGATCCAGGGCGTGCGAGAAAAGGAACTCGGTGCCGGCCAGTCGGCCCCCGCAGTCCTCCAGCAGGTTCATGACGCGCAGGTCGGCCACGGGATTGACCCAGAAGACCCTGGCGGCGTCCTCCGCCAGGACGCCGTGTTTTTCCTTTACGCGGCGGCGAACCTCTTCAGTGAGATCCGCAAGGACGCGAATCGTCTCGGCTTGGTCCGAGCAGAAATGGATGGCCAGCATTTCCGCGATGAGCATCTCGAGGGCGGGCATCGGACACGCCTCGGTGGTGTAGGCGAGGCGGCGAAGTTCGGCCAGCGACCGGCGGACACGGTTGGCTTGGGCGACGCCTGCGGCCAACTCGCTGGCGCCCAGGGGCGCGCCGGCCAGGACCTCGAGGGCCGAGCGGACGCGATCGAGTTCCGACCGCACGAAGGCCACCTGCGACGCCGGGGCCGAGAAGCCGCCGGGAAGTTCGACGGCGGTTTCGTCCGGCTCCGGCGGGCGGCGGTGCGGGATCTCCCACCAGAGAATCGGGTGGCCGAGCGATTCCACGCACTGGGCGATGGCCGAAAAATCGTCGCAGACCGCGCCGGCGCTGCACGTCAACAAATCGGGTATCGGGAAGTGGGCGCGGTTGACGAAGGCGCCCAGCATCGCGCGGACAGGGCAAAAGGCCTCGCCGAAACCGAGCAACTGGGCGATGCGGAAAAGGCCGTCCGAGAGTTCCATGAGGCAGGGCGTCCACCAGGCGCCGTCGGGATAGAAGGCAACGACGTTCGGCAGGGCGTAGGCCATGACGGGCACGGTGCCGAGATCCTTCATCGTGCCGACGATCTTCACCCCGGCAGCGCGGGCGGCGTGGAGGCGTTCCTCCTCCGTGAGGAGGAAACTCCAGAGGCGCATGGCGGCCGGGGAGGCGTCGTACTGGAGCCGCAGGAGTCGGCGATCGCCTTCCGCGACGTGACGGCGGAGCGGCCCCACGTACGCGGGCAGGGACGCGCCGGACGCCCGGCGGCGCTCGCACAGAAGGTCGAGTTCCTCCATCGAGATGCGTTCGGGCGGCAGGTTCATCGGAGCACTTCCAGAAAGGCCTGGAGCCGGTTGGCGGTTCGGCGGTCAGCCCCCTCGTCGCCGGAGACGTCCAGGTCCAGAACGGGGAGGCCGGCGAGTTCTCCGGCGCGAGCGGCGAAAGCGGCCCAGAGGTCGCACCAGACGTATCGCCATATAATAAGAGCACGGGCGCCGCTTGCGGCCAACTCGCGCCTGAGCCAGGCCACCAGCGCGTCGTCGGGCCGGCGAAAGGCGTCGGGAATGCGGCCGAAGTAAGCGTCCACGATTTCCAGAACCGGGTCGTCGCGGAGGCGGCGGCGGTCGAATGGGGTTGGGAGCGTCCGTGCGCCGCTCTCGGTCCCGTCGAGGACGACGGCACCGCCGGCCTCTTCGATCCAGTCGAACACTCGGGCGTCGCCGCGCATCAGCGGTCCGCCGATGACCGCGACGGGAATGCCGTGCGGCAGCGAGCAGCACGCGCCTTGGAGGCGCGGCCGCTCATTCCGGTCGCACTCGGCGATGACCTCGCTGGCTTCGCGGGGCGCGAGGATGCCGAGCGCATCGCGGAGTTGACGGCGGCGGTCGTCGTAGGACTCCGAGACGGCGGCGAGTTTGTCGCGCGAGGGTTCGCTGCCGCCGAGGCGCGCGAGAAAACGTCCCAGACGATGGAGTTCGTCGAGGTAGAGGCGGGCGGCAGGTGTCGCGTGCGTGGCGGGCACGTTGAAGAGGAAGACGGGCGCCGGCGCCTCGAGCGCCACCCACCCGGCGGCGCGGCGCATCTGGTCGCAAGTGGTAGTGAAGACGGCGACCTCGCCATCGTGCGAGGCCAGGACCTCGCCGATCATCGCCCGTGCATAGGGACACATGCCGGCGACGGGAGCCATGGAGCGTGTGGCGGCGCCGCTTTCCGGCCGGATGCGCTCCGGCCGGGCCCCGTGGGCCGCGATCCATTCCGGGGGGACAAAAGGCGAACTGTACACAACGTTCATCACGTGCGGTCGTCCCGGTTCCCCGGTCACTTGGCCTTGCGGGCAACGAAAAGTCCCTGGGCGATCTTGCCGGCGTGCGCAAGGCCCTGCATGAACTGCATCTCACCGGCCATCGCCTGCATCAGATCCGCGTCGAACCCGATAATCTTCAGGGCGTCGTACGTCAGTTGCTTCTCGAGCATGTCGAGGTAAAGGTCCACATAGGGGGCGAATCGGCCGGTGTCGGCGGCCGTCTCGACCTTGCACCCGTTCTTCGCCAGAAGGGCGCGGTAGCCCTTCAAGTCCTCGACGCTCGGGAACTTCATGAACGCGAGGAATCGGTCGGCTTCCTTGTCAGCGAGAGGCGTCTCGCCCTCGATCCAATCGGTGAAGGCGATGGTGCCGCCGGGTTTGACGATGCGTGCGGCCTCGGCGATGAGGCGGGGCTTATCCACGACGTAACACCAGGCGTCCTCGCCCCAGACGAAGTCGGCACTTGCATCGGGCAGGCCGCTCGAGCAGACGTCGGCAAGGACGAACCGGATCCGGTCGTCGAGTCCCTCGGCCTTGGCGCGCGCCCAGCCGCGCTCGACCACGGTCTCGGTCGCGTCAACGCCGGTCATCTGCTTCACATTGCGGAAGCGGACGAGGAACCGCATGCCGGCGCCGTTGCAGCAGCAGAAGTCGACGCCCGCGGCGCCGGCGGCAATACCGGCCTTTTCCGCCAGGTCCATCGAGGAGGTGAAGCCGCCGATATGGATCTGCTCGCCCATAATAAGTTCCCAGAGGTCGCCCTCGGGGCCGCCATAGACGGCCTGGACGTCCTTCAGGCCGATGTCGCGTTTGTTCTTCAAGGTGTTTCCTCCCTGCAAGTCCTTCGTCTGGGGCGAAAAGGGCGAGGAGCCGCGCCAAATCCAAGAACCGCGGCTGCCCGCCTCCGTACACGAGGCGCTAGCCGGGTGCGCCGGCGCGCACCGTCTCGTAAAGCGCTTCGACACGGACGGCGATCCGGGCCGAGTCGGACGGCGAGTAATCCGTTTCGATCCGCAGGTACGGGATGCCGAGTTCCTCCTCCGCCAGATGTTTGACGCGGCCGGATTCGACGTCGTAGGTCAGGCACGCCTGCCAGACGAGTTCGATGACGCATTGGGCGCGGTAGTCCTCCGCGAGTCGGCGGAGGGAATCGAGGCGTCGGTCGTTCGGCGTCATGACGGAGCAGGGCAGGTGGAAGTATTTCTCGGCGATGGCGCGCAAAGGGTCGTCGGCCTTCTCGTCCACGTCTTCCAGGATGGGCTTGAGGCCCGTGCAGTTTTCCATCACGACGACGAGGCCGCCCGCCTTTTCGATGATCTCCAGAACCCGTTCGGCGCCGTGGGCCATCGGCACGCCGGTCATCAGGACGCGGACTGGGGAATCGGCCCCGCCCGGGGGAACCCGGCCGGGAAGCACCCGGAGGGCCTCCTGGTAAGCCTCCATATCCGCCGGGATGACGGGGATGCTACTCCGGAAGTCCAGGAGTTCGCGCCCCGTGAGGGGCGGGGCGTCGGCTTTCATGAGTTCGGCGAGTCTTCGGCGAAGCTCGCGCTCGCGGTTCATTGTCCGGACGGCCTCGCGGAGGCTCGCGTCGGTGATGCGGACGGCGAAGCGGCGCTCCAGTTCCGCCTTCAGGCGCTCGAGTTCGCCGAGCCAGTGGTCGAAGGCGTCGGGCTCGTCCGGTTTCTGAGGCAATTCGAGGACGTACATCGGGCGTGATGCAGCGAGGAGTTCGTACATCTTTTTTTTGCCGTCGCACGTCGTCTCGGCCACTACGAGGTCGGCCATCTCGAGGAACGGGTTCTGCTTCTCCACGTGGTATCCGTAGGTGGACTTGATGAGCGGGCAAAGGTTGGCCGGGAGGTGCCGCTCGGACGGGGGAATCGTCTTCGCCGACCCGCCGCAAAGACAAACGGGAATGGCGCCGGCGGCGAGGATGATTTCGCG
>DATKUU010000058.1:0-2589 GCA_035530455.1 Phycisphaerae bacterium | reverse complement strand
TCCTCCTGGCCGACGAGACGACGACGCTGCGGGGGAACGCCCTCGACATGCTGCGGAACCTCCACGACGACCCGGCCGCGCGGATCGGCCTCGTGCTGGCCGACACCGACCTCCTGGACGAGCGGTTCAAGGGCCGCGACGCCTACCGGCACGGGGCCGAGCAGACCCTGGGCCGGTGCGCGGCCGTCTACCGGTTCGCCCGCGACCGCAAGATCCCCATCGACGACGTCCGGGCGGTCGGCACGTCCATCCTTCGGACCCTCGGGTTCGACGGGACGCTCGACCGCGCGGCATGGTCGTACCTCGCGGACGTGGCGAACCGGCCGGGCCGGTTCCACAACGTGAAGGGCATTCTGATGCGATGCCGCGAGATCGTCGAGGCCGCCGGCCGCGAGGCCGCCTACACGGCGCCGGAACTCGATTTCGTCGCCCGACTCGTGGACCTGGAGCCGCGATGGGAACACCCCGTGCCGCCGTGGGAATTGGGTGCCGAGACGCCGGCCGCCGAGACGGCCGTGGCGTGAGGTTTTGGTGTGAGATTTTAACGCAGAGGACGCAGAGGAGACGGAGAGGACGCGGAGACGACGGAGAGAACGGGGAGAAAGGCGTGACCATGCCCAAACGGATCCAACGCAGGAGAGGGCTATGATTGAGTGGCTAGATTCTGTGACGGGCCTTGGACAGGTAGCCGCGTTCCTTGGCTACGTGGTTTTTGGGCTTGTAATTATTTTGTTGGTGGCCTTGGTTTTTTGGCAGATCAGCGCTAAGTTCGCGTTATGGACGGACGTTACGCGAGCCATGTTTCATTGGTACCGGTGTCCGAACGGCAAAAACAGGGAGTAGCGGATAGGTGACGCACGAGGAACTCGTTAAACGCGCCGCAGCGTGGCTCAGACGCCAGCACGGTGTTGTCATTACAGAAATGGCCGCGATGGACGCCCCCGAGGAACCGGACGCCATCGGTTTTTGCGGAGGAACCACGACGCTTATTGAGTGCAAGGCGAGCGTCGCAGATTTTCGCGCTGATTTCAAAAAGGCGTGTCGGCAACTTCCGGACCTATGCATGGGTGCCTATCGGTATTATGCCACGCCGAAGGGGTTGCTGGGGGTTGGCAACCTACCTATAGGCTGGGGCTTGCTTGAGCCACACGCAAAGGGCTTGGCAGTTCGGCTCGCCAGTAGGGCGTTTCATAAACGGAATATTCACGGTGAACTTGGTCTGCTTATCAGCGCCTTGCGCCGTATCGGCCGTTGTGCAAACCAGTTTGAAGGCGTGAGCGTGAAGGCATACACGTATAAGACCATGTCGCGGGCAACGCTTGGGGTCCTTGCCGAACCTCCCGACCCGATGGCGGGGATGAGGCGGGCGCGCCCGGAGCGCCCGCCGTTTTTGCCCGGTTCATCCGTTCTCTGCGGTCTCCGCCCTCTCGGCGGTCTCTGCGCTAAAAAGAAAGGACGACAACCATGACAACCGCACCACCCGTTGCCGAGGATCGGGATGACGATCGGATGGAGGCCGCGATCCGCGGCGTCCTGCGATTGACGAACGCCTGGGACCGGCCGCCCCGGAGCGTGTACGAGACGTGGGCCCGGTGTCACCGGTCGCTCATCGCCATGCAGATGATGCCGCCGTGTCACCGGACCTACGCCTTCGTCCGGTACAACGTCCGCACGATCGCCGCGACCGCGGCCCTGGAGGCGATGCGCGGGCCGGCGGCGCCGGACGAACTGCGGATCCCCGAGTCGGAACCCGGCCGCCTGGAGCGGCGCCGATCGTTGCTGGACGAGGCGTTGGGCGATCCCGGCGGTTGGGCACCGGGGGCGCCGATCCGGGGCGTGGACGAGGCCCTGGGTGCTCTCGGATTTTGGCTGGCCCGCGTGCTCTGCACGGGCGGCCGGACCGATGAGGCGGATGCCGCCTCATATCTCGCTCAGGCCGCCGTCCGGATCCTCGCCGAGATCCCCGGCCTCGCCGGCGCCGACGGCGATCCCCTGGGCGAGACGGTGATGCCGAACGTCTGAACCGGAGGACCGCACCGGGAAAGGAACCGCCATGTTCTGGACCGTTCTGTCGTTCGTCGCCTGGGCCGCGTGCTCCGTCCCGACCTACCTGCTTGCGCGTCGGCTTTGGCGCCGCAAAGGATGGTCGTGGACGCGGGGCGATCGCCGGTTGGCGATGATCTGTTTTCCCCTCGGCGGCCCCGCTGCCCTCCTACATGTCATTGTATGGATGGGATTCGGCGCCTTCTTTGGCGACAAGCGGGAGGCCCGGTGGTGAACCGCGCCTCCGCCAACGCCGCCAACGCCGCCGGGCGCCTCGCATTCTGCCCCGAGTGCGGCGGGCGGATCCCCGGCGGCCACCACGGCGTGATCCCGGGGCCGAGGGGCCCCCGCCGCCGCGGGTGGAAGGTCGCCTCGTGGTGCCCGTACTGCGAAGTGTATTGGATCGTGTGCGTCTCACAAGGCCTCCGGCCGCCGCCGTCCCCCCGCCTCCGGTCACATAAGAACCCCGAGGCGGATGACGCGACGGCAATCCCCCATCGCGGGCCGGACGGTCCACCCCCGGGCGCACACGGTCTTTATCAGTCG
>DATKUU010000057.1:0-5603 GCA_035530455.1 Phycisphaerae bacterium | reverse complement strand
ACGGGAAAACTCTGTATGCCAGCATAGGCCGAAACCTCGATTGTCCCGCCTGGAGCAGGCCGCGCGAGGGAATGGAGTGCGACGGGCTTGAAAGGGTTACACTATTTTGTGGTCGGGGCGTTGCCGGTGGTGGGTTACCTGCTCGGGTGGCTGACGCCCGTGTGGGCGGCGATGGTGCTTTCGGCGGGCGCCCTGGTATCCGAACGCCTGACGGTCGGGGCGTTGGCGGCACGTCTTCTGAGGCGCGGGACGGACGTCCCGCAGACCGTCCGCGAGTCGGGGATCCTCAAGTTCGAAGAGGCGGTGCGCCTCATCCTTTTGGGAGCCGGGGGCGGGATGCTCCTGGCGGGGATTCCGTTGGGGTGGCTGCCTGTCCTGGCGGCGGGGATCATCGCGCTTCTGGCGGCGCCGACGGGATTTTCGCTGCTGTTGGTTCCGTATGCGGCGTTGAAGGCGGGTTTGGGAATCTTCCGCCGGTCGTCCGGCGCATCGGAGTCCGCGCTTCCTGCGGGCCGCCGCTGTCTGATTTCGCGGGGCTTGGGTCCGACCTTTTTGCCGCGGTGCCGATGGTGCGGGGTCTCCAGCGTCCGGTCGTATTGCACGCTGCAGGCGTGTTTGGCGTTGGGGCTCCTGGTGGCGGTGACGTTTCTGCTAGCGTCGGGGCTGGATCCGATGGCGGCGAAGGCGATCATCGCGGTCAGCCTGGTGGGCGTGGCGGGGATAGCGTTGGCGATTTCGGATGAGACGCGGGACCTGGTACAGAATCTCGGGCGTCTGGAGGAACTCCATCGGCACACGGAGGAACGGTGCCAGTTTGTGAAGCGTCTGGCGTTGGCGAAGAGCGTGGAGGAGGCGGCGGACATTTCGGTGGGGTTCGTGCAAACGTTGCTGGGGGCGAAGCGCGTCAGCCTGATGTTGCCGGAGGAAGGTAAACTGCGAATTGCGGCGTCGCGCGGGATCGCGCCGGAGGTGGTGCAGCAAGTGGCGGTGCCGATCGGGGAACGGATTTGCGGTCGCGTGTTTGAGCAGGGCGGTCCGGTGGTGCTGGAGGAAAGCGCGGCGGCCGCGCCCGGCCAGGCGCTGGGCCTGACAGGCCGGGGCAGTTCGGTGACGTACCCGATTATGTCGGCGCCGATGACGACGGCCCAGCGTCAGGTGGGGGTGCTGAACGCGACGGACAAGCCGGGCGGCCGATTCTCGGAGCAGGACCTGGCGGACCTGGGGTTCATTGCGGAGGCGTCGGCGATCGGCCTGTCGAACCAATTGGACCGGCTGGAACTGGAGCGTGTGGACTTCGACACGATTCAGACGCTCGCGACGACGGTGGAGGCGAAAGACACGTATGTGCATGGGCACTCGGAGCGGGTGCTGACGTGGGCGGTGGCCACCGGCCGGGGGCTGGGACTGGAGGTGGAGCAGCTTCAGACGCTCTCGCGCGGGGCGGAGTTGCACGACATCGGGAAGTTGGCGATACCCGACCGGATCCTGCACGCGCCGCGCCGGCTGACGACGGAGGAGTGGGCGATCGTGCGGGAACACCCGACCCGCGGGGTGAGCCTGGTGCGGCACCTGGGGTTTCTGAAGCCGACGCACCCGGTCATTCTGCACCATCACGAGCGGGTGGACGGGTCGGGGTATCCCGAGGGCCTGCGAGGGGAGAACATTCCGCTGGAGGCGCGGATCATTGCGGTGGTGGACGCGTACGACGCGATGACGAGCGCGCGGCCGTATCGGCGGCCCCTTTCGCACGAGGAGGCGGCGGAAGAACTTGTCCGGTGCTCGGGGGTCCAGTTCGATCCGCGATGCGTCGAGGCATTCCTCAAGCATGTCAACCACGCGAACACGCCGCGGGACAGCCGCACGGGGGCTGAAGCCGTGGTGCATTAGGTGAAGGCCGTCGCGGCGTCCCGCCCACCGGATTACCGTCAGCGCCCTGAGGCAACGAGACCCTCCCGTGGTACCGTGCTGCAAGCGGGCGGCGAAACCTAAGGGGAAGGCTTGCATCGGGGGGCGCAGCGACTTAGGATAATCCGCAGGCGCCCCTTGGGCTGGGCGTGCCGGTGCGGAGGACTCTCGTGTTTCTCGTCCGGACCATCTCGCGGGTCGGGCTCTACGTCGCGGACCAGGTGGAGGGTCTTGGGCGGTTCGGCGTTTTTGCGGGCCAGATGTTCCGGTGGCTCGTGACAGACGCGACGCGTTGGCGGCTCCTCCGGCCGCAACTCTACCAGGTGGGCGTCCGGAGCCTGCCGGTCGTCATCATCACGGGGGCGTTCGTGGGGATGGTGCTGGCGGCCCAGTCGTATTACCAGTTCGATGCGATCGGGCGGGCGTCCTGGGTCGGCGCAGTCATCAACGTCTCGGTCGTCAAGGAACTCGGGCCTGTCCTGGCGGGCATCATGCTCGCGGGAATGGTCGGCGGGGCGCTCGCCGCCGAACTCGGAACCATGAAGGTCACCGAGCAGATTGACGCCCTGCGGGCCATGGGGTCCGACCCCATCAAGCACCTCGTCGTTCCGCGTTTCATCGCCACCTTCCTCATGATCCCGTTCCTGACGATTTATTGCGACTTCGTGGGCATCCTGGGCGGGTACCTGGTGGTGTGGGGTTACGGCGTGGACACGCACGAGTACTGGATGCACTCGGCCGACGTGATTGAGAACTTCGACATCTTCAGCGGGGTCTTGAAGAGCACGTTTTTCGGGGCGGCCATCGCCCTGATTTCCTGTTACAAGGGGTTCCAGAGCCGGCAGGGCGCCTACGGCGTGGGAATGGCGGCGCTGGAGGCGTTCGTCTCGTCCTTCGTGGCGATCCTCGTGCTCGACTTCTTCATCGTGCTGTTCCTCAACGGCCTGTACGACCTCATCTGGGGACGCGCCGGGATATTTCTATGAGCCCGAATGAAACGAAGACCGAACGGCCGGCCGCCGGCGAGCCGATCATCCGGCTGGAAAACGTGTGGAAAGAGTTCGGCGGGAACACCGTCTTTAAGGACCTGACGCTCGAGTTCCGCCGGTCGGCCACGACGGTTGTCCTGGGCCCGAGCGGCGTGGGCAAGAGCGTCATGCTGAAACTCATCCTGGGGCTGCTGAAGCCCGACCGGGGGCGGATCTGGGTGGGCGGCACGGACGTGACGGACCTTGCGGAGCGCGACCTGGCGCCGATCCGCATGCGTTTCGGCATGGTGTTTCAGGGGGCGGCGCTTTTCGATTACCTTTCGGTGAAGGAAAACGTCGCGTTCTCGCTGCGCGAGCACCGCCTGCTGCCGGAGGCCCAGATTGACCGCATCGTTGGCGAGAAACTCGCCCTCGTGGACCTGGAGGGGACGGAGGACCTCCTGCCCGAGGAACTCTCGGGCGGGATGAAGAAACGCGTCGGCCTGGCCCGCGCGGTTGCGATGGACCCGGAGGTCATCCTCTACGACGAGCCGACCACCGGCCTGGACCCCGTGACGGCCGACACCATCAACGAAATGATCCTCCGGTGCCAGCGGGAACTCCAGACTACGAGCCTCGTGGTGACGCACGATATGGCGAGCGCCTACAAGGTGGGCGACCGGCTGGTGATGCTCCACGAAGGGCAAATCATCGCCGACGGCACGGCGGACCAGATCCGCACGAACACGGATGTCCGCGTGCAGCGGTTCGTACGCGGCGATGCGAATTTGTCGGCCGACGCGATCAACCGGTAAGGAACGCTAGCGATGAACGACCGCAAACACATTGTCGTGGGCCTCTTCGTCCTCGGGGGCCTCGTGCTCCTCGGCGTCCTCGTCATCTGGTTCGGGGGCATGGCCCGCTTCGTCCGCACGCGGTACGAAATGCGCGGCCATTTGCCGAGCAGCATCGGCGTGCGCGGCGGCAAGCGGGTGCACAAGGACGGCATGGAGGTGGGCGACGTGGTGGACGTCACCTCGAGCCTCCCCGAGCGCCCGGGCGTCTGGGTCCACATGCGCATTGACCAGGACGTGGATATTCCGCGGGAGGCCCAGTTCATCGCCCAGCAGATGACGATGGGCGACATCTTCCTCGACTTTCAGACGCGCGGCCCGTCGGCGGAGAGCCTGCCGAAGGACGGCTCGGCGCGGATTGAGGGCATCATCAAGACGCCCAGCCTCCTGCCCGAAGACGTCATGGAGGACGTGCGGGAAGGCATCGCGACCTTGAAGCGCCTGGAGCCCTTGAGCAAGAGCCTGGAGGAACTTGTCGCCCCGCGCTCCATTGAGGAGGTCGAGGCGGGAGAGAAACCCGCGAACCTCTCGAGCGCCGTCAAGCAGTTCCAGGCGACCGCCAAGACGCTCCAGGACGAGTTGAAGGACCGGAAGAGCGGGTTCGGCCAACTGCTCGCCCGTGCGCAGAAGAGCGCCGACGACCTCTCGGCAACCCTCGCCGCCGTCCGCGAAACCGCCGACGTTTATAAGGAAACCGGCGCGAAGGCCGGCGCCCTCGTCGAACAGCTCCGCAACGACGCCGAAGCGGCCCAGAAAACGATCACAGCAGTCAACGGCATTGTGGACGGCGTCCGTCAGGGCAAGGGTACCCTCGGCAAACTTGTCGCCGACGACGAACTCCACCTGAAGTTGACCACGCTCACTGAGAATCTCATCGGACTGACGGACAACCTGAACCGCCTTACGACGATGTGGCGGGAGGAAGGCATCCTCTCCAAAGAAAAATAACGGCAAACAACAATGACCAGGGTGTGGCATGTCTGATACGGAACTCGGTTTTCTCGGCGCCGGCAACATGGCCGAGGCGATTGCGCGCGGCATTCTGCGGGCCGGACTCCTCGCGCCCGGCGCGATGATCGCCGCCGACCCCGACCCCGCACGCCGACGCCTGTTCCAGGAGGACCTCGGCATCCGCGCCGTCGAGAACAACGAGGAAGTCGTCGAGCAGGCGCCGGTCGTCCTCGTGGCCGTCAAGCCCCAGCAGTTCGACAAGGCGCTAGCGCCGGTCGGCAGCCTCTTCGGGCCGGAGTCGCTCGTTGTCTCCATCTGCGCGGGCGTCTCGACGCGCCACATCGAGGAAATTACAGCGACGGGCACGCGCGTCGTCCGCGCCATGCCGAATACGCCGATCCTCGTCGGCCGCGGGATCGTGGCCGTCTGCGCCGGCGCCAAGGCGACCGAGGACGACCTGGCGGCGGCCGAGCGGCTGCTCGGCGCCGCCGCGGAAACCCTCCGCGTCCCCGAGACGCTCATGGACGCCGTCACCGCCGTCTCCGGCTCCGGGCCCGCATACTTCTTTTACCTGGAGGAACTCCTTGCGGCGGCGGCGGTCGAAGTCGGCCTCTCGGAAGAGGATGCGAGGAGACTTGCGCGCGTGACGTTCGAGGGCGCAGCAAAACTCCTCGCCGAGTCGGGCGAGGAGCCCGAGGCGCTGCGCGCCAAGGTCACAAGTCCCGGCGGCACGACCGAGGCCGCCCTCCGCACCTTCGACGCCCGGGGCTTTCGAAAAACCGTCGCCGAAGCCGTCAAAGCCGCCCGCAACCGCGGGCGCGAATTGGGGCGGTAACCTATTGGAAGGATGCTAAGCCGCAAGCGGAAGGCGCGGCTAAGCTGCAAGCGGAAGGCGCGGCTGGGCCGCAAGCGGAAGGCGCGGCTA
>DATKUU010000056.1:0-3344 GCA_035530455.1 Phycisphaerae bacterium | reverse complement strand
AGACCGGCGATCTCCCAGTCGAACGGGGCGACGAGGATGCCCGCCCCCACAACGAAAAGCATCAGGAGAATGACCACCAGTTTGTTTCGCAGGCAGAACCCGATCAGCCGGCCGACGAGCGACCGCTGCTCGGGCGTCAGTTCGGTCGGCGGCTCGGGCGGGGCGCTACTCATGGGCGTGGTCTCCGGCGGGCGCGGCGGCGCCGCCGTGCTGGTGGACGGGGGCCGGCCCGCCGCCCTCCGGATTCATCATGCTGGGCTTGGCCTGAATCTGAAGGGCGCTGTCAATCTTGAAGTTGCCGTGCACGACGACGCGCTCGCCCTCCGCCAGACCCTCGCGCACCAGATACCACTGGCCCGCGCGCGGCCCGAGGAGGACCTCGCGCCCCACGAAGGTGGGTTTCGCCGCGCCGGGAACCTCGACGTACACCACCGCGCGCGTGCCGGTGATGAGCGGTGCCGTGGCGGGGATGACGAGCGGCTTGTCGGCGGCGGTGGGCTCGGCGGCGACGTAGCCGAGCGATTCGGTCGTCACGAGCGGCATGCCGCACTTGTCGCACGCACCGGCCTGGTCCTTGACGACGTCGGGGTGCATCGGGCAGATCCATTTGCCGGCGAGGTCCGGCGCCATGACGCGTCCGCCCGTCGCGACCTCCGAGCGGACCAGCGCCTTGACGAACATGCCCGGTTTCAGTTTCCCGTCCGGGTTCGCCGTGTTCACGCGGACCTTGACGGTGCGCGTCATCTCATCCAAAATCGGGTCAATAAACGCAATCGTGCCGGTGAACGTCTCCCCCGGCGAGGCGACGCTCTCAAACTCGACCGTCTGGCCGTAGCGGACCCACGCCAGGTCCGACTCGTAGGCGTCGAGTTTGACCCAGACCTCCGAGAGGTCGGCGATGGTGTAGATGCGCGTGCCGGTGTCCACGTACATTCCTTCGAGGGCGTTCTTCTGGACGACGATGCCGCCGATCGGCGCGTAGATGGTCACGTGGTCCGACGCCGTCCCGCGCTTCTCAATCTGGGCGATCTGCTCGGCCGCGAGGCCCCACAGGCGCAACTTCTCGCGGACGGCCTCAACCATCGCCTGGGCCGTCTCTCGCACAATGGACACGTCGCTTGCCTCCAGGTCCTTGACGGCCTGGAGAGCCTGGAGCAGTTCCGCCTGGGCGCTCAGGAGTTCCGGGCTGTAGAGGTCCACCAGGTGGTCGCCCTTGCGGACCGGCACGCCCGTGTAGTCCACAAAGAGGCGGTCGAGCCGGCCGGGCACCCACGCGGCGATGTAGGCGAGGCGCGTCTCGTCGTACTCCACCTTGCCGACCATCCGGACCTCGGCCTCGACAAATCGCCGCTCGACCGGGGCGGTCTCGACCTCCATCAACTTCGCGGCCTCTTCGGAGACGGTCAATTGCGGCGCACCGCCGGCCGTCGTTTCCGCGCCGGTTTCGACGGGGATGAGTTTCATCCCGCAGATGGGGCATCGGCCGGGCTTCGGCTGGCGGATCTGCGGATGCATCGCGCAGGTCCAGATGGTCGGCGCCTCGGCTGGCGCAGGGGCGACTGTCTCCAGGCCGGGCGTTGCCTCCGCAGGATGCTGCGCAGGCGCGCAGCCCCATCGCACCATGTACCCGACGGCGAAGGCCGCAATCACGCCTGCACCGACCACGACCCACCGCAGGATCGTCCGCCCCGCACGCCCGCTCTCCGCGCTCATGCACTCTCCTCCTCATCGCGCTCCAGCGAGTCTCGCCCGAACACCTTTATTGATGCTCGTGGGGCATGTCGGCCGGCATCTCCATGGGCGGCGTCTCGCCGGCGGCCTTCAACTCCTCGTCCACTTTGGCGACGTACTTCGCGGGGTCCTTCTCGAACGCCGCCTTGCAGACCTGGCAGCAGAAGTAGATGCGCCGGCCCTCGTAGTCGGTGTACACGGCGGGGTCAATCGGCTCGCCCATGACGGGACAGATTTTCTGGGCGATCGCCTGCCCCGCCGGTCCTTCGGCGGCGGGCTGCGTCGGTTCGCTCTGGCGGCACCCCGCCGCCAGCGCCAGACCCACAACGGCCACAGCAATCAAGAGCGTCCTCATGGCACTTCCCCTTTCGGTTGCTCGGGTTTGTTCTCCGGGTTCGGCGGGCGCTTCCTCGCCGGCGCGCGGGATCCGCCGGCCCACCAGCATCTCCACTTCCGCCAGGCGCTGGGCATGGTCCGCCAGCGCCCGCTCGTAAGACAGTTGAAACTCCAGCAGCACCCGCTCGGCGTCCACCACGTCGGTGAACGACGCCCGGCCGGCGCGGAACGCCGCCTCGGTAGCCTTCAGCGACTCTTTTCCTTTCGGCAGGAGGGTGTTGCCGTAGAGGCCCATTTTGCGGCGTGCGTCGCGCAGGCGGTAGGCGGCGTCGGCCACCTGGGCGGCCAGGGCGTTCGCGCGGTCCGCGCGGCGCTTGACGGCCGCATCGTGCTGCCGCTCGGCCTCGCGGACGCCGGCCGCGTACTTCTCGCGCCAGATGGGCAGCGTTGCGCCGACCATCGCCATCACGCCGCCTTCTCCGCCGTCCGACATCTGCTCGCGCATGTACCCGGCGCCCAGCATCAGGTCGGGCCAGTAGTCCTTTTCAGCCAGGCGGATTGCGCGCTCCTGGCGCGCGACCTCGGCATCGAGGGCCTTCAGTTCCGGATTGCCCTGGCGCAGCATTTCCAGGAGCCGCCCGTCCGATGTCTCGATCGGCTCTTCCGCGAGCGTGCGCGGCCAAGGGAGGGGCGCCTCGGCCGGACGGTTCAGCACGGCGTTCAGGCGCGCCGCCCACGCCGAACGCGAATCCGCCAGGGTCCGCAGTTCGTCGTCCAGTTTCCCCAGTTCCACCTGGGCCCGGATGACGTCGGGATGGCCGGCCGCCGACGCCGCGTACCGCGCCCGGACCACCTCTTCCAGGTACTTCATCAGGTCGCGGTTTTCGCGAACTACCGCGATGGCGCGCGCCAGGTAGTAGTACTCGACGTACGCGTCCTGGACCTCGCGGACGACGGCCCACTTCTCAGCCTCATAGCGCTGCTGCGCCGCCTCGGCCTCCGCCTCCGCCACCCCGGCCCGCAGGTCCAGTTTGCCGAACCACGGCAGCGCCTGGCTCACCATCACCTGGTGCTGCCGGCGGTCGCTCATCGCTTCCAACTGGTAACTGAGGACGGGGTCGGGCAGCGTGCGGGCCTGCGGGGCGCGCTCCAGAGCCGCTTGCCATTCCGCCAGTGCAGCCGCCAGACGAGGGTTGTGCTCCAGGGCATGGGCAATGTACTCCTGGACCCCCGTGCCTTCGTCGAACGCCGCGGGGGCGGGCGCCTCGGCCGCACCC
>DATKUU010000055.1:0-4504 GCA_035530455.1 Phycisphaerae bacterium | reverse complement strand
CCGGCAGGCCCGTGCCCGCGGGGGCCGAGGTCCTGGCCAGGGGCTACGCAGAGGGCGACCTGAGCGGGGCGCTGCTGGTCTTCGCCTGCACCGATACAGTGCGCAGAGCGAAATGGCGCTGGCGCAACCAAAATGGCGCCGGGGAGAGGGGAGAGAGAAACGGCCGGCGCAGACAACAAGCGCAACGGCCTGTTCGAGCATCTTTTAACGGGCCGTTCCGCTGGCGTTAAACAGCTCGTTCCGGTCGGTCAAAAACACGATCGGCCGGTGTCATTTGTGCTGCACTCTTCGCCGCCGCAGAGGGCGGTTGCTGATCAATAGCTCGCGCGCAACCGTCGACCCCCTGGACCGCATGGTGTATCGAACTGCCAGGCGCCGGCGGGGAAGGCCTCGATACAAGGCCCGCACCTCGGCGCAGTCGTTGTAGCTTAACAGCCACGCGCCCGACGCACCGCGGAGCGAGCTCGCGAGTCGCCGATGATCTCCCTGGCGGAACTGCCGGGCATAGTCCTGGTGAAGCCCCAGGAAGGGCGGATCGACGTAGAAGAAGGTCGTCGGGCGATCGTACAGCTCGATCATCCGCTGGACGTCCAGGGACTCGAACAGGACCCCGCGAAGCCGCTCGACGGTAGCCTCCAGGTCGCGGAGGACGCGAGCCGGGAGGACGTTTGCCGGGCCGGAGGCGTTTACGCCAAAGGTCGGCCTCCTCCTCCTGCCGCCAAAGGCCACGCGGCTCAGGTACCAGAATCGGACGGCCCGGGCGAAAGGAGCCCGTGGGGCCGACTTCAGCACCCTGGCGAACAATGCCCTGCCGTAGGGCATGGCGTCGACGTCGGCGACCAGGCGGCGGCCATGCCTGTGCAGGACCTGGTAGAAGTTGATCAGCTCGCCGTCGGCATCGTTGAGGACCTCGGCCTTGGAGATCTCGCGAGGCTTGGCCCAAAAGACCGCCGCCCCGCCGCAGCACGTCTCGACGTACGCGTCGTGGGCCGGCGTGTAGGCCAGAATCGTCTCGGCCAGGCGGGCCTTGCCGCCGGGCCAGCGCAGCGGGCTCTTCACCGAGCTTGACCATCCTTGTCGCCGCTCTTACAAACAGTCCATCCGTAGACCGCCGGGCGTGTAAAAGGTCCTGATGTTCCCGCATCAGGACGCTGCGGGCTGCGTCGCTGCTCCCGCCGCGCCCGGCACTTCATTTCCGGCGGCCTGGTCGGCTCGGCCGACGTACAGGCCGCGATCCCAGAGGAATCGATCCAGGCTGTGCCGAGAGACGTCGTCCAGCCCGCCGGCGACCTTCGCCAGCAGGCAGTCCCGCACCGGGCCCGGGCCGATCTCCTTGATGGCCTTGGCCACGGCAGTCAGGCCGCTCTCGCTCAGGCTCAAGGCCCCCATCGCCGTCTTCTCGATCGCCGTCGCCTGGCGGGCGGCCTGGCGGGCCTCCTTGAGCTTGCCCGACGATCGCAGCCACAGGACCAGGGCAACCGCGAAGACGCCCGCGAGGCCGACCAGGGCCCAGGCCGAGCCGGAGACGTTCACCGTCACCGTGTTCTGCCGGGCGTCGCCGCCAGCCGTCTGTGCCGCATCAGTCGAGGCCGGCTGGCTGGTGGGCGCCGAGGCCCCCAGGGATGCCTGCACGAGGCCGACGTTGGCCTGTACGGGCACGTCCACGTCGGCGTCGACCTTCGGGGCGGCCACGGTCACCGGGGCAGTCACGGGGGCGTTCACCGGCACGTTCACGTCGGCTTTTCCGAAAACCTGCGGCGGGGCGCAGCCGGCAAACAGGCACCAGGCAACAGGCACCAGGCACCAGAGGGCATGCTTCTGCAACAGAAGCATGGCACCGATCAGGAGCACCTTCAGGGCCGGCAGCAGCCGGGACAGGGGAGAGACCAGCGGGGCGAGCATGGAGCCGATCTGAAGGATCACGGCCACGATCCGGGCCCGCTCGGTCTCGGCCTGCAAGTCCTCGCGCGCGGCCTTGCACTCGGCCACGATCCCGGCCACGTCCGGGGAGAGGGTCAGCTCGTGCTGGACGGCGCTGACGAAGGGGAGCCGCACCGCCGGCAGCTCGTCGGCGTTCACCCTGCCGGCCTCTACCTGGTCCAGGGCGGCCGAGAGTGCGTCGCGGACCAGCCGCGCCGCCGCCAGGTCGTCAGGGCTGAGTAGTTGGGTTTCCCGTGCCATCATCGGCCTCCTTGCCGGGCGCCGCCGCTTCCATTTCGAAGACGTCCAGGACGGCCTTGGCCACGTCGAGGGCCGTCCTGGCGGCGGCGACCACCTGGTCCTCGGTCCGCAGGCTGTCCAGCCGTGCCTGGCAGTTGGCGATCAGGCATTCGGCCAGGGCCCGGCTGTCCAGGCGGAGCTGTTCGGCCTTTTCCGAATTGGCCTCGCCGCCGGCGGCCAGGGCGTCGCAGTAGGCCTCTATCGCCGGCTGGGCCTTCTCCACGTACTTGCCGATCGCCGCAACGTCGGCGGCGGCGAAGTTCCGCTGGGCCGCCGTGGTACAGCCCGCCGGCAGGCAGCAGGCAACGGGCAGCAGGCAACAGATCGCAAACACGCTCCATCGTCTCATCTTGGCTCTCCTTAACTGTTCCCTTTGCGAAAACTCATGTGTCCGTGTCCAGTATCCAGGGGACGCCGGGGGCGCCCCCGGAGATGTCCACGTTGACGTCCCGCTCAGTCGAGGCGCCCACCTTGGCCTGCGAGTGCAGGGGGATCCGCGGCGTCATGTCCACCCACTGGGGGACGCCACCAGGCCAACTAGCCGGGCTGGGGCAGGCGACCATGATCCAGTCCCCGACCTTTGGATAGGGGTAGTAAACGTAGCCGGTCGGCGGAGGGGGCCAGGGACCGGTAGCGAGGTGGAGCAACCAAACGTTCTGGCCGTAGCCCAGGGCCGCATTGTACGTGTTCATCCATTCGACCCGGGTGACGATCCCGCTCGCATTGATCTGCGTCACTTTTGCGTGGCAGCACGGGGGGGCCGTCCCAAATGCCACCCACAACAGGGAAGGGGACCCCCCGTCCCATTTCCAGCGACGGACCGGCACGATCAGTCCGATCGGCGCCGGCCAGAATCGGTAGAAGTCTTCGGCCTTCGTGAACTGGTATTCGTTGGCGGCGTTGCGCGTGCGCGACGGGTAGAAGGGTTCGTATGTGACCGGGTTGACCTCGTCGATCCACCAGCAGCTGGCCCCCTCCGGGGTGCAGACACCTGCCACTGGATAGGGGAAGTCCTCGCCGTGGTCCCTCCCGTCAACGATCCTACACCACATGGTCTCGACGCCGGCCGGCGGGACCGGCGGGCGGCCGGCCGGCTGCCGGTTGTACTGCGGCCCCAGGGCGTCCGGCCGGGTCCGCTGGAGCAGCGCCTGGATGTTCTTTTCGGAAGCGTCCATCGTGAATCAATTCCACAATTCAACAAGTCAGCAAGTCACGTCACGTACGTCACGTCACGTACATCACGTCACGTCCGTCACGAATGCCGGGGCGCTCAGCGGCGGCGGCGGCGGTCCAGCAGCTCGCCGCCGATCAGGAGCAGGCTGGCCAGCAACGCCACGTCGCAGAAAAGCGCCACCGAAATCTTGAACCACGCGTCCATCTCTCTGTCCTTTCACCCTGTTGGCGGGGCAGTAGCCCCGCCCTACGCCTGTTCGGCCTCCACGTAGTCCACGGCCGGCGGGCCCACGGCATCGGCCGTTACCGCCGGCACTCGCAACACGGGCCCGGGCGTGCCCGCGGCGGTCACCGCCCGCAGGTGCAGCCGCACCCGCTGGCCGTGATCGAACGTGGGGCTGAGCGCCTGCCGGATCCGCCAGGTGCCGGGGATGGCGATCGTGTCCACCAGGGAGCCCCAGTCGGCCTGGCCGTCGGGGGCCTCCAGGGCCACCTGAATGGCGGTCGCCTTGCCGGCCTCGGCCGTGGCCGAGTAGAAGCAGTCCAGCCAAACCTTGCCGGCGGCGACGGGAGAGGCCCGGGCCGAGAGGATGCGATTGGGCGGGGGGCCCACGAGCTCCCCGCCGGCGGTGACCTGGGCCCGCACGCAGCGGGTCGTGTTGGCCTCCTCGACGCCGGCATCCGAGACGGCCCGGATGCCGTAGTAGTAGTCTTCGCCCGCGACGTGGCCCAGGCCGACCAGGTCGGCCTCGTCCACGCCGGCCCGCGCGTGGGCCACGGCCTGGGCGTAGTCGATCGAGTCGGCACCGCCCACGCCGCGGTAGATGTTGTAGCCTCCCTGCTGGAAGGCGGCCGTCATGAACGGCACGCCCACGGCGACGGAGGTATAGTCGAGCTTCGCGATGGCGACGGCGAAGGCCTCGGCCAGCGTCCCGCCGATTCGGAGCATTTCAAAGAAGCTGTCGGCATCGAAGGTGTCTGCTGTCTCGGAGCTGCCCAGGGCGGCGGCGTAGCCGGCGTCGATCAGGGCCTTTCCGCAGGGCGAGGAATTCGCCCGGAGGGTGTCGGCCGAGCCGGCCGAATCGTCCGTGAAGCACGCCCGGCTGCCGGC
>DATKUU010000054.1:0-4754 GCA_035530455.1 Phycisphaerae bacterium | reverse complement strand
AAGCGGCGAAGGCGCCTCTCAAGCGTCTTCGCCGCCTCTGTCACTTCGCTTGTGAGCTCGCCTACCGGGGTCTCCGGGAACGACTTCTTGTCGAGATGGTCGTATGCGTCCTGCCACGTGCAGTAGGCCCCGGCCATGGCTTCCTCCCTCGGTAGGTCTTCCCGGCGGGTTGCCGTCGCCTACCCGTCTTATTGCTCGGCTCCCACGTCGCCATCGCCCGGCTCCTCTTCCTCAGAATCCTCCCCGCCCGAGTCAATCCCCTCGTCCAGGTACGCAAACTCGTCGTCATCGGCCCCCTCGTCCAGCCCGAGTAGCGGGATGGATTCCTCCGCCCCGTACTCATCCCACCCGGCCTCCACCTTCATCTTCGCGATCTCGACGGAGAGGATGACCGGGTTCTTGTGCATCTTCTTCCAGACAGGCGAGTTGACCTTGACCTTCTTCAGCTTCTCGATCAGCCGCCGGCAGGCCTCCTCGCCGTAGAACGCGCTCTTCACCGTACTGGCCCCGTAGCTGGGCGCCTTCTTGCTCTTGTTCCGGGCCACCTCGGCCTTCAGATGCGTACAGGCCTCACCCAGCGTCATCCACCCGCCGTCGGTGTGGTCCTTCTTCACAACCGCATTTGGAGGCTGCGGCGTCGCCCCGCCCTTGAGCAGCAGGCTCTTGTCGAGAACGGCTACGTCCTTTGTCTCTGTGTCAGCCATCATGTCCACCTCAGCGTGTAATGAGTTGCGCGGTCAGCGTCACAGCCGCCGCCCCATTGTTCGTGGGTACGATGCGCACCCAGGGGGCCGCGTTCTTCAGGAGGAGCGCCGCCTCGTTCAGAGGGCTCGCCCCGGCGACGACGACGGCCGCAGCTTGGATGTCCCGGGCCTGCGCCGCCTGTAGGTCATGCACGTAGCTGGTGTACCACGTCGTCCCATCCGCACTCACCTGGAGCGCGATGGAGAGGTTCACAGCCGCGGAGGAGGCCGCCGTCAGTATGACGACCCCCTCCTCAAAAACGGGGCAACTCGCACCAGTCTGTGCATGAGCGGTGGAGTCAGCCGCGATGCTCGCTGCATCACACAACTGCGTCACGCCAAAGACCGTGCTCATCGCAATGCTCCTCGATGCTACGATGTCTGAAGCGTGATGGTCGGATCCGTCCAGGTGCCGCTGCCGAGGTACACGGCAACGCCGGCGCTGCGGTAGCGCACCTTCGCGCTGTCGCCATACCGGGTGAGCTGGCGGACGCCGGCGTACCGGATGTCAGGCTGCACGCTGTAGTCGCGCAGCGCGCCGTCGGAGGCCGTACCAGCCGGGTTCCGCCACAGCATCGGCTTCGTGCTCAGGTCCACCATCAGCGCGTAGTTCTCGGGGAGCCAGTCTGTCTTCGCGAAGTTGACTCCACTCAGCCGGAACTCCGGGCCGATACCGTTCGCCTGGAGGCTGTCCATGACGCCCGTGGACATGGGCCCCGGCGCCGTCGCCAGCTCAGGCAGCTTCTCGATCTCGGCGACGTTCGAGCCGTTCATGAGCATCAGGAGCCCGCCGCCCATCCCGAAGCCATGCTCCTGGATGTGGCGCTTCATCGTGACCACGTTCGCGAGCGTCAGCACCCCGGCCTGGTTATAGGCGAGGTAGTGCTCATGGGTGCCCGCGAAGGTGTTCTGCGCCCAGTTCGGGGGCGTCGCGGTCGTGTCCCACCAACCGCCGTCCAGAAGCAGGCCGCGCGTCGTGCTTTGGATCAGGAACTCGGTGTCGGCGGCGAACAGGTCGTTCACGTCGTCCATGACTTCGGCGCGCGTGACGCCCTGCTCAAGCGCCTCCTGCGTCACACCGGCCGCAGCCGAGTACTTCTTCGGCGTCGGCAGCGTGATCGTCTGGTGGGTGCTCTTCTGAAGGTCAGGGGTGGCGGTGTCGGAGCCATGGGGGCGCATCCGCATGGCGTGCTGCTTGACCCTGACGTAGAGCTCAATTGTCGGATCGCAGAAAACACTGCGCCAGTTCATGTCAGCCTGGTTCCGCTCGAAGACCATCCTGTCGATGATCGTCTGCAGCGGAAGTACGTCGTCGGAAGTCAGGGGGCCGGGTACGATGGCCACTATGACTCCTCCTGCCGGGGGGCGACCCCAAAGATTGGTACGTCTACGCCGCTACGGCGTAGTCTCCGCTGCCGATGCCGAGCGCGAACGTGGTTGCGTTCATCGCCTGGCCAACCGCCTGTTGGATGTCTCCGGTCGTCGAGGGTTCGGTGGACGTCACCGCGCCGTCGGTCTCGCCGAGGAACACGGGATGCCCAGGCGTGAGACCGCTGCAGCCGGCAACGATGCCGCTGCGCTTGATCTCAAGGAAACCACCACTGGCCACCGCCGTCTCCGCGATCCCACAGGCCGGGGCCTGTTGGTTGGCGCCGACTATGGCATTCGCGATCATGGCCACATCAGCCACCGGGTCGATGGCCACCATGTCACCGGCGGCGATGTCCTCCCCTGTGATCTTCGTGTACCGATCCGGTGTCGAGTCGGAACTGACATACTTATAGGCCATCTCGTTCACCTCGTATTGCCGCCGGGGCGATAGGTGTTACGTCTCTAGCTTCGGATCAGACCACCGACATGCTTCGACAGGGCGTCGGAGATGGAGCAGCCCTCGGCGGCCTTGATGGCCCGGGCGGCGTCCATGTCTTCCTGCGGCAGCCCCTGTGTGGCGAGCCATGCGGTATCGGCATCAGTCCCGGCATCGGGAAGCGGGCCGGAGCCGCTCGCGGCAACTTCGCCGGTGGCGAAGGTCGCGAAGCCGTCGTTGTCCTTCAGGTGAACCCGAAGGGCGCTTGCCGTCTCGGCGCAGGGGTTCGCGATCACATCGGCGAGGACGCCGGCGGCGGAGGGGGCGAGGCCCCGGTCTCCATTAGGGCCACCGAAGCCCTTGCTGGCCGCGATCTCGCCCTTGAGGGCCTCGCGGTCGGCAACGGCGAAACGTCCGGCGGCGGAAGCGGCGACGGCGACGGCTTCCTTAGCGACCGGCTCGATCGCGTCCAGCCGCCCAGAGATGTCGTTCACGGCCTGGGCCAGGGCGCTCATCGTAGTAACGACTTCGGCCGGCTCCTCGGCAGGCGGCTCAGGGGCAGCCGCATCAGAGGGGTCCTCCGCGGGGGGATCTGCGGCAGGGGGATCGCTTGCGGGCGGTTCGGCACTGGGGACCTGGTAGCTCACCAGGAACGTCGCCCAGGAAACCTCGGCCTCCCGGTCCACCTCAGCCGTCATCTCGGCCCACTGCTCGTCGGTGATCTTTGCGTCCTCGCCCATCGCGGCCAACACGGCGTCTCGTGCCATCTGCTCAGTCATCGTCATGCCTCCTGGCGCGTCGTCGCCGCGCCCAACGTCGTCTGAATGCGCGTCGGCATCGTCAACAGCGTCAATACCGTCATCATTGCTGCCTACGTCGAGGACAGGTTCGTATGAGCTCGCGGCCACACGAAGTTCCGGCTGGTCGAAGAATGGCTCGTCCGTGAGGGCCGCGGCGAAGATGTAGTTGCGGCTGCCACCATGCTGCTCGTTCGGCTCGCCATTCACAACGAAGTGGGGGGAGATGTAGGGGAGACGACCACCGGAGACAGCGGCGGCGCCCATGTCCGTGTACTCGATCTGCCCCCATAGGGCCCCATCGCGGATCTCCATGTCGGTGAGCCATGCGAAGGAGCCATCGGGGTTCTTGCTGTGGTCGGCACGCTCGTTGACAGGGATGCCCTTCGGGGTGCGCGGGTACGCGCGGAAGCTCGCCAGCATCTCATCCGCCTCAGCCTCGGTGAACTCGAAGCTGCCGTACTTCTTGTGGTGCCACTTGCCGAAGGGGATGAGGGGGTGCCAGACGGGGCCGCCGCCCTCGCCCGGCAAGGACGCAGCGACAAGCCCGCGGGCATCTGTCCCGCCGTCCAGGTAGAAGACATTCGCGCGGAGGTCGGCCATTGGGGCACCATGGTTGCGCGTCTTTGGTGCGGCTACGGCGACGGCTCCCCCAGGAGCCGTGACCCATGGTGTAAGGCGCTTCTTGTTCGGCAGACGGCCCGCGCTGCCAGGGGGCGGGGTGGAAATGCGAATAGGGAACGGTCACCTTGCGGTGCAACCGTTCCCTATAGGTCGCGTTTCCCTTGATTCCGCCGCCTCGCGGGTGGCGGGCCGTCTGCCAAGGGCACAGAGGACAGGGTAAGCCTCGTTCTGCGATTTCGGCCGAAACCGCTTAGTGCCGATGTAGCTTATACCCGAAAGGGCATAGAGTGTCAAGTGAAGGGGTAGCGGATCACTTCTTACGGGCGGTCGCGATGGCCGCTGCGATCATGAGCAGCAGGAACGTTCCGAAGGCGCCGACAATGAAGCCCACCCAGATTTCAGGGATGAAGAAGTTCATGGTGATACTGATCTCCTTTCCAATACGCATCCTTTGTCAGTGTCCCGCTACGGTCCCGGCGCCTCAAGGGCGAGCGCCGGTTGCGCGGCCCTTGCCTGCCGCCCGGCCACCGCCGCCGCGATCCGCGCCCGCGCGATCTCGCAGTAACCCGCGTCCTGCTCGATGAGTATGTAGTGCCGGTCAAGCTGGACGGCGGCACATCCCGTCGTGCCGCTGCCCGCGAATGGGTCAAGGACGGTTCCACCCTCCGGGCACGCGAGGGCTATCAGGAAGGCCATGAGCGTCACGGGCTTGACGGTGCTGTGGTTGTTGCGGGCTATGGTTGGCGCCTTGCCGTCAATGCGGCATGGTTCATCCATTCTTCT
>DATKUU010000053.1:0-16055 GCA_035530455.1 Phycisphaerae bacterium | reverse complement strand
GGCGTTGACGGTGGTCTTGCCGGTGTAGGTGTTGGCGTTGCCCAGAGTCAGGGTGCTGTTGCCGTTCTTCGTGAGTCCGCCGGCCCCGCTGTCAATGACGCCATCAATGGTCGTATTGCCGTCCCCGGCAATAGTCAGGAGATTGGCGCTAGTGGTGACATTGAGGTTGACGGCAAGGGTGTTGCTGCTGTCGTTCGTCCACGTCTGGGCGGCGCCAAGGATCACGGCGCTAGAGATCGTGACCGCGCCGGCGCCGGCGTTGACTGTGATGCCGCCGGTGCCAAGCGTAAGATTGTTGGTCCCAGAGCCCGTCTGAATGCCCACCGTACCGGTCGAACGGAAGGTCAGACTGTTGGCGGCTTGCGCGGCGTCCAGATTGACGGTCTGGGCGCTATTGGTGGTGGAGATATTGAAAACCACGTCGTCGGAAGACCCGGGCAGGTTTTTGGGGTTGGGGTTCTTGTCGTTGTCGGCCTCCGACCAGTTAACCTTGTTATCCCACGAGGTGCCCTGCCCGTCCCAGTAGAGCACGGCTGCCCAGGCGGGCGAGGAGGCAAACAGAACCGCAAGGCCGTGTGCTCTACCCCCCCCCTGTATGTAACAGGCCAGCCTTCGGAAGATGTCTTCCGAAGCCGATTTCAGCGTTCCGTAGCCGAAAACCCAACAAAAAGGGCCTCCGGGGGGTCCTCCCCCGAGGCCATAGTGCCTGCACACCGTACCCCAAGTTGTCCGCCATGAAGGGGGCGCAAACCCATAGCGCCCTCCCTTCACGTAGGAGTAGTATACCACAAAACGCGGCCAAGTCCAGTAAAAAATGGGCAACCGGCTCCAGGCGACAGGCGGGGCGGCGAACAACGCACTGGCGGACGAGCCGCCAGTGCCACCCGGCGCGGCGGGGAAACGGCGCGCGCCCCGCAAGCGGGGCGGCTAACTGTGACGTACGTCGGCCCACTCCGTGGTGTTGAACTTGCAACCCGGGTCGCTACGGCGCAAATCGCGGAAATAGCCATACGACCGTGCGCGGCAGCCGCCGCAGTAATATTTATAGTCGCAGATGCGGCAATGTCCGGTGCGGTCGTCGCGGTCGCGAAGCACCTCCATCACAGGATGGTTCCAGACGGTCTCGAACGAATCGGTTCTGAGATTCCCCAGGCGGATGGGCATGAAGACGCACGGCGTCGCCTCGCCGTCGGGCTGGACGGCCATGTAGCACCGCCCTGCGCCGCATCCGCCGACGTACTTGGCCAGGACGCGGGTCATCCGGCCGCCGCCGTGGCCGTAGTGGCCGGTATTGACGGGGCCGCCAGGGTCGAGTTCCATGCAGGCCCGTCCATATTGGGGCGCGCTCGACATGATGCTGATGCGTCCGCCGGCCAGATACTCCTGGAGCGTGGCGAGCATGGTTTCGCGCTCGGCGGGGGAGAGGTCCTGGTCGGCAATCTCGCGGGCGCGGCCGGTGGGGATAAAGTTGAAGGCGTAGAAAGTGTCCACGCTCTCCTTGATGCACCACTCGAGCATCGGCCGAAGGTCGGCGAGGTTCCAGCGGGCGACGGTCATGGCGACGCCGCACTTGATGCCGGGATGGGCGACGACGGTGCGGATGCCGGAGACGGCGCGGTCCCAGAAACCGGGGCTTCCGCGCCAGGCGTCGTGGCGGGCGGGGTCGGTGGAGTCGAGGCTGATTTCGGCGTAGCGGATTCCCGCATCCACCATCGCGGCGACCTTGTCGCGCGTCAGCAGCGTGCCATTGGTCGCGACGGTGAGGTGCATGCCGCGGTCGGCGGCATAGCGAGCGATGGGGAGGAAGGTGGGGCTCATGAGCGGTTCGCCGCCGGAGAAGGCGATCATGGCGACGTCGCGGCAGGCGAGTTCGGCGACGAGGCGTTTTTGCTCGTCGAACGAAAGTTCACCGTCGGAGCGGCGGCCCTTCGACTGGCTCAGGGTCGCACCCGACTTCGTCGGGCGGGGACCCGCGTCCTGGTAACAGTGTTTGCAGGTCATGTTGCAGGCCTGGGTGAAGTTCCAGACGACCATGAGGGGGGCGACGAAGCGTTGGGGTTGAGTGAGGCCCAATCGGCCGACGCTGCGGACGGTGGCGACGAGGCCGCGGCGGACGGCGGGGTTGCCGAAGACGCGTCGGCGGAAGGTTTCGTGCGACGAGCCGGTCGCAAGGCGGACGTATTCGGTTAGAGCATAAGGGATGGCGAACTCGGGTTGCCACCAGCGCAAAGAGCCATCGGCATAGGCTTCGAAGAATCGTCCGAGCCAGGATCGGCCGCGGGAGTCCTGGCGTGTCATCCAGCGGAAGAGACGGCGTGCGGCGGGATGGGCGAGGAGGCGTTCGATTTTTTCGGGTTCCGCCATGGAGGGGGTATCGTACGAGGGGAGGCGAGGAGAGGCAAGGGAAGGTTCGATTCCGGATTTCGGATTCCGGATTTCGGATTCAACGGCGAACGGCAAACGGCAAGGCAAAGCGCTTGATTTTAAGCACCGGCGGGCTATGCTCGGGCGATTGGTTGAGGAAAGGACGGACATGGCGAAATCGTTACTCGTGGTCGGTTCGGTGGCCTTCGATTCGGTCCGGACTCCGCACGGCAAGGTGGAGGACGTGCTGGGCGGGTCGGCGGTGTATTTCTCGGTGGCGGCGTCGTTCTTTGCGCCGGTGCGGCTGGTGGGGGTGGTGGGGGAGGATTTTCCGGGCGCGTTCCGCCAGGTGCTCGAAGCGCGGCGGATTGATACGGCCGGCCTGGAGGTGGTCGAGGGCGGGCAGACGTTCCGTTGGCGCGGCTCGTACGAAGGGGCGATGAACGAGGCGCGGACGGATGAGGTGCACCTGAACGTGTTCGGCGACTTTCGGCCGAAGTTGCCGGAGGCGTACCGCGATTCAAGCCTTGTGTTCCTCGCGAACGGGAGCCCGGTGACGCAGATGGCGGTCCTCGCGCAGGTCGAGAAGCCGGACCTGGTGGTGGCGGACACGATGAACCTGTGGATCGAGACGGCTCGCGACGCGCTCGTGGAACTTCTGGGGAAAGTGGACGGCCTCGTCTTGAACGACGCGGAGGCGCGGATGCTGACGGGCGAGGCGAACCTGATTCGCGCGGGGGAGAAGATTCTCGGGATGGGTCCGCGGTTCGTCGTGGTCAAGAAGGGCGAGCACGGGGCGCTGGTCCTTGCGCACGACGGGCCGCAGGAAAGCATCGCCGAGGGGCGGCTGGTGTGTCCGCTGCCGGGGTTTCCATGTCCGGTGGTGCGCGACCCGACAGGCGCGGGCGACTCGTTCGCGGGCGGGATCATGGGGTATCTGGCGCGCGAGGGGCGGCAGGATTTCGGCGCGCTACGGCGGGCGACGGCGTACGGGACAGTCGTGGCGAGTTTCACAGTGGAGGATTTCAGTCTGCGGCGGCTGGAGAGGCTGCGAGTGGAGGAGATTGAGGGGAGGATGAAGCAGTATGGCGATATGCTGCGGGTTGAATAAAGGAATGATTTCGGATTTCGGATTGAAATGACGAAACGGCAGACGGTTAGCCGCGACCCGAAGGGGAGCGCGTGCGGATGAGCGAGCGGGTGCGGACGTTCGTTGCGATTGAGTTGCCGGAGGAGGTGCGGGCGCATCTGGCGGCGCAGCAGGAGGCGCTTGCGCGCGCGGGCGGCGAGGTGCGATGGGTCCGCGTGGAGAACATTCACCTGACGCTCGTCTTTCTGGGCGCAGTGGCGGCGGAGCGGTTGGGGGAGGTGGCGGAAGCGGTGCGCCGGGCGACGGAGGGCGCGGGGCGGATTCGCCTCGGCGTGGGAGGTGCGGGCCAGTTTCCGCCGCGAGGAAGGCCGCGGGTCGTCTGGACGGCCGTGGAGGAACCGACGGGGGCGCTCGAGCGATTGCAGAAGCGGATGGCGGAGGCGACGGCGGCGTTTGCGGAGAAGGTGGAGGATCGGGCATATTCGCCGCATTTGACGCTGGGGCGTGTGCGGAGTCCCGGCGCGCCGGGATCGGAGGCGCTGAGCGCGGCGATCGCGGAATCGGCGGAGCGGACCGGCCCGGAGTTTGAGGCGTCGGAGGTGGTGGTGTTTCAGAGCGATCTCGGGCCCGAGGGGCCCGCGTACACGGCGCTTGCACGGGTGGCGTTGGGGCAGGAGTAGTTCAACGCAGAGGGCGCAGAGATCGCAGAGGGAAAAGAGTGGAGTGAGTGTGCTACAGGTGTTTGCGTGCGGGAAGCGGTGTGACTATGATGGTCGGGTCGCAAGGCACGGCGCCGGCGGGAAGGGCGTAAGGCTTCCCGGCGAATCAAAGGAGTCGGACGATGGCGAAGAAGAAGAAATCGGAAAAGGGGGCGGTCGAGTACATCGAGGGCGCCAAAGAGCGGCGGGCGACGCTCGAGCGCGTCGTCGCGCAGATCGAGAAGCAGTACGGCAAGGGCGCGCTGATGACGCTGAGCCCGGAGCGCCAGGCCGACGTGCCGTGCATCCCCACCGGGAGCCTGAGCCTCGACATCGCGCTGGGCGGCCGGGGTCTGCCGCGCGGCCGCGTGGCCGAGTTCTACGGGCCGGAGGCGTCGGGCAAGACGACGCTGGCGCTGTCGGTGATAGCGAACGCGCAGCGGGCGGGGGGCGTGGCGGCGTTCATTGATGCCGAGCACGCCTTCGACGCCGCGTGGGCCAAAAGGATCGGCGTGGACCTGGAGGCGCTGCTCGTCAGCCAGCCGGACACGGGCGAACAGGCCCTCGAAATCTGCGACCTGCTTGTGCGCAGCGGGGCCGTGGACATCGTGGTGATTGACTCGGTGGCCGCCCTCGTGCCGCGCGCCGAAATCGAAGGCGAGATGGGCGACACGCACATGGGCCTTCAGGCGCGGCTGATGAGCCAGGCGTTGCGGAAACTGACCGGCTCGATCTCCAAAAGCCGGACCGCCGTTATCTTTCTGAACCAGATCCGCGAGAAGATCGGGATCATGTTCGGCAACCCCGAGACGACGCCGGGCGGGCGGGCGCTGAAGTTCTACGCGAGCACGCGGATTGACCTGAGGCGCATCCAGGCGATTAAGAGCGGCGAGCGCGTCGTCGGCAGCCGGACCCGCGCCAAGGTCGTCAAGAACAAGGTCGCCCCGCCGTACCAGAGCGCCGAGTTCGAGATTCTCTTCGACCGCGGCATCAGTTACGAGGGAGACCTGCTGGACCTGGCGGTGGAGGCCGGCGTGGTGGAGAAGCAGGGGGCGTGGATCTCGTGCGGCGAGGTGCGGCTGGGGCAGGGGCGCGAGTCGGCCCGGACGTTCCTGGAGGAGAACGCGGACCTGGCGGCGGAGTTGCGCGAGAAGGTGATTGCCGCCAAGGGTGTGGCGGCGGCGGGCGGCGCGGCGGCCAAGACCGAGGCCGAATCGGCCGACGACGCCGAGCCCGAAGCGCCCGAGGGCGAGTGACGATGCGTTCGAGGCGATGGATGGGCCTGATCGGTTGGCCGGTTGCAGCGGCGCTGGCGGTCCTTGCGGCGCCCGCGGTCGTTCTGTCGGAGGAGCCGGCGGATGCGCCGGATGAGGCGCTCGAGGCTGCGCGCGTCGTCGAGCGGGCGATCCAGCGTGCGGCCGAACGCGTCGGCCCGGCGGTGGTCAACCTGGGTGTCGTCCGCGAGGTGACCGCCGACCTCTGGAACCGCGAGGGCGGCGTGCCCGACTGGCTGCCCGACGAACTGCGCGAGCGCCTCCGCGAGTACTTCCAGTGGCGCGAGGACCGTGGCCTGCGCGAGCCGTTCCGGACCCAGGGCAACGGCTCGGGGTTCCTTATCTCCTCCGACGGGTTCATCCTGACGAGCGAGCACGTCGTCCGCGACGCGGTGGAGATCCTCGTCACGCTGGCCGACGGCAAGCATTACCGCGCCCGCGCCGTCGGGGCCGACCCGCGGCGCGACCTGGCCGTCATCCACATCGAGGCGACGGATCTGCCCGCCGCCGAACTGGGCGACGCCGGCGGCCTTGCGCGCGGACAGTTCGTCATCGCGCTGGGCAGCCCGTTCGGCTTCGGACGTGACGGCCAGGCCAGCCTCTCCTTCGGCATTGTGAGCGCCACGGGGCGCGTCATCCCCGGCGTCGGGCGCGAACTGGACCGCTACTACGGCAACCTCATCCAGACGGACGCGGCGATCAATCCCGGCAACTCCGGCGGGCCGCTCGTGGACCTCGAAGGCCGAGTCGTCGGCGTCAATGCCGTCATCTCCAGCCGCGGTGGAACCAGCGAAGGCGTCGGATTCGCCGTCCCCATCACCCCGCGCACGCAGGGTATCATCGAACGGCTGAAGCGCGGCGAGGAGATCGTGTATGGGTTCCTCGGCATCGAGATTCACGACGTGACGGACGTCGAGGCCGAAGAGTTCGACGCCGAGGCCGGACGCGGCGCGTTCATCTCCAGCGTCCTGCCCGAGACGCCTGCGGCGCGGGCGGGTCTGAGGCAGGGCGACATCGTCCTTCGCGTCGCCGGCGAACAGGTCCGCGGCCCCGACGACGTCATCCAGGTCGTCCAGGCCACACCCGTCGGCGAGGAAGTGGAACTCGAAATCCTCCGCGACGGCCAGCGTGAAACCGTGCGCGTCGCGGTGGCGCGCCGGCCGGCCCCGAGCGCCCTTTTGGCGGGCGCCGAAGAGGATTTGTGGTGGCGCGGCATGAGGCTGGAGGCGCTGACGCCGGAACTGGCGGAGCAGACCGGCCTGGCGGCCGACCAGACAGGCGTCTTCGTCCGCGAGGTCCGCGACGCCTCGCCCGCCGCCGAGGCGGGCATGGTCCCCGGCATGGTGATTGACGCGGTCGGCGAGGCGCACGTCGCCGGTGTCGTCGAGTTCGCCCGCGCCACCGACCGGGCCGACGGGCCCGTCGAGGTCCGTGTGGTCGGCATGGGGACGAAGGTCGTCGGCGTACCGGCCTCGCCCGGCGCGCCCGCGCCGGTGGAACCCCCGGACGACCCCGCGCCGTGACGCGCGATGGCGCTCGCGAAGGTCGCAACGGCGCGCGCCGCGCAAGCGCGGCGGCTAAACGCGCGCGGCGATCGCGGGTCGTAAACGTTTAGCCGCCGGGCTCTTCGGCGCCGCTCAGGGTAAACTTGCGCGGCGCGTGTTGTTCGGCGCGCCGGGCGCTTGCAAATCGGCGGATTTCCGATACCATGGCCTATCTGGCGGCGGGCGCGGTGCGCCTGGCACAAGGAGCCGCATTGTGAAAACCGACGAAATCCGCCAGCGCTTCCTCCGGTTCTTCGAGAAGCGCGGCCACAGGATTCTCCCCTCGGATTCCCTCATTCCGCACAACGACCCGACGCTCCTTTTTACCGGCGCGGGGATGAACCAGTTCAAGGAACAGTTCCTCGGCCTGAAGCCGGCCGGCCTCGCCCGCGCCGCCACGTGCCAGAAGTGCCTGCGGACGGGCGACCTCGAGAACGTCGGCGTCACGCGCTGGCACATGACGTTCTTCGAGATGCTCGGGAACTTTTCGTTCGGCGACTACTTCAAGAAGGAATCGTGCCAGTGGGCCTGGCAGTTTATGCTCGAGGAGATGGGCCAGAGCCCTGAGCACCTCCACGTCACGATTTACGAGAAGGACGAGGAGACGTTCGACATCTGGAACCGCCTGGTTGGCGTGCCGAAGGAGCGCATCTGGCGGTTCGGCGAGGACGCGAACTTCTGGCCGGAGTCGGCCCCATCCAAGGGACCGAACGGACCGTGCGGACCGTGCACGGAGATTCTGGTGGACACGCAGCCCCAGCGCGGCGGCGAGACGACGCCCGAGAACGATTCGGCCCGCTTCGTCGAGGTGTGGAACCTCGTGCTCCAGCAGTTCGACCGGCAGGACGACGGCAAGTTGGCCCCGCTGCCGTCGAAGAATATTGATACGGGGATGGGTTTGGAGCGGATGGCGGCGATTATGCAGGGTGCAGCGACGGCGCTGGATATTGATGTTATGCTGCCGATCGTCCAGGCGGCGGCGGAGCGCTGCGGCCGATCGTACGAGCCCGGCGGGTCCGACGCCGACAGCCGGCGCCTCCGCCGGCTTGCCGAGCACACCCGGGCGGTGGCGTTCGCCATTGCCGACGGCGCCCTGCCGGACCGCTATGGGCGGGGCTACGTGGTGCGCCGGCTGATTCGGCGGGCGTCGCTGGACGGCCGTCGGCTGGGCGTCGCCGAACCGTTCCTCTTCGGGCTCGTGCCGGCGGTTGAGCGGACGATGGGCGCGGCGTACCCGGAATTGGCGCAGCGGCGGACGACGATCGAGAACCTGGTGCGGGGCGAGGAGGAGCGCTTTGCCGCGGCCCTGGAGGATTCGCCCGGCGTCCGCGAGTTTGAGGAGGCGACGGCCGAGGCCGCCGCGGGCGAGCGGCGGATGCCCACCGAGCGCGTGTTCGAGTTCTACGACACGTTCGGCATTCCGTTGGAGTTCATGGAGGAGCGTTGGCGCGAGGAGGGCATTTCGTTCGACCGGCCGGGATTCGAGCGGGCGCTCGAGGCCCGGCGGGCCCAGTCGCGGGCCGGGTCGAAAATGGGCGACGAGGCCATCGTCTTTAAGCGCGAGGCCCTGTCGGAGAAAGCGCTCGACCGGCTGCGCCGCGAAAACCTTGAGACCGATTTCGTCGGATACGACTCGACCGAAAGCGAGGGCCGCATCCTGGCCGTGTTCGTGGACGACGAGTGGGTCGAAGCCGCCGAGGCGGGATGCGAGGCCCAGGTGCTGCTCGACCGCACGCCGTTCTACGCCCGGGCGGGAGGCCAGATGGGCGACGTCGGCCGATTGGAGTGGACCGGCGGCGAGGCCGAGGTCGCCGACACGTTCCTCGACCATGGATTTATCGTCCACCTCGTGAAGGTGGGGAAGGGGAAACTGGCGCGGCGGGCGACGGTCCGAGCGGCGGTGGACGCCGGGCGGAGGGTCGCCACGGCCCGCAATCACACAGCCACGCACCTTCTTCAGTGGGCGCTTCGGACGGTGCTCGGCGATCACGTCCACCAGGCGGGGTCGGAGGTGTCGGCGGAGCGGGTGCGGTTCGACTTTACGCATCCGACGGCCCTTGCGCCCGAGGAGCGCCGGAGAGTCGAGCATCTGGTGAACGAAAGAATCCTGGCGGGCGAGCCTGTCGAGGTCCGCACGATGGCGCTTGCGGAGGCCCGCCAGAAAGGGGCGATGGCCCTCTTCGGCGAGAAGTACGGCGACGAGGTCCGCGTCGTCTCGGTCGGCGGCTTCTCGATGGAACTCTGCGGCGGGACGCATCTGGAGAGCGCCGCCGAGATCGGCCTCTTTAAAATCACCGCCGAAGAGTCGGTGGCGGCGGGGGTGAGGCGGATCACGGCCGTGGTGGGAACGGCCGCGCTCGAATATCTCCACGGCGAAGAGGACCGCCTGGCCGAGGTCTGCCGGATGCTGAAGGCCGCGCCCGAAGCGCTTCCCGCCCGGATTGAGAGCCTCCAGAAACAAATCCGCGACCTGAAGTCGGACCTGGCGAAGGCGCGGAGCGTGTCGAAGGGCGGCGGCCTGGACGAACTGCTGGGGAAGATTCACGACGTCGAGGGCGCGGCGGTCCTGGCGGCCGAGGTGGAGGGGGCGGATGCCAACGCCCTCCGCGAGGCCTGCGACCTCCTCCGCCGAAAGCGGGATTCCATCGTCATCGTCCTCGCCAGCTGCGAAGGCGGCAAAGTGAACCTCGTGGCCGCAGCCACCAAGGACCTGGTGGCCAGGGGCGTCCACGCGGGGAACCTGGTCCGCGAGGTGGCCCAGGCGGTGGGTGGCGGTGGCGGCGGCCGGCCGGAAATGGGCCAGGCGGGCGGCAAGGACGCCGGCCGGCTCCCGGAGGCCCTGGCGCGGGTGCCGGACCTCGTGCGTGGGCAACTGAAGTAGCCGGGAGGCCCTCTAAGGGCCTTTCAGATGGGTTTTTTGGGGTTTTTGGCCTCCGCCGGGCGTTTAGGATTGACGGGAGCGGGGGCGGTCGCTAGATTATCCCCTCTTTGGAGCCGGTCCAAGCGAAGCGGCTGGCTCCGGTCCTGGGGCGCTAGAGCCGGAGGAGGAGGCTATGCCGGTCCCGAAAAGACGGACCTCGAAGGCGCGGAAACGGAAACGGCGTTCGCACCACGCCCTGGTGCCGGTCGCGACCGTGGTATGTAAACACTGCGGTCACGCAACGCTGCCGCACGCGGTGTGCGGCAACTGCGGGTGGTACCGGGGTCGGCAGGTGGTGGCGATCGAAGAGGAGAAATAGCGGGTGCGTCTGGCGATTGACGCGATGGGCGGGGACTATGCGCCGCGGGAGATTGTCCGCGGGGCCTTGGCCGCCCGCGACGCCCTCCCCGAGGACCAGATCGTCCTGGTGGGGGAGGAGTCGGCGATCCGGTCGGAACTGTCGGCCGCGGGGGCGGGCGAGGAGCGGATGCGGATCGTCCACGCCTCCCAGGTGGTGGGCATGGCCGAGCCGCCCGTCGAGGCCATCCGCCGAAAGACCGACTCCTCGATGCGTCGGGCGATGGAACTGGTGGCGCGGCACGAGGCCGACGCGGTCGTCAGCGCGGGCAACACGGGTGCGTTCGTGGCGGCGGCGCACATGATCGTCAAGCGCCTGCCGGGCGTCCGCCGGCCCGGCATCAGCATCGTCCTGCCGACGTACCACGGCCCGGTGGTGCTGATTGACGTCGGGGCGAACGTGGATTGCCGGCCGGTGCATCTGGCGCAGTACGGTCTGATGGCCAGCCTGTACGCGCGGAAGATGTTCGCGATTGAGAATCCGCGCGTGGGGATCCTTTCGATCGGCGAGGAAAGCGAGAAGGGCAACGACCTGGCGCGCGAGGCGGGAGACCTGTTGGAGGCCTCGCCGCTCAATTACCACGGCAACGCGGAGGGGCGGGACCTTTTCAACGGCCGGTTCGACGTCGTCGTCTGCGACGGGTTCGTCGGAAACATCGTCCTGAAGTGTGTCGAGGCGATGGCCGAGAGCACGTTCCTTTCGCTGCGCGAGGAATTGAAGACCCTCGATGCAGATGTGACGGCGAAACTGGGCCCGGCGCTGGCGGACCTGGCGCGTCGCCACGATTCGGCGGAGTACGGCGGGGCGCCGCTCCTGGGGGTGGACGGCGTGGTGATTATCTGCCACGGCAACTCGAAGGCCCGGGCCGTCACGAACGCTTTCCGCGCTGCCGGGACGTACGCGCGGACGGGAATCAACCGGGAGATCGTCGAAGCCCTTGCGCAACTGAAGGGGCCGGATTCGTGACCGCCTCCAGCGCGCGCATCGTCGGCACGGGGATGAGCGTGCCCGAGCGCGTGATGACCAATGAGGATTTTGCGCGCCTCGTCGAAACCAGCGGCGAGTGGATCCTCCAGCGCACGGGCATGCGCGAGCGCAGAATCGCCGAGCACGACCAGGCCACCAGCGACCTGGCGGTCGAGGCCGGCCGGCAGGCCCTGGCGGACGCCGGCCTTGCGCCGGAAGACGTGGACCTCGTCATCTGCGCGACGATCACGCCCGACAACGTCCTGCCGGCGACGGCGTGCTGGGTTCAGGACCGCCTGGGGTGCAAGCGTGCGGCGGCGTATGATTTGACGGCGGCGTGCTGCGGCAACATTTACGCGCTGGCCCAGGCGCGGGCGAATATCCTGGCCGGCCAGGCGAAGAACGTCCTCGTGGTGGCCGCCGAGACGCTCTCGAAGATCACCGACTATGAGGACCGCTCGTCCTGCGTTCTTTTCGGCGACGGGGCGGGGGCCGCCGTTGTCCAGGCCTCCGACGAGCCCGATACAGGTATTTTATATACAACTCTTTATGCAGACGGGTCGGGCGGCGAGATGATGCTCCTGCCGGCGGGCGGGTCGCGCCGCCCGGCCTCGCACGAGACGGTGGAATCGCGCGGCCACTACATGCAGATCCGCGGGCGGGAGGTCTTCCGCTTCGCCGTCGTGAAAATGCAGGAACTCATCGAGGAGTGCCTGAAGGCGTGCCGCCTGACGGCAGCCGACGTGTGCCTGGTGGTCCCGCACCAGGTCAATACGCGCATCATTGACGCCTCCACGAGCCGCATGGGCTTCCCGCCCGAGAAGGTGTTCCTGAATATCGAAAAGTATGGGAACACGGGCGGCGCTAGTTGCGCCATGGCCTATCACGAGGCCCGAGAGCAGGGCTTGCTGGGCCCCGGCGACGTGGCGATCCTGGTGGCGTTCGGCGGGGGCCTGACCTGGGCCGCCGCCGTGGTCAAGCACTGAAGGCAGTGACGGAGTAACGCAGTGACGGAGTAACGAAGGCGCCTGCGGAGGGCGTCGCCGGCGGCAAGCAGTTTCGGATGGGGGCGAGCGCATGAAGATGCCGGGCTTGGTCCATGCGGTGGTTCCGAAGGACAAGATCACCTCCTACCTGCTTTCGGAAACGCATCCGACGGGTCGCGCCAAGGCGATCTTTTTCTGCGGGTATGGCTTCGCGCCGGGAGCATGGGAGGAACTGGTGGAAGCCCTCGTTCGGCATGCGGCGAGTCATGAGGTTGCGGCCACAGAGGAATCTCGCTTTGGGGTGAAGTATACTATAGAGGGACCGCTAGAGACTCCGGACGGCCGGAACCCGCGCGTGCGCGTCGTGTGGTTTGTGCGCAAGGGCGAGGGGGCGCCGCGGCTCGTGACGGCTTATCCTTGCAAGGAAGGGGCCTGACGATGAAAGAGCATGACTTGGTGGTTTTGGCGGAGGATCTGCCGGAGCGCGGCCTGCGCGCTGGGGATGTGGGCACGGTCGTCCTGGTGCACGAGGGCGGGCGCGGGTATGAAGTCGAGTTCGCCACGCTGGACGGCGAGACGGTGGCAGTGGTGACGCTGGAGCGTGCGCAGGTCCGGCCGATCGGTCGGCACGAAATCGCCCACGCGCGCCCCGTGGCGGGCTGACCTGGGCCGCCGCCGTGGTCAAGCATTAGTCCCTGTTTAGAAGCGAGGCGCGCATGGCCAAGACGGCGCTATTGTTTCCCGGCCAGGGGGCGCAAGCGGTCGGCATGGGGCGCGATGTGGCCGAGGCGTTCCCCGAGGCGCGGGCGCTCTACGACCGGGCCGACGAGGTCCTCGGTTTTGCGCTCTCGACGATTTGCTTTGAGGGGCCGGAGGAGCGTCTGACGGCCACGGACATCAGCCAGCCGGCCATTCTTGTGACGAGTCTGGCGGTGCTGGCGGCCCTTCGGACGACGGAGGCGGGCAAGCGTCTGAACGTGGACGGGGCGGCGGGCCTCAGCCTGGGGGAATACACGGCCCTTGCGGCGGCGGGGGCGATCGGGTTTGACGAGGCGGTCCGCCTGACGCACCTCAGGGGGCGATACATGCAGGAGGCCTGCGACGCCGCCCCCGGCGGGATGGTGTCGCTCCTGGGGGTGGACTCCGGCGGCGCGGAAAAGATTTGCCAGGCCGCCCGCGCGGCCGGTAGAATCTGGCCCGCCAATTACAACTGTCCGGGCCAGGTGGTGGCGAGCGGCGAGCGGCCGGCGTGTGCGAAGGCGGCCGAGATTGCCGAGAGCCTGGGCGCCCAGCGGGCGGTGCCGCTGGCGGTGGCCGGGGCGTTCCATTCGCCGCTGATGAGCGGGGCCCGCGAGAAACTCGCGCCGGCGCTCGAGGCGCTCCAGGTCCGGGCCTTCGAATTCCCCGTGGTGGCGAACGTAACGGGCGATTTTTATCCCGGTCCCCGAGCGGCGGCGGACCTCCTCGAGCGGCAGGTGGACGGGGCGGTGCGATGGCAGCAGGGCATCGAGCGGCTCATCGCCGACGGGTTCGATACGTTCCTGGAGGTCGGCCCGGGGCGGGTGCTGACGGGGCTCCTGAAGCGCATTGACCGGAAACTCGGCCGAAGCGCCCGGACGATCGGAACCGTCGAAGAGATTCAGAGCCTGTAACAAGACGGGTGGCACGGGCAGCCCGCCACGGCGGGTAAACTTGCCTGCCCGTGCACTGGCGGACAAGCCGCCAGTGCCACCCAGATGGAACGGTCGAAGAAATTCGGGCTCTGGCAGGGACGGAGGCGTGACATGGGATTTGAAGGCAAGACGGCGATCGTGACGGGTGCGGCGAGGGGGATCGGCCTGGAGATTGCTCGGCAACTGAGGGCGGGGGGCGCGCGCCTGGTGCTGGTGGACGTCCTGGCGGAGGACCTGGCGAAGGCCGCGGCCGAACTCGGCGGCGAGACGCTTACCTATGCCCTCGACGTGACCGACGAGGCGGCTGTCGAGAAGATGATGGACGAGGTGGCCGAGAAGGCCGGCTCGATTGACGTCCTGGTGAACAACGCCGGCATTACGCGGGACGACCTGCTCCTGAGGATGACCGAGGAGGCGTGGGACCTCGTGATGAAGGTGAACCTGAAGGGGACGTTCCTGGTGACGAAGCACGCGGCCAGGTACATGATCCGCCAGCGGTCGGGGCGGATCGTGAACCTGGCGAGCGTCTCTGGGCTCGTGGGGAACCCGGGCCAGGCGAACTACTCGGCGTCGAAGGCGGGCGTCGTGGGGTTCACCAAGACCGTCGCGCGGGAACTGGCGGGGCGGAACGTCTGCTGCAACGCCGTTGCCCCCGGCTTCATAGACACGAAGATGACACAGGTCCTGCCCCAGAAGGCGAAGGAGCGGGCGCTTTCGATGATTCCGCTGGGGAAGATGGGCCTGGCGGAGGACGTGGCGTCGGCGGTAGTGTTCCTGGCCGGCGATGCCGCCAAATACGTGACGGGCCAGGTGCTGGCGGTGGACGGCGGGATGGCGATGTAGCGTCGGAGGGGGCGGAAAAGGCGTTGCAAGCGGGCGAGCCGGCCGCTAGACTGCTCCCCGGACCAGAAGGGCGGGCCGGACCGGAAGCCCCCTGCCGGGATGAGGCGTTGACCCGAGAAGACTAGAGGAGGCGTCACCTATGGCGGACCAGGAAAAGAAGGCCGGAAAGGGATCGGGCAAGGTCAGCGACGTCGGCCAGCGGATCATCGAGATTGTCGCCGAGCAACTCGGGGCCGACAAGGCCCAGATCACGCGGACAACGTCCTTCATCAACGACCTGGGGGCGGACAGCCTCGACACCGTCGAAATCGTCATGGAGATCGAGGACGAGTTCGACATTGACGTCCCCCAAGAGGACGCCGAGAAGATTCAGACCGTCGGCCAGGCCATTGACTACGTGGAGGCGCACCTGTAACCGATGGCCAGACGCGTCGTCGTGACAGGTCTGGGTCTCGTGACCGGCCTGGCGTCGGACGTGGAGCAATTCTGGAAGCGGCTGCTGGGGGGCCAGTCCGGCATCAGCCGCATCGAACGCTTCGACGTCTCCGCCTACCCCGTGCAGATCGGCGGCGAAGTCAAGGACTTCGACCCCGAAACCTACCTGCCGCGCCACGAAGCACGCCACCTCGACCGCTTCAGCCAGATGGCCGTCGGCGCCGCCGTCCAGGCCGTCAGGGACTCGGGCCTGGACCTGGCAAAGGTCGAGGACCCGTTCCGCGTGGGCGTGATGGTCGGGAGCGGCATCGGGGGCCTGGCGGAGTTCGAGGCCCAGCACAAGAGGCTCGTCGAACGCGGACCCACCAAAGTCTCGCCGTACATGGTCCCGAAACTGATGATCAACGCCGCCGCAGGGCAAATCAGTATTCTGTACCGCGTGAAGGGTCCGAACGCCGGCGTCGCCAACGCCTGCGCCTCGGCCTCGAACGCCATCGGCCAGGCGTTCTGGGTCATCCAGGCCGACGAGGCCGACGTGATGATCGCCGGCGGCGCGGAAGCGGCCCTGACGCCGATGGGCCTCGCGGGCTTCTGCGCGAACCGGGCCCTCTCGACCCGCAACGCCGAACCCCAGCGCGCCAGCCGACCGTTCGACCGCGACCGCGACGGTTTCGTCCTGGCCGAGGGCGCCGGCATCCTGGTCCTCGAAGAGTATCAGCACGCCAAACGCCGCGGCGCCAAAATCTATGCCGAACTCCTCGGTTTCGGGATGAGCGGCGACGGAACGCACATCGTCCAGCCGGACCCCGAAGGGCGCGGCGCCGCCTACGCCATGCAGCAGATGCTCAAGGACGCCTCGGCCGAGGCGGACACCGTGGACCATATTAACGCGCACGGCACGGGT
>DATKUU010000052.1:0-15682 GCA_035530455.1 Phycisphaerae bacterium | reverse complement strand
GATTTCCCTGAGGAGCATGGCCAGCGCGCCGATGGCCGCCAAGGGGTTGATCTTGCCTTGGCCTGTGTACTTGGGGGCCGAGCCGCCGATCGGCTCGAACATCGAGAGACCCTCGGGGTTGATGTTGCCGCCCGCTGCGATGCCCATGCCGCCCTGGATCATCGCCCCGAGGTCCGTGATGATGTCGCCGAACATGTTGCTCGTGACGAGGACGTCGTAGTACTCGGGGTTCTTGATCATCCACATGCAGCAGGCGTCGACGTGGTTGTAGTCCTTCTGGATGTCGGGATATTCCTCGCCGACCTCCAGGAACGTGCGGTGCCACAGGTCGCCCGTGTACGTCAGGACGTTCGTTTTGTAAACGAGGGTGAGCATTTTCCTGCGGTTGCGTCGGCGGCAGAAGTCGTAGGCGTAGCGGATGCAGCGCTCCACGCCGTGGCGCGTGTTGCACATAATCTGGGTGGCGACTTCGTGGGGCGTGCCCTTGTACTGGATGCCTCCCATCCCGGTGTAGAGGCCCTCGGTGTTCTCGCGGACGATGGTGAAGTCCACGTCCTCGGGGCCCTTGCCTGCCAGGGGGCAGGGCACCCCCGGATACAACTTTACCGGCCGAAGGTTGATGTACTGGTCCAGTTCGAACCGGAGCCTCAGGAGCAGGCCCTTCTCCAGGATGCCCGGCGCGACGTTCGGGTCGCCGACCGCGCCCAGGTAGATGGCGTCGAAGGTTTTCAGTTCCGCGATTTCCTCGTCGGTGATGACGGGGATGGTGGGCTTGGCGGCGTCGCCGCCGCGCGCGAGGTATCGCCGGCCGCTGAAATCGAAGTCCCGGGTCTCGTACGCGAACCCGCCGACCTTGGCGGCGGCCGCGAGGATTTTCAGGCCCTCCCTGAGGACCTCCGGCCCGGTGCCGTCGCCGCCGATGACCGCGATTCTATACTTTTTCGCCATGGGTTTCTCTCCTCGACCGACTCAGCAGTGCCCTGCCGGGCTCAGAACATCTCTTCTACCGTGCTGATTGAGGTTTGGCAAGCCTTTGGGGTCAGGCTTCCGGCAGGTTGCACAGCCGCTCGAATGCTCGGCAGATGGCGTGGATGTTCTGGAGCGGCACGTCCGGGCCGCACTCCGCGAGCAGCATCAGGCCCCCCTCCGGCTGATAGAGTCCCTCGAACACCTCGCCGACGTGGTTCTCGATCTCAGGAGGCGTGGCGAACGGAAAGAGTTGCCGGTCCAGGTCTTGCTCCAGACACACCTTCCCCCTCGCCGCGCGCCGGAGTCCCTCGAGGCCGTTCGCCCGAATCTGCGGGTTCAGGACCTTCACGCCCGTTTCCACCAGGTCCGGGATGATCTCCAGGATGTGTCCGTCGGAGTGGAGGTACACGATCGCGTTCTTTTTGGTGCACAGTCCGAGCAGGCGGGCGTAGGAGGGCTTGATGTAGGTGCGCCACATGGCGGGGCTGATCGGGAGCGACCGCTGGAGACCCAGGTCGTCGCCGAAGTAGAGGATCTCCGCCCCCGCTTCGAGAAAGGCGCGGATGACTGCCTCGTTGCGCCCCTCCACCATGCGAATGAGGCGCGCGAGGCGCGGCTCTGCGACGGCGAGGTCCAGCATGAAGTTGTCGAAGCCGCGAAGGTAATAGAGGCGCATATACATAAACCCGTGGTCGAGACCCCCGGCGGCCAGGTCGCCGCGCGCCCGCGCCTCCGCGAAATCCTTAGCCACCACGTCCCACGGCCGGCGCGGACCGAACTGGTCGTCCCGCAGGGGGTCCGGCGGCTGATACGACTCCAGGGCCGACCAGTCCGCCAGCGGCGCCGTCACCGGCGCCCCCGCCAGGCCGCGCTGGCGGTTCTCCCACACGCAGCCCCACGCGTCCGTGACCCGTCCCTCTTCATACAAGGGGTCGCCCACCGCATCGAAGTCGCACCCGCCCTTGCGGAAGCCGGGGAACACGCGCGGATGCTCCAGACACAGCGCCTCCAGGTTCTCGCGGTATTTCATCCACGCTGCGGGGAGGAAGGAGATGTGGCAGGGGGTCCATTCCGGGCGGTCGAAGTGGATCGCCCTCAGGAAGTTCGCGGTCCGCCGGCTGCGGCGCTCGCAGGAGATCATCGCGCTTCTCTAGCGGCCGGGCCGCTACGGCGTCTCGGCGTCCTTCGTTTCAGGTTCGCACCTCGGGCAGGGCGTGCCCGTGGCGGGGTAGGGCATTTCGCACTTCGGGCAGTAGGTCACGTTCTCCAGGCCGGAATAGCGCTGGCACGTCTCGCACCACTGGCCCTTCGGCTTACCGCATTTCGGACACGTCGGCGCCGACGGCCCGAAGTGGAACGCGTTTCCGGCATAGCAGTAGGTGCCCATCCGGACCACTTCCTCGCAGGTCGGGCACTCGTACTCCCCGGTGGCGGTGGCGATGGAGTTGCATTCCATGCAGTACGCCCCTTCCTCCATCTGCTTGCCGCAGACGGGACACTGGGCGCTGAACTGGAGCGGCATGTGCTTGGGGGACTCCGGCAGATAGCATCCCAGGCCCGAGGCGGCCAAGCCGGCGGCTCCCGCCCCCACCAGAACCCACGCAAAGAACGCTCTCCGGTTCATGTGCGCGATCTCCTTTCCTCGCCCGTTCCGCCCCGGGGCTGCAGGACCCCGATTCCGTCCTTCGGTCATTCTTCACAACAAAGCCCGCATGTCAAGCATTCCCTGCGGCCTGCTGTGTAGAAACCCCTTTGACGCGGACCCGAGCGCCGGTAACATGCCTCCCCATGAACGCGCGACGGGTCGGAGGCGGCCTGCGGCTGTTGCTCCAGACAGCGGTTCTCCTGGCCGTAGCGCCGCCGTCGGCAACCGGAGGCCAACCCCCCATGACTGATGGAACTGTCTTCTACGTCTCCCCCGAGGGCCGCGACGGCTGGTCCGGCCGGCTTCCCCGGCCGAGCGCGGACGGAACGGACGGTCCGTTCGCCACCCCCGTCCGCGCCCGCAATGCCGTCCGCGCCCTGAAAGCCCAGGGGCCCCTCGCCGCTCCCGTCCGGGTGCTTCTGCGCGGCGGAACCTACTACCTCGACGAGCCGCTGACGCTCGCGCCCGAGGACTCCGGCACGGCGACGTGTCCCATCACCTATGCGTCGTACGAAGGCGAGCGGGCGGTTCTCTCCGGCGGTCGGCCCATCACGGGCTGGCGGCGAGAGGAAGGCGGCCGATGGGTCGCCGACGTGCCCGGCGTCAGGGAAGGGTCGTGGCATTTCCGCCAACTTTTCGTCGGCGGCGAGCGGTGCCCGCGCCCGCGCCTCCCCCATGAGGGGTGCTTCCGCATCGCCGGCGTCCCCGGCGTGGACCCTGAATCGGGCGATTGGCAGAACGGCGCCGACCGCTTCGGTTTCGCGCCGGGCGACCTGAAGTCCCAGTGGACCAACCTTCAGGACGTCGAAGTCGTGGTCCTCCATTATTGGACCGATGCCCACCTGCCCGTGGCCACGGTGGACGAGGCGACACGGACCGTCACCTTCACTCGCAAGACGCGGAAGCGCCTGACCGACGATTTCGGCGAGCAGGGCGCACGCTACTACGTCGAGAACGTCTTCGAGGCGCTCCAGGAGCCCGGTCAGTGGTATCTCGACCGGGCGACAGAACGGCTCTATTACCTGCCGAAGCCCGCCGAGGACCCGCAGGCGACCGAGGTGGTCGCGCCGCGCCTGGACTGCCTCGTGCGGCTGGAGGGCCGGCCGGAGACGCCGGTCGAGCATGTGCGTCTGGAGGGCCTGGACCTCGCCCACACGGAGTGGGACCTGCCGGCCGGCGATGCCGGCGACCTTCAATCCGCCGTCGGCGTTCCCGGCGCGGTGCGGATGCGGTATGCCGGGCACAGCGCCCTGGTGGGCTGCACCTTCGAGAACCTCGGAACCTACGCCGTCGAGGTCGTCGAGGGATGCCGCGACATCGCGATCGTCGGCTGCGAGATGCGCCGTCTCGGCGGCGGCGGCGTCGCTATCTCCGGCGGAGACGCGGCCAGTCCCGACGCCGACCGTACCCGCGCCGTCGCCGTCACCGACAATCACATCCACCACGTCGGCGAGGTCTGGCACGCAGCGGTCGGTGTCCTCGTGCGCCACGCGGCCGATTGCCTCATCGCACACAATCACATCCACGACCTCGACTACACCGGCGTCAGCGTCGGATGGGTCTGGGGCTATAAGCCCAGCGTCGCCTCGGGCAATCGCATCGAGGCGAACCTCATCCACGACGTCGGCCGCGGGAGGCTCTCCGACATGGGCGGCATCTACACGCTCGGCCCGTCGCCGGGAACCGTCATCCGCGGCAACGTCATTCACGACGTCGAGTCGCACGGCTACGGCGGGTGGGGCATCTACACCGACGAGGGATCCTCCGACATCCTCATCGAGAACAACATCGTCTATCGGACGAAGACCGGCGGGTTCCATCAGCACTACGGCCGGGAGAACGTCCTCCGGAACAACATCTTCGCCTTCTCGCGGACCGACCAACTCCAGCGATCCCGCGCCGAACCGCACCTCTCGTTCACCTTCGAGCGCAACATCGTTTACTGGACCGACGGGGCGCTGCTCGGCAAGACGTGGGATGACGACCAGTTCGCCATGGACTCCAACTGCTACTGGGACGCATCGGGCGCGCCCGTCACGTTCGCGGGTCTCTCGCTCCAGCAGTGGCGCGAGCGCGGCCACGACGTCCATTCTCTCGTTGCCGATCCACTCTTCATCGCGCCCGAGCGGGGCGACTTTCAGCTGAAGCCGGACAGCCCCGCCCTCCCGTTGGGTTTCCAGCCGATTGATGCAAGCGCCGCCGGCCCGCGCCGCCCGTAACCCGCGCCGGGTTTCCATTTCTTTCGCGCGGTGGGTCTCCGCACCCACCGCGCGAGAAGTTGTCGGCGCGGCAGGTACGGAGACCCGCCGCGCAACTCCCCGCCGGGATCCCCGACCATCCGTCGGGTTGCGTGCCGCCGCCCCGTCCGTATAATTGAATGGAAGGACGGCCCCTCATGGCACAGGGCGAGCGACAGGTGGCGGCGGGCGACCTGAGGCTGAGCGTGTTCCTGCGGACGGTCCACCCCGAGTTCTTCACCATCCGCGTGGGGCGGGCGTTCGAGGGCGCGTCCGGCCGGTTCCGGGCCGAGGTCTGGTTGCTGGACTTCGGCCATGTCATCACGTTCGTCGAGGGCGAGAGGGCCGTCACCGAGGTCATCGCCCCGAAAGGCCTTGTGCTGCCGAAGCGCGGCCTCGTGCGCGAGATGGACCTGGTGGGCGAGCGCGAACAGCGGATCGAGGCCCGCGGCGAGGTGCTTTACCAGATGACGTATCTGGTGGACGCCGCCGACGCCGAAACCTACCGCCGCGACGCTGAGGAACTCCTGGCCGGAGCGCGCCAGGCCCATCTCTTCGCCGAAAGTCCCGGCGACCTCGCCGGCCGCGCCTTCGCCTATGCCGTCCCCGAACTCCGCGCCACGAGCCTTCTGGTGCACGCCTGGCACGGGTTCCCTGCCGAGACGACGATCCTGAAGACGCAGACGCTTATCGAAAGGGCGGAGCCATGAAACGGCCGGCGGTCCTGCTGGCGGTGCTCGCCGTTCTGGTTCCGGCTGCGGCCGGTCGCGCCGGCGTCGGCTTCGGCACAATCGAAGAGAGCGAGGAGGTCAAGCACGCCAAGGCCAAGGAGCAGGCCGAGCAGTACTATAAGGAGGGCATGCAGGCCGTCGCCGAGGGCAACACCGAGCGGGCCGTCCAGCGCCTCCTCTGGGTTGCCAAGATGGGCCGGCAGCGGATTGACTCGCCTTACCCCGAAATGGCTTTCAACCAGTTGAAAGTCCTCGCGGAGCAGGGGGCCCGCGACCTGGCGGTGGCGCGGGAACTGGTGGCCGGCGAGGGCCTGGACGCGGGCCTCAAGGAACTGAAGCGCATCGTGCGGACCTACAGCGGCTTGTGGCCGGCGAAGGAGGCGGGCCGATTCCTGAGGGAACTGGAGAAGGATCCCCGGTTCCAGCAGGCGCTTCGGTCTCAAAGCCTTCAGGAAGACCTCGATCGAGCCCGCGCGCTGGAGCAGGAGGCCGAGGCCATCCTCCATCCGACGACCGATGCGCCGGGCGAAAGGGATGGTGAGCGGCAGGTCGGGTTGCCGCCCCCTGAAGCGGGCGGCTTGGGGGCGGAGCCCGAGCCGCAACCGACCACCGAGCCGCGACCGTCAGGGAGCGGTGAGTCGGCCGGCGGCGCGCCAACCGCCGCGGCCGAGACCCCAACGCAAATGACCGATGAGGAGCGCGAGGCCGCGAGGCTCCAGAAACTTCTCGAGGCCTACGCCCTCTACGAGCGCATCGTCCGCCAGGGGGCGGCGACGGAGAGCGGCCGGGAAGCCGGCGCGGCCATGAATCGGCTCCAGGAGGACGCGGCCTTTGCGGACCGCCTGCGCGAGGTCCAGGCCGAACGACAGGCCCGCGAGTGGCTGGACCTGGCCGTCAATTACCTGCGGGGCGGGCGTTTGGACCTGGCGCGCAAGTATTTCGAGAAGATCCTCGGCGCCTATCCCGACTCGCCGCAGGCGGCGGAGGCGCGGGCGTTTCTGGAAGACCTCAAGTAGTTGTTATTTGCCAAAAGCCGATGCCGCGGCCTCGCTGCGCTACGGTCCTTATCGTTTTGACGAGGCGGTGCGCGCCGGGATCGTGGGCGATCACCACCTTCACCTCGCAAGCGAGCGGCAGCCCATGCGGGCCTTCGCCCGCCGTAGGCTACGGCCCGCAGGCGGGTTCAGGACAGGGAATCGGACAAGGGAACTCTCTTGTGGACAAGGGACGTAAGTCTTTGCAAAATAGGGGCGACGGAATTTTCGGTAGGGAGAGGCGCGGCGGCCGGCCCGGAAGCGCCACATTGGAGCACACCGACCTTATGAACCGCTCACGAACGGAACGGGACAAGTTGCTCGCGGCGTACGAAGGCCTGCGCGTGGCGGACGTGCGCGACGGAATGGATACCTTGGGGATGCATTATATTGGCTCGATGAGTCCCCGGATCCGGCCTCTGTGGCGAACGCGGGCGTTCGGCATCGCCCGGACCTGCCGCTACGTTCCCTATCAGGGCACCATCCCGAAGATGGAACCCGAGCAGTACGGGAAGTGGGCCGGACGGTATTACAGGGATGTCTGTCCGTATCCGTGGATGGACGGGATTCAGCCGGGCGACTTCTGCGTCATTGACCTCAGTGGCGTCAACACGGGCCTGATGGGCTCCAACAATACGCTCGCCGGGATCCGGGCCGGCGCGCGCGGCTACGTCACCAGCGACGGCGTCCGCGACACCGACGAGATCATCCTCCAGAAAGTCCCGTTCTGGTCGGCCTATTGCTCCCAGAACACGGTTCATGGCTGGATCAAGTACGACTCCATGAACATTCCCGTGTCGGTCGGCGGGGTCGTCGTCAACCCCGGCGATGTGGTCGTGGCGGATGGCGACGGCGTCATCGTCGTGCCGCGCGCGGCGGCTCTCGAGGTCGCCACGTACGCCCGCGCCGAGCACCGGCGCGACAAGGCCGGGCGGCGGCGGCATTACAAGGCGCTCGGCATGAAACTCGACGAGACGGTCCTGGACGACAAGAAGGCGCAGCGATGAAAACGCTCGAACACAACGGGGCGGCCCCGATCGTGGTGGTGGCGCTCGAACCGGGCGAGAGGCTTCTGGAGTCCATCCAGGAAGCGATCCAGCGGCACGACGTCCGAAACGGGGTGGTCGTCTCGGGCATCGGAACGCTCAGGACCTGTCACCTCCACTGTATCACGCACACGGACTTCCCGCCGACGAGCCATTTTTGGAAGGTCGAGAAGCCGCTGGAACTGCTCTCGTTGAGCGGCATCATCGCCGACGGCGAGCCGCACCTCCACGCCGTCGTCTCCTGCGGCGAAGAGGAATCGTTCGGCGGACACCTGGAACCGGAGAGCGAAGTGGCGTACCTGGCCGAGGTCGTCATCCTGAAATCCAACGCCCTCGCCATGAAACGCCGACTGGATCCGAAGCGGAAAATCAGCCTGCTGGGACCGGAATAGGCCGCCTCCACGAGGGCCTTCAACGCCTTGATCAGCGACGGGCTTATCCCGCTGTGCTTCTGCCGCCGGCGTTATGCTTGCGGCCGCCAGTTTTAGCCTTGTTGTGCCCGGCTTCGGCGCGAGAGAAACTGAGAATTTGGGTAGGCGCAAAGGGGGGGCATTACAATGACCGTGAGTTTGCTCAGCGGCGCTTGAAGTGACACCTTTCTGTCACTCGCCCCCAAACGGCCCGCGGAATGCGTGTCTGGCCGCGATTCCTCATATCTGAAAAGAGTGGTTTCGCCCATACGTGGAATTGTCCTGATGGAAGGCCCCCCGCACATCCGATAAGAAAGGCGCGGCGTCCGGCGACCTGGGGGAGCAGACACGGGCCGAACTGCCGCTCGCGCTAGGGGATGGGCGATGGGGTTCACGCCTGACGACGGCCGCGACGGTCTGCGGCTGCACCAACTTATCGTGGGGGGCGTGTCGGCGCTCGCCTACCTGGTGGGCTGGCCGCCGCTTCTCTGGGTGGCGCTTGGGCTGTCGGTGGCGGCGCTCGTTTCGCCGCGATTCGCGGTGGTGGCCCGCCTGTGTGCGCTCGTTCGCCGTCGCCAAGCCGATGCCGCAGCCTCGCTGCGCTACGGTCCTTATCGTTTTGACGAGGCGGTGCGCGCCGCCCTGCTCGGGGCGGGGCTCGTTTTGCTTGCGACGAGCGGTCCGGTCGGCTGGTTGCCGATCCTGGCGGCCTCGGCGACAGCCATCCTCGAGGGCGCAACCGGTTTTGTCGTAACGACGGTCCTCTATGCGCTGATGAAGAAGGCGGCCGGACGCGTGCCGCCGCCCGATCCCGAGCAAGCCGACCGGTGGAACCCCGATTGCCTCGTGCCGCGAGCCCTCGGCGAGGCGCCGTACCCCCACTGCCGCTGGTGCCGCCTGCCAAGCATCCGCTGGTGCTGCGGGCTTCAAGTCTCGCTCCTGCTGATGCTGCTCCTGGTGATTGCGTTTCTGCTGGACGCGGCCTTCGGGCCTGTGATGACGAAACTGCTGGTGGCGATGAGCATCCTGACGGTGGTGGCGCTGGGGGTGGCGATCAAGCGGCAGACGGATGGCCTGGTGGATGCGCTCGACGAGACGGCCGCCGAGCGCGCGCGGGACGTTGCCCGCTGCGCGGTGCTGGAGCGGCTGGCGGCGGCGGAGTCGGTGGAATTGGCCGCCGAGACGGCCCTCGACCATATCGTCCGATGGACCGGGGCCCGGCGGGCCAGCGTCATGGTGGCGCAGGACGGCGTCCTGCGGATTGCGGCGTCGCTCGGCATCCCGGCGGAGGTGGCCGGGAACGTGGCGGTGCCCCTCTCGGCGCGGATCTGCGGCCGGGTCTTCTCGACGGGCCGGCCGGTCGTGTTTCACGATCCGGCGCGCGAGGTACCGGACTTGGCGCTGGGGCTGGAGGGGAAGGGAGCGTCGGCCTCCTGGCCGCTCCTGAGCGCCCCGATGGGGATGAATGGCCGCAAGGTCGGCTGCATCAATGCGACCGACACGCCGGCGGGCGAGTTCACCCCGGCCGACCTGGCGGAGATGGAGTTCACGGCCGGCGCCGCGGGCATCAGCCTGGCGACCCAGGTGGCGAGGCACGACCTGGAGCGCGCCAATTACGACACCATCCGGGCCCTCGCCCTGGCGGTCGAGGCCAAGGACCCGTACACGCACGGCCACTCGTCGCGCGTCCAGGTGTGGGCGACCGCCGTCGGGCGCGAACTTGGGTTCGACGACCGGCGTCTCCAGGCCCTCGCTTATGCCGCCGAACTCCACGACGTCGGCAAACTCGCTGTCCCCGATAGCATCCTTCGAGCCGAACGCGCGCTGACGGAGGACGAGTGGTTCCTGGTGCGGCAGCACCCGGTTCGCGGCGTGCAGATGGTCCAGCACCTGCGATTCCTCAAACCTTCCTTGCCGGCCATCCTCCATCACCACGAGCGGGTGGACGGCCGAGGGTACCCTGAGGGCCTCCGGAATGAGGAAATCCCCCAGGAATCGCAGATCCTGGCCGTCGTGGATTCCTACGATGCCATGACGAGTTTGCGTCCGTACCGGGCGGCGATGGGCCACGACGAGGCGGCCGCGGAACTCCAGCGCTGCACGGGCACACAGTTCGACCCCGAGTGCGTCCGGACGTTCCTTCGGATGCTGGCGGACGCCGCGGAGTCGCCGATTGCCACGGCCGCGCGCGCTGGCGCCCTTCCTCCGCGCAGTACCGGCTGGCCGCAACGTAAACCGCCCGCCGTCCGCGCGGCGAGATGAACACTCCCTCTTGCCGGTCGACTGGGGCGGTGCAAAGGGCGTGGATGTTTCCAGGCGGACCCGATCATCCAAAGTTTGCCGAAGAAGACCGGCTCAGGCAGCCGGCGTCCGAAACGGTTGAGGTCGTTCTTTCATAGTGCCGAAACGGTTCAGTCGTGGAGTTGCGGATAGCGCGCCAGGATTCGTTGCCGGTCGGCTTCCGGCAGCGCCGCCAGCGGAACGGGGCGATCCTGAGGTCGCGTCTGTTTCTGGTTGATTTGACCCAGGAGGCTCCAATTGCGCGCGATCCCATGCGGTTCTGCGGCAGGCAGATCGTAGCGAGTGTAATCGATGACGGATTCCGGGCCGTCGGCCTTCCAGTTTCTGAGGAGTGCAAGACGAAATTGGCGGTTCATGAACCAGCGGATCTCTAGGTTCGCATCCGACCCACCGATGCCCGTTCCCCGCTGCACGAAACGGTAGTCCAGATCCGTATTGTCCGGGTATTGCAGACGCCACACCAACCCCAGTTGTCCCTGGGTGACGCGACGCGCGACCTGGACTGGTTCCAGGAGAACCTGCCGCAGGACATGTGCATCATCGGCGGCCTGATGGGTCACTTCGCGGAAATGCTGATGTGGCTGATGGGCTACGAGACGCTTTGCTTTGCGCTGTATGACCAGCGGGACTTGGTGGAGGCTATTGCGGAGCGTCTCCGCGACCTGGACCGCGTTTGCATGGAGCGCGTCCTCGAGTTCGACCGCGTGCGGATCATCTGGGGAAGCGATGACATGGGATTCAAGACGGGTCCGCTGATTTCACCCGCCGACATGCGCGAGTTCGTCTTCCCGGGGCATAAGAAGGCGGCCGCAATGGCCCACGCCGCCGGCCGGCTGTATATTCTCCACGCGTGCGGAAACCTGCGCGACATCCTCCCGGACCTGACCGACGATGTGAAGATTGACGGCAAGCACAGTTTCGAGGACACGATCGAGGACGTGCGCGACGCGAAGCGCACGTACGGGCGGAAGATCGCCCTTCTGGGCGGCATGGACGTGGACTTCCTCTGCCGTGCCGACGAGGATGCCATCCGCCGGCGCGTCCGCGAAACCCTCGACGTCTGTCTGCCGGGCGGAGGGTACTGTCTCGGCACGGGCAACTCGGTCGCCAACTACATTCCCCTCGACAACTACCTGGCGATGGTGGACGAGGGGCGCCTGTACGGGGTGTGACGGGTCGGCCCAATCGCCGGTCCGAGAAAAATCCGAAAATTCCAAAAAATATTTTTGATGGGCGGGCGGATTTTGGAGCGTTTTTGAGGGGGTCCGGGCCGCATTTGGAGAGCGCCAGGGGCGTTTTCGGGCGTGTTTGCCGCCGCTGAGGCTATGGCGGAGGCGGGAAAATGCGCAAAAAGCCCCGTTTTGACCTCGTTTTTGCCCCGATTTGCCCCGTACATGCCCCGTACTGCCCCGGTTTTGCCTCGCAAACACCTCGTTTTGCCTCCCATGCTATGGAGCGGCGTGGATGGATTGGCCGTTTTCCCGCGAAGTTTGGCACGGGATTTGCATGCCGGGGGGAAGGTGGTTTCAACGCAGAGGACGCCGAGATCGCAGAGGGAGAATGGGGAACCAAAGACTTTGGACCCGGCCCGCCATAGGCGGGTGAACTTCGTCTTCCGTCTTCGTCCCGGCGCGCCGGGGCTACGCCGAGACCCGCCTTCGCCACATGCTTCGGCGTGGCAAGCAAGTCGGCGTGGCAGGAGTTCCAAGTTTCAAGTCACGGCCACGGCCCACGGCGAGACCCTTCGTTGCATTGCGGATTTCAGATTGGAGATTGCAGATTGTCACGGCGGACAAACCGGGCGAAAGCGGGTCGGCGGAAATGCCGGGTGGTTTCAACGCAGAGATCGCCGAGAGCGCAGAGGACGGCCGAGGATTGGGTGGAACGGCAAACCCGTTCGACTCCCCTTCGACTCGGTCGCGTAGGCGATTTCGTTCAGGGTCGCTCAGGGCATGCGGCGTACCGAAGCGAGGTGAACCCAGAGGACGCTGAAAAAGCAGCATGTCCCCTTTTTCCCTGGCCAGGGCCTTGACGGGCACGGTTTATGGGTGTCCCCTTTTTCCTCTTGCAGGCTGGTCTTCCGATGGCCGATGGCTGCCTTTCTACGGCCCTGCGTCAGGGGCCGACGGAGTCTTGTCGGTCCGCGGCTCGACGCGCTCGCCCGAAAGCAGCTCGTCCTCGATCTGCTTCCGGATAATGGTTACCGCCCCAGCGTTTCTGGACCAGGGCAATTCATTTTGCAGAATCGTCGCATACCGGAGGGCGTCCTGGGGATGTTGAGCCCACAGCTCGTACGCAAGGAGATATACAAGCGCGATCTCGCCCATCCGCGTTTGCCTCTGATGGGGGTCGGCGACAATCTGCTCAGCCAGACCCTTGTAAACCTCTCGCTCCTCCTTCTCCTCGTCCGAAAGTTTCGGAGAAGGCTCCTCGGGGTCCATTCGTTCCGAGACGTAATGAAGCATCATCGCCAACCTAACATACTTCTGGTACGGCGTTCCTTCGAGCTTCCCCACAATCTCCGCCGCCGCCGCATATCCCTTTTCGGAAATCTCGAAGCCGTCGCCCGCATGCTCTAGTGAGAACCGGAGAAAGTTTACATATCCCTCCGCACTAGGCCTTACTGCAAAACGGACTTCATTTGAGACAACCCACGAGCCCTTGTCGCCGAGCTTGTCGGCCAGATCCACGTAAACGCTAGCCCGGAGCCTGTAGGACCCGGTTCGGTTACACACCAGCCAAGGCGTTAGGTCTATCTCATCCTGGGTAGCAGCGCCCACAGACGGTCTATGGCGCCGAAAGTGGATAGGTTCAGATACACCCCTTACCTCACCCGGCTTGAATTCACGCATCGGAGGCCGGGTAGCGAAGTGCTCAATGGAGCGATAGTGCAGTTTCTGGTACTGCTCTCCCTCAAAAGCCATTTCCATCACGAAATTACCTAGTCCGACGGCGTCAAAACGTGCCCAGAGACCATGTTCGCTGGCATTTCTGAGCGTCAAGACAAAAATTATGGGCTGCCCCAAAACGTATGTGTCCTTATCAAGCCATAGCGTCACCTCAAGACCCTCTGGTTCGGCCCCGAAACCCGCCATCGGGCCACTCAGTGTGAATCCAATTCCCACAAGACACGCTAGGAGCACCACACCTGTGCGTCTGGAATACATAGCTAGTCTCCTTTCCTATCAGTCCGCGTGCTCGGTCTCTCGGATCTCCTTGAGAGACTGATCTCCGTACCAAGTGTTTATCTCTTGGTAGTCTTTGTACATGACGCCCTTGCTGATCTCCCAATCCCCTTCTATGATCGCCGCGCCAAGGGCGAAGCCCACCTCGTGTATGGCGACGACTCGTTCATCGGCATTACCCGCATCCCTGATAACTTCCTTAAAAATGATGGACTTGCACATCTTGGACACCCCGAGGTGTGCACCCTCCGACTCGGGCTCCTGGTCATAATCCATCCGACCTTGATGCGCGGATATCAAGTGTATGTTCCAGAACGCGTTGCCATGGCTTCCTTTGAAGTTCCAATCTTGGTCTACAAAATCGTCTATGTCGTCGTCCTTTACATTCCGGTCAAAGGCGATGCTTCCGTCCTGGGTGGTGTAATCGATATTTGAGTTCTGGTGAGTTCTGGGGACACAATACTTAATTCTGTTGACGGGCAGCGGGGGTCTTCCGGCGGCGCGGCGGCTGGGGCCGGAATTCACACTCCACCCCCGTGGCCGACCTCGCAAGGAGGCGAAAAAGTAGCCTGTCCCCTTTTTCCCTGTCCCCTTTTTCCCTGTCCCCTTTTTCCCCCCTTTTTCCCCGAGAGGATGGACCAAGGTCCAAACTCTAAAGCCTCAAGCCTGCCGAAGAAGACCGGCTGACGCAGGCCGCGCCTAGGGCTTCTTCTCCGGGATCAACTTGTCGAGCAGGAGGAGCGCCTTTTCGGCCAGGGGGGAGGCGGGGTCCTCGACGGAGAGCACCCGCCGAGCATACTCGACCGCCTGGTCCGGCCGGGAGCTGGCGGCAAACCACTTGGCCAATTCGTAATTCGCCCGGGCATGGAACGGATCGATTTCCACCACGCGTTTCAGCAAGACGACGGCTTCCTGTCCCTGCCGCATAAGGACCATCGCCATTTCATAAAGGATCGACGGGTTGTTGGGATGCTGGCGATCCAGTTTCTGTAAATACACAAGGCCGTCCTCTACATGTCCCGCCAGAATTCGAGCCTTGGCGTAACCTAGCCGGGCATACTCGTCGTCCTGCTTTCCAGCCGCAAGCGTTTTGAACAGCGCATCGGTCGTCTTTGGCTCCTCCGTGTGGAGGAGAACGCCGAGCCGCGCCTTCTCCAAGTCGGGCTTGCCGCTCTGCTGGATCCGCGCCTCGATCCGGCGGGCCAACTCGCTCCCCGTCTGCTCGCTTTTGTTTTGCATCGTGTAACCCTCGCCAACGGCCCACCAGACCAGTCCGAGCGCCAAAATACCCAGCACCGCGGCCCTTCGCCAAAGCGCGCGTCCGTGTGTCGAAGATCTCATTATAGGGTCTCCTATCAGGCCTGCATCTCACGTTATCATACCACGTCGGCGGCAGGAATTCCTCTTTACTGCGCTACGGCTTGGCAAAGGGCGTGGGTGTTTCCGGTCGGAGCGTGATGTCGGGGGCCGGATAGATGGTCTGTCGGCCGGCCGGGGCGCCGAAGTCGGCGCTGGCCGTGTCGTATCCGGGCTTGCCCGCCTCCAGGCGGATGCGCAGCGCTTCGCGCATCACGCCGAACCCCGCGCCGAGTTCCAACTCGTAGGTTCCGTCCGGCTGCGTCAGACCGTACGCGGCCAGCGTCTTCGGTCCCAGGGCGGTGGGCACCAGGGCCCGCAGCCGCAGCCGCGCCCGGTCCAGGCCGCGACCGGTCTCGGCGTCGAGCACCCGCCCGCGCAAGCGATAGACGTTGCCCGACCGCCCGGCCATGCAGCCGCAACCCAGGGCGGCGAAGGCGGCAAAGAGAATGACGAAGGACGAAATCCGACCCGCCGTCGCCCTTTCGATAGACTCAGGGCTATGGCGGGCAGGGATGACGAATGAATGACGAAACCCGAATGACGAGAGGCAAGGGGCGCGCGGCGGATTGACCATCGGCTCAGGCGTCATGGTCGGCCCGGTCGCCGCAGGCGACTCGACGGGTCGCCACAGGCGACTCGACTGGGCGAGGCGAGCGGGCGCGGTACTGTTCCGGCGTCATCGCAAACTTCCGCTCGACCCGGTAACGATGCTCCGGGCCCGCGTTGTACGTGCAGAACGGATACAGGCGACCGTCGGGGTCGGCA
>DATKUU010000051.1:0-19082 GCA_035530455.1 Phycisphaerae bacterium | reverse complement strand
CCCCCCGACGTCCCGCGGCCGATCACCCTTGGCGCCAGCCCTTCCAGAAAAAGCGGACATTCCTACTTTGCGGGAAAGAGGACATTTCTACTTTGCGTTGACAGAAAGAAGAAGGGAACGGACCTCGAGTCCGTTCCCTTCGGTTGCCTATAAAACCAACCATCGCTTAGCGACGCGCGCGGAACACGCGCCCTTGGGCGCAGCCGCCGCGCCCCGGTCAACCTACGGCCCCTCAAGGACCTCGTGGGCTTACCGCTACGACAGTTTTTTGCAGGCCGCGGCCAGAGCCTTCACGGCCGCCTTGTCGATTGTGTAGATAACCGACTTGCCCTTGCGGGTGCCGTTCACAAGACGGCCCATGCGCAGCAGGCCGAGGTGATGGCTGACGGTCGGCTGCTTCTGGCGCAGCGCCTTGCACAGCGCCGTCACATTCTTGGGCCCCCTGCGCAAGAGGGTCAGAATGCCCAGCCGCGTGGAGTCCGAAAGGAGCCCAAACCCACGTGCCCATTCGTTCAACGCCACCTTACCCGCGCTCTTCTTAGCCATGAATCCTTCCCTTTCCTTGCCCCCCTGCTCGCAGAGAGAAAACCGTGTAAGCCGGTGCGCCCCCGACGCGCTCGCCTGCCGGCAGATTATCCGTCAGCCCCCGCCCGGCGGCAATCGCCTGAACCGGAAAAGACAAAAGAAACCTTGCTCTCGCCACCCGACAATGCCCCCACGCAACCGGCAACGCCACAAGCACACACTATACCACACACCTGAAGACTGTCAAGCAGCAAGCAGAATAAACTTTCACCCTCTGGCGAAACGAACACCCATCAATCACGGCGCCCCCACCGCTTCTCTGGTGGGCGATACTGGACTTGAACCAGTGACCTCCTGCTTGTCGAGCAGGCGCTCTTGCCAACTGAGCTAATCGCCCACGTTCAAATCAAACCGCCTTCATAATACGCCCCCGGGGGCCGCTGTCAAGGCCAAATGCCGGGGGGTCATCCGAACAGGCGCGCCAGCGGCAGTTGCCGAACCGCCGCCAACACCTCCGGCCCCACAACGCCCGCCGCAAAGTCCGTCGCGCGATCCTCCGGCACGAGGCCGAGCACCTCTACGCCCGTCACGCGCCGGATTTCGTCCGGGCTTGTCATCTCGGCCAAGTCCGGCGATTCGTGATTATAGCGGTTGATGACAACGCCGGCCACCGCCAGGCCACGCGACCGCGCCGCCTCCACCGCGAGGGCCGTGTGATTGATCGAGCCGAGCCCCGACCGCGCCACCACGAGGATCGGCAAGGCGAACTCCTTAGCAAAGTCTGCAACGCTCGTCGCGGGCGTCACCGGGCAGAGAATCCCGCCGATGCCCTCGACGAGCAGAACCTCGTGGGCCTCGCGCAGCCGACCCCACGCCTCCCACACCGGCGCGAGGTCCACCTCCGCGCCCATCCGCGCGGCCGCCACGGTGGGCGCGAGCGGCTCCTCGAAGCGCACGGGGGATATGTCTTCGAGCGTCTCGGCGGCCTCGACCGCCTTCGCCAGGAATTCCGCATCTTCCGACACGAGGCCCTCGCGTCGGCGGACGCAACCCGAGGCCACCGGCTTAAAGACGCCGACGTCCCGGCCGCGCTGGCGCAGAACGATGGCCAGCGCCGCCGTCAGGACCGTCTTGCCGACGCCCGTGTCGGTCCCCGTGATGAAAAAACCTCGCTTCATGACTGTGTCGCCTCGCGGATACCCTCGCGCACGGCGGCGACAAGGCGGTCGAGGCTCTCGTCGCTCGTGCAATAGGGCGGCATCAGAACGATCACGTCGCCGAGCGGCCGGACAAGCACGCCGTCGCGCCGCGCCGCCAGGCAGGCCTTCCACGCGCGGCGCTCCTGCGGAGGATAGGCCCTGCGCGTCGCGCGGTCGGCCACGAGTTCGATGCCGACCATGAGACCCTTCCGTCGGACCTCGCCGACGTGCTTCAGGTCCGCCACACTCTCAAGCATCCGTGCAAGTTTCGCTGCCATCTCGGCGATGCGCTCGAGCACGCGCTCCCGCTCAAAGATGTCCAGACTCGCCAGCCCCGCCGCACACCCGAGCGCGCTCCCCGTGTACGTGTGGCCGTGATAGAACGTCCGGCCGGAGGTCGGCGAGCCGAGGAACGCCTCGTAGATGCGTTCGGTCGTCAGGGTGGCGGCCAGGGGCAGATACCCGCCGCTCGCGCCCTTGGCGAGGCACAAGAGGTCCGGCCTTGTGTCCTCGTGCTCGCAGGCGAAGAAGCGTCCGGTCCGGCCGAAGCCGGTCGCCACCTCGTCGGCGATGAGAAGGACGTCGTGGCGTCGGCAAGCGTCGGCCACGCGCGCCAGATACCCCTCCGGGTGGACGATCATGCCGCCCGCCCCCTGGACGATGGGCTCGAGGATGACGGCGGCCGTCTCGTCGGCGTCGCGCTCCAGAATCTCCTCCATCCGCCGCGCGCACGCCAGACCGCACGTCTCCCGCCGCTGGGAAAGCGGACAGCGGTAGCAGTACGGCGCCGGGGCGCGGATCGAGTCAAAGAGGAGCGGGGCGTACAGGCCGTGGAAATGCTCGATGCCGCCGACGCTTACGGCGCCCAGCGTGTCGCCGTGGTAACCGTAGGAGAGGCTGATGAACTTCGTCTTCTCCGGCCGGGGCGGGTCCGTCTGGCGCCAGTACTGGAACGCCATCTTGAGGGCGACCTCGACGGCACTTGAGCCGGAGTCGGAGTAGAAGACGCGCGCGAGGCCCTCCGGCGCGAGGGCCGCAAGCCGCTCCGCCAGTTCGATGGAGGGCGGCGAGGCCAGGCCCAGCAGCGTCGAGTGCGCGACGCGGTCCAGTTGGCGGCGGACGGCTTCGTCAATCTCCCGCCGCCGATGACCGTGCAGGTTGCACCACAGGCTCGACACGCCGTCCACGTAGCGGCGGCCTTCGGTATCGAAGAGAAACTCGCCCTGGCCGCGCTCAATAATAAGCGGCTCGCCGGCGGTCCATTCGGCCATCGGGGTGAACGGGTGCCAGAGGTGCGCCTTGTCGGCCCGGCGGAGGCGCGCGGAGCGGTCGGGCGACGGGCTCATGAGGTTTCGCATCCGACGCGGACGGGCGTCCCGATGTCGGCGCCGAGCCGGGCGGAGGCGCTCTGGCGGTTGACAGCCACCTCCAGGAAGCCCGCGCTGCCGATGTAGATGAGGAGCATCCCGGCGGGGACGTCGCTATAGGCCCTCGAGAGTCCACGGATCACAGCCCCGCCGACGTGGACGGCGACGCGCGACGGATCCGCGCCGGCCACCTGGTCGCCGGTGATGTTCGTCACCAGGTTGCCGAACGGGTCCACGTAGAGGACTTCTCCGTGAATCGAACCGCCGTCGCGCCGGGCGGCCGGGACATCCAGCCACTGGACCGAAGCGACAGGCGGCCCGAGGTCCTCAAGCGGCGTGCCGCGCGCCAGGGCCGCGGCAACGGGCGCGAAAATGTCGCGGCCGTGGAACGTGCTCGACACGTCGGTGCGGAAAAGCGAGCGGTTCTCGATACTCACCACGCGGCCGGGGAGCGGCCGGTCCGGTCCGCCGCCCAGGACGACCGTCAGCAGACCGTTGTCCGGCGCCAGGTAGGTCTGTCCCGCCGCCTCGGCCGCCAGCGCCCGCCGCGCGCTTCCCACCTGCGGGTCCACCACCGCCGCGTGAATCGTCCCCTGGGGAAACGCCTTGGCGGCGGAGGCAAGCATGAAAGCGGCGGTGCGGACGTCGTGTCGCGGCACGTCGTGGGAGAGGTCCACCAGGACCGCCCCGGGACACCGCGCCAGGATCACCCCCTTCATCTGGGCGGGATAGGTGCTCGCGATCCCGAAGTCCGTCAAGAGCGTAATCGTGCGGGCCACGGAAAGCCTCCTTTCGGCCGGCCGATTATCGGCCCCGGCGCTGCGCGGGTCAAGTGCGCCCCGCCTCGCAAGAGAGCGGGGTGCAGCACAAAAAAGTTGCACCTCTTCAGCCGGGGGTGCCATGGTTTGCTCGTCAAACCGTGCGCTCGACACCCGCTCCACCGATTGACAAGCAATCGGTGGCACCCTGGGACATTGCAACTTTTTTGTGCTGCACCAAGAGAGCGTTGACGCCGCAGCCAAACCCGATTATACCAGCGTGGCCCACAAGAAGGAGACGGCGTTGGAAACCCGACGCGCGAAGGTGGTGGGCCTGGTGCCGGCCTACCGTGAAGCCGGCCGCATCGGACGCGTCGTGCGGGGCGTGCTTGCGCATCTGGGGACCTGCCTCGTCGTGGACGACGGCTCGCCCGACGCGACCGCCGAAGAGGCCCGGGCCGCGGGCGCGGTGGTCCTCCGCCACGCGACGAACCTCGGCAAAGGCCGTGCGCTCGAGACCGGTTTTCGGTGGGTCGCCGAGCAGGGCGCCGATGGGGCCGTCTGCCTGGACGGCGACGGCCAGCACGACCCGGCGGAGATTCCCAAGTTTCTAGCGCGGCTCGAGGCGGAGGCGCCGGACATTATTCTCGGCACACGGCGGCGCGCGGGACGCATGCCCGCCATCCGCCGCTTCACCAATCGTTTCACGAGCGAAGTCGTCTCGCGCCTCGCCGGGACGCGCATCCACGATTCGCAGTCGGGATACCGCTATGTGTCGGTACGGGCATGGAACCTGGCGCGGCCGAGGACAGCCAGTTATGACGCGGAATCGGAGTTCCTCATCCGCGCAGGAAGGCGGGGCCTCGTGATTGCGGAAGTGCCCGTCGCAACGATCTACGGCGAGGAAAAGTCGAAGATCAATCCCTTCGTTGAACCGCTGCGGTTCCTTCGCCTGGCGCTGCGCTATATAATCGGGATGGACTAACGGTGTTTTTCAACGCAGAGAACGCAGAGGACGGATTGAGTAACAACGGCAAAAGCGGCTGCCGGTCCCCTATCTTTCCTGTTCTCTGCGATCTCTGCGACCTCTGCGTTGAGATAACGTTTTAGAACTAACCGGGAACGCCCCATGGACGCCGCCGACGACCTGGACCGGATGGTGCGGACGCAATTGGAAGCCCGCGACATCCGCGACCAGCGCGTCCTGGACGCCTTCCGCCGCGTGGACCGCGCGGCCTTCGTGCCGCCGGACCAGAAAATCCACGCTTACGAGGACCGCCCGCTCCCCATCGGCGCGGGCCAGACCATCAGCCAGCCCTACATGGTCGCCGTCATGACCCAGTCGCTCGACCTGGCAGGGACCGAGCGCGTCCTGGAGATCGGAACCGGCTCGGGATACCAGACGGCGATCCTGGCGCACCTGGCCGCCCAGGTTTACACCATCGAGGTCCACGCGACGCTGCTGGACCGGGCGCGGCGGGCGCTCGAGGGTCTCGGCCATGGGAAAGTTCATTACCGCGTCGGCAACGGGCGGGCGGGCTGGCCCGAAGAGGCGCCGTTCGACCGCATCCTCTGCGCCGCGGCCGCGGAGGAAGTGCCGAAGGCCTGGATCGAGCAACTGGCGGACCGGGGCGTCCTGGTGACGCCGGTCGGCGGATTCGGCGGACAGATTCTCGTGCGTCTCCAGAAGCGCAGCGGGCAGGTGGAGCGGATCGAGTTCTGCCCCTGCCGCTTCGTACCGCTCGTCGGCGGTGAAGAGAAAGACTAAGAGCCTCTAACAAAATGGGTGGCACTGGCGGCTTGCCCGCCAGTGCATGCCTTCTGTGGTCACGCACTGGTGGACAAGCCACCAGTGCCACCCGGCCACGACCATTTTGTTAGAGGCGCTAAAGTTCGGTCCGGGGGACAGTGACGGGCTTTCCGCCTGCGGCGGCGCTCTTCCACGCGGCTTCCGTCAGTTCGATGACCCTCAGACCGCACTCGACAGGCGCGGCCGGCTCCTCGGTCCCCTGGATGCACCGGATGAAGTTGCGCGAGATGGACCCTCCGCCGAGGGAGTCGGCATTGACCGTCAACGACGCTTCGCCGCACCCCGCGAACTGGACGAGCGGCTGCCCCTGCCGAAGGTAGAACCCCCCGCGCTCGCCCGTGATGGTGATGTCCTCCCACATGCCGGGGGCCGGATGATCGCCAAGAATCGTCAGCGTCCCGATCGCGCCTCCGGCGAAGCGGATGCTGAGGGCCGAGTTGATATCCACGGGCGTCCCGCAGTTGTCAATCTGGGCGGAGACGGTTTCGGCCTGAAGGCCGGTCATCCAGAGCAGGATGTCGATGAGGTGGCTGCCGGAATCGTTCAACTGGCCGCCGCCCGACAGTTCCGGCCTTTGCCGCCACGAGCCCGCCGTGCAGACCTTCCAGCCCTGCGCCTGGAACCCCGCGACCATCTCGATGCGGCCGATCTCGCCGGCGGCAACAGCCCGGCGAATGTAGCGGTACGCGCCGCCGTAGTGACGCTGGTACCCGATGACCAGCACGAGACCCGTCTTGCGGACCTTGCGGACGATCTCGCGGGCGTGGTCCATGCGGCAGACCAACGGCTTCTCCACAAGGACGTGCACCCCGCGGTCCAGCGCCGCCGCAATCTGCTCGAAGTGCAGCGTGTGGGGGCTCGCGATGACGACGCCCGTCAGGTCCGCACCATCGAGCATGGCTTGGTAGTCGTCGTACTCGGCGGCGTCGGCCAGATGCGGAAACTCTTTCTTGTGGTTCGCCTGATGGCCCGCATCCGGGTCCATCAGGGCCACGACCTTGACCTCGGGGATCGCCGCCAGGTCGCGAACGTGACCCCTCATGATACCACCCATGCCCACCAGCCCGATCCGAATCTCGTCAGCCATGTGTCGTGTCCTTTCCCCCCCGAGAGTTCCCCAGCCATCATCGGAAGGCGGAGTTCAATCACATCGGACTGCCGCCTGCAAGGAAAAAACGCGGATCATGCGTAGGAATGGAGGCCCGCGAACAGGCGCGAGAGGTTCACCCAGAAGAGCGTGATGAGGATGCACGCCGCGCCGGCAAGGACGAGCACCGACCCGGCCGTCGCCCACCGCCTGCCCCCCAGCGCCCGCAGGTGCAGATACGCCAAAAAGACGAGCCACGTCACGAGCGACCAGAGTTCCTTCGGGTCCCAGTTCCACCAGTCGCCCCAAGCCTGCTTGCCCCAGACCGCCCCGAGCACCAAGCCCGCCGTCAGCAGCGGGAACCCGAGCGCGACCATGCGATAGGCGGACCGTTCGGCCCCCGCCGACACCTCAGCATTGCCCGCGGCCACCGTGATCAACTGCCAGACCGCCTGGACCGTCACCTTGGCCATCACCACGTATGCCGCCAGGTACGCCGCGACGTGCGGCACGAAAAGGACGCTCTGAAGCGCCGGAGGCAACGGCGCCGGCTCGGGGCTGAACACGAACACTGCGGGCGCCAGCACCCCCGCCGCCAGCAGCGCGTCGAACGCCATCCCTCCCACTCCGAGAACGTAGCGGAAGAAGAGGGAGAGCGGAAACACCAGCGCCCCCATCAGGAGAAACACCTCGAACAGGTTTTGCATGGGCGCGTGGCCGACGTGGACGCTGCGGACGACCACCGCGGTCGCGGCCGACGCAAACCCCGCCGCGAACAGCCCAAGCCCCGCCCGCCGCGCACGTGTCAGCAACACAATGAAGGCCATCGCGTCGAGAACCAGCGCCACCATCATCATAATGCCCAAAATGGAAAACTGTACCGTCATGCCCGCCCCTTCAACTTCCGGACCGCCGGCTCGACCCAGCACCGCGCCATCGCCCCCGCCACCAGGAGCGCGAACCCCACGTACGCCGCCGTCAGGCCGCTCGCGCTGCGCACCAAGAGGATCGTGTACTGCCCGGCCGCCTCATCGTATCCGGCCTGGTAGAAATGGTAGCCGCCCCAATGCAGCGGGTGATTCACCTCGATCGTCTTCCTCGCCATGGTCCTTTCCCCTTCCAGGACCGCCAGGTCGCTGAAGTAATCTTTCGGCATCGAGGGCGGCCGAACAAACCACAACGCGAGCGCCGGGTGGCCGCGCACCTCGTCCGGCAGGAGCGGCGCGAGGGAGAACGCGGTGCGGCTCTCGCCCTTCGCCGGCGCCAGCCAACCATGAACCGACCGCTCTCCGAGTGAAACGATCACCTCCATCGCCGCCGCGTCGCTCCCGGCGTCGGCCTCCGCTCCCACCAGGCCCCCTGCCCCGTCGTACACCGGCGCCGCAGCGCTCAGGTAGCGAACCACACGCACGCGGATTTGCGACTCCCCGGCCGACGCCTCCTCACCCTCCCGCCACGCGACCGGCGCCATGCCCATCTCGAACCCTTCGCCGAAAACCACCGGACGCTCGAGCCACAACTCCCACGGCCGGTCCGACGGGTAGTACTCGATGCGGAAATCCTCCAGGCGAATGCGAAACGGCAGGCGGCCGATCGCCTCGCCCGTCTCGCCGTCGCGAACAGCATCCGTCGCGTCGCCTTCCTCAACGGCCATGTACCCGTGGGGAATCTTGGCGGCGCCGAACAGCCGCCCCGCCAGCCGGTGGCCGAGGTCCGACCCGCCCATGCCCCCGACCAGCACCAGGAGCGCCCCCAGATGCATCGCCGCAAGGCCCGGCGAGCGCACCAGACGCGGCATCAAAAAAAAGCCCGCGACCAGCAGACCGGCCAGCAGAATCCAGAAGGCGACGAGCGGCTGGGAGTTGAACATCGCGCGGGCGCGCTCCGCGCCCAGGAACGCGCCCACAATAGAAACCGACGCCAGGACGCCCAGCGCCCCCAGCGTCAGCCCTAACCCCACTTGCCGACCTCGCGCCACGCCGCCTCCCGCATCCTCGCCCGCCCGCCGACAGATGGGCCTTCGCAATCGCTCGCGCTTACCGTATAATACCGCGGTTTCACCCAAGAGCATAACCTTTACGGGCATCCGCCATGACGGAACTCTCGGTTATCGGCCTGAACCACGACACGGCGCCCGTCGCCGTGCGCGGCGAGGTGGCGCTCGGGCCGGACCTTGTGCGCCGCATCCTCCGCAGCCTCCACGCCGAAGACGCCTTCGAGGAGGCCCTCGTCCTCGACACCTGCAACCGGACGGAGGTCTATTTCGTCGCCCGCCGGACCGACGACCCCGTCGCCTACTTCCTGGGCCACGTCGAGCGGCTGAAGGGAAAGCCTGCCGCCGCCGAACCCCCGCTCTTCTACCGATACGACGGCCTCGAGGCCGCCGAACACCTCTTTCGCGTCGCCGCCTCGCTCGACTCCCAGGTGATCGGCGAACACCAGATTCTCGGCCAGGTCAAAGCCGCCTACCGCCTGGCCGTCGAAGCGCACACCGCCCGGTTCCTCCTCAACAGACTCCTGCACTGGGCGTTCCGCGTCGGCAAGCGCGTCCAGACCGAGACGGACCTCGGCCGCGGCGCCGCCAGCGTCGCCCAGGCCGCCGTCGAACGGGCGCGCCGCGAACTCGGAACCCTCGAAGGCCGGACGGTCCTTCTCGTCGGCGCCGGCAAGAACGCCCGGAGCGCCGCTCGCATCCTCCGGGCCTCCGGGGCGGGCCGGCTTGTCATCGCCAACCGCACCCTCGACCACGCCCGCCGGGTCGCCCGCGACCTCGCGCGCCCCCCCGCCAAAAAGTTTACCCTGAGCGAAGTCGAAGGGGAAGCCGGCGACGCCTCCTGCCCCGCGCTGAAGCAAAGCGGGGACGAAGCGAACGCCCCGCCCGCCGCCGACCGCACGCCGCCGCTCCAGATCGTCGGCCTCGACGCCCTGCCCCGCCTCATCGCCGAAGTGGACCTCGTCGTCGCCTCGACGGGCTCGCCCGATGCCGTCCTCGACTACGACGCCCTGGCCGAACCCATCCGCCGCGCCGCCCGCGACCTCGTTATCCTCGACATCGCCGTCCCGCGCGACGCCGACCCGCGCCTCGCCCGGCTGCCGGGCGTGCGGCTCATCACGCTGGACGACCTGGCGCACGTGGTCGAGGAGAATCTCGAGCGCCGCCGCGCCGAAATCCCCCGGGCCGAGCGCATCGTCGCCGAGGAAACTCGCGCGTTCGGCCGATGGATGAGTTCCCTCCAGGTCGCGCCCACCATCCGCCTCCTGCAGAAGCGCCTCGACCAGGTCCGGGAAGACCTGCTGCGACAGCACGGCAACCGGTTCAGCGACGCCGACCGCGACCAACTCGCCCAGTTCACCGAATCCCTCTGCAAGCGCATCCTGCACGACCCCCTGGTGTTCCTGCGCGGGCTGGCCCAGGACGCCCCGCTGAGCGACACGCTTGCCGCAGCCGACCTCGTGCGCCGCCTGTTCGACCTCGACGCCCTGGAGGAGGGCGAATAGTGGCCGGCCGCGTCTATCTCGTCGGCGCAGGACCCGGAGACCCCGGCCTTCTGACGCTGCGCGGACGCGACTGCCTCGCACGGGCCGACGTCGTCGTCTATGACCGCCTCGTGCCCGAGCGGATTCTCGACGAAGCCCCCGCCGCGGCGGAGCGCATCTACGTCGGCAAAGAGCCCGGCCGACACACCCTCCGTCAGGACGATATCAACGCGCTTCTCGTGCGCCACGCCACGCTGGGGCGCACCGTCGTCCGCCTCAAGGGCGGCGACCCTTTCGTTTTCGGACGCGGTGGCGAAGAGGCCCTCGCCCTCGCCGACGCCGGCGTCCCCTTCGAGATCGTCCCCGGCGTGACCGCCGGCGCCGCCGCGCCAGCCTGCGCCGGCATCCCCGTCACGCACCGCGACCTGGCCGGCGCCGTCGCCTTCGTCACCGGCCACGAGGCCGACGAGCGCGAGGAATCGCGAATCAACTGGAACGCCCTCGCCGCCTCCAGCGGCACGCTCGTCTTCTACATGGGCGTCGCGAACCTGGGGAGCCTCTGCGAGAACCTGACGGCGCACGGCCTGGCGGCGAACACCCCCGCCGCCGCCGTCCAGGGGGGGACGACGAGCGAGCAGCGCGTCATCGTCGGCACGGTCCAGACGCTCCCGGAGCGGGCACGCCTGGCGGGCCTTGCGCCTCCGGCTGTCATCGTCATCGGCGAGGTGGTTCTTCTGCGGGAGCGGCTCGCGTGGTTTGAGCATCGCCCTCTCTTCGGCCGGCGCATCGTCGTCACGCGCGCGCGCGCCCAGGCGCGGGACCTCGCGGACCGCCTGGAATCCCTCGGCGCCGCCGTCCTCCTCTGCCCGGCTATCCGCATCACACCCGCCGCCGACCCGGCGCCTTTGCGCGACGTGCTAAAGGACCTCGATCGCTTCGACTGGGTCCTCTTCACGAGCGCCAATGCCGTCGAAGCGCTCTTCGCCGCCCTGGCGGAGGCCGGCCGCGACGCCCGCGCCTTCTCCGGCGTCCGCGTCGCCGTCATGGGTTCGGCCACGGCCGAGCGCCTGGCCCGCTTCGGCATCCGTGCCGACCTTGTTCCGGAAACCTTCACGACGGACGGCCTCGTCGAATCCCTGGCTGCCCGCGCATCGCTCCAGGGCGCCGCCGTGCTGGTGCCGCGCGCCGACGTCGCCCCCAGGACATTAGTCGAGCGGCTGGCGGCCCACGGCGCGCTGGTCGCAGAGTTGACCGCCTACCGCACGGTCGCGGATAATAGGGGCGTCGAGGCTGTGACCGAAGGGCTCGCCCGGGACGCGCTGGACTGGCTGACCTTCACGAGCGGCTCGACGGTGCGGCACTTTTTCGCCGCCGTCGCGCCCCAGATCGTCCGCCGCTCGCGCGCCCGCCTTGCCAGCATCGGGCCGAGCACCTCGCAAGCCTTGAGGGACCTCGGCCTGGAACCCGACGCCGAGGCCGAACCCCACACCACCGACGGGCTGGTCGCGGCCATCGTGGCCTCCGAGAAAGTCGGACGCCGATGATCGGCATATCTACACTCTATTGTGGAAACCGGGAACCCTCGGACTCTCTGCGCTACGGCCGGGCCGATGCCGCGCCCGGCGGCGCGCCGAGGCCGGTCGTCGTCTGGAACGTCACGCGCGCCTGCAACCTCCGGTGCGCCCACTGCTACACCGGGTCCGGCAGCGCGCCGGCCCGGCGCGAACTCGCGACCGACGAGGGCCTGGCCCTGCTGGAGGACCTGGCGCGGTTCGGCGTCCCCGTGGTCCTTTTTTCCGGCGGCGAGCCGCTCGTGCGCCACGACCTTGTGCGCCTTGCCAAGCACGCCGCCCGTCTCGGCATGCGCGCGGTCCTTTCGACCAACGGAACGCTTCTGGACGCGCAGGCGGCGCGGGCCTTAAAGGCGGCGGGCGTCGCGTACGTCGGCATCTCGCTGGACGGCCTGCGCGAGACGAACGACGCATTCCGCGGCGTGACGGGGGCGTTCGACCGCGCGCTGGCAGCCGTCCGCCACTGTCGCCGGGCCGGCCTGAAAGTGGGCCTGCGCTTCAGCCTCACGCGCCGCAACGTCAAGGAGATCGGCGCGATCTTCGACCTGGCCCGCGCCGAGAAGATCCCGCGCCTGTGCTTCTACCACCTGGCCTACAGCGGCCGCGGCAGCCGGCTTCGGGGGGAAGACCTCAGCCACGCCGCCACGCGCCGGGCGGTGGACGAAATCATCCAGCGCACCGCCGACCTCCACGCCGCCGGACTCTCTGTGGAAGTCCTCACCGTGGACAACCATGCCGACGGGCCTTACCTCTATCTGCGGATGCGGCGCGAGAAGCACCCGCGCGCCGAAGAAGCCCTCGCCCTGCTTCGCCGCAGCGGCGGCAACGCAAGCGGCGAGCGCATCGCCGCTGTCGCGTGGGACGGCTCGGTCCATCCCGACCAGTTCTGGCGGACGGCGACGGTCGGGCGCGTGGGCGACCGCACGTTCGCCGAAATCTGGTCCGACCGGACCAGCCCGCTGCTGGCGGCCCTGCGAAACCGCCGCCTGCACCTGACCGGCCGATGCGCCCGATGCCGATTCCTCGACCTCTGCGGCGGGAACCTCCGCGCCCGGGCCGAAGCCGCCACCGGCGACCCCTGGGCGCCCGACCCCGCCTGTTACCTGACGGACAAGGAGATCGGCCTGCCGCGGGCCAAGACCAAGGACTGAGCCGATGGCGGTGGACGTTCAACCCCGGCCGCACGGGCCTTTCGTGCCGCGACTCATCGCGTGGGAACTCTCGCGCGCGTGCCCCATGGCCTGCACCTACTGCCGCGCCGCCGCCCGGCCCGCCCGCGACGCGGACGAGTTGACGACCGAGGAGGGGTTCCGCCTGCTGGAGAACCTCGCCTCGTTTGCCAAGCCGATCCTCATCCTGACCGGCGGCGAACCGCTCCTCAGGCCGGACGTTTATGACCTGGCGACCCGGGCCGTCGCGCTCGGCCTGCCGGTGGTGCTGGCGACGTGCGGCATGGGGCTGGACGACGCGGCGGCGGGGCGTCTCGTAGAATCCGGGATTCGGCATATTTCAATTTCGCTGGACGGCGCCTCGGCCGAGACGCACGATGCGGTCCGCGGCGTGGAGGGCGCGTTCGACGCCGCCCTGCGCGCCGTCGAGACCGCCAAACGGGCCGGCCTTTCGTTCCAGGTCAACACGACCGTCGCCCGGTACAACCGGAAGGAACTGCCGGCCATCCGCGACCTGGCCGACCGCCAGGGGGCATCGGTCTTCAACCCCTTCCTGCTCGTGCCGACCGGCCGCGGACGGACGATGGCCGACGAAGGACTCTCGGCCGAAGAGTCCGAGGAGACGCTCCACTGGCTCGCGGACGAGCGCGGGCGGACCCGGATGCAGATCCGCGTGACGTGCGCGCCGCACTTTCAGCGCGTCCTGCGCCAGCGCCGGCAAGCCGACGAACCCCAGCCGTCCGGCCACGGGCCTGTCCGTAGTAGCCCGCAGGGCGAAGGCGGATGCATGGGCGGAAAATCCTTCGCCTTCGTCTCCCACACGGGCAAGGTCCAGATCTGCGGTTTCCTGGACGTCGCGTGCGGCGACCTGAGGCGCGAGGCGTTCAACTTCCGAAAGATTTGGGAGACGAGCGACGTTTTTCGCAGCGTCCGCGACGTGGGATCCTACGGCGGCCGTTGCGGCCGGTGCGACTATAGCGCCGTCTGCGGCGGGTGCCGCGCAAGGGCTTACGCCATGACCGGCGACTACCTCTCCGAAGAACCGTTCTGCATCTACCGGCCGAAACCCACGGCCCCTCGACAGGCTCGGGGCGGTGAGCCTGGTCGAACCGCCGCAGAACCCCAGCGATGAAGACCGCAATGGACGAACTCGACACGCGCATCCTCTCGCTCGCCGAAACAAAGTTCCCGATCGTCGCTCGTCCGTTCGACACGCTGGCCGAGCGCGTCGGGGCCCCGGCCGAGGAGGTCCTGGCGCGCCTCGGCCGCCTGGTCCGCGACGGCGCCGTCCGCCGCATCGGACCTGTCTTCGACTCGCGGCTCCTCGGCTACGTCTCGACCCTTGTCGCCGCGCGCGTGCCGGAGGAGCGCTTGCCCGCCATCGCCGAGCAAGTGAATCACCTCCCCGGCGTTACGCACAACTACGAGCGCCGCGGGGCGTACAACCTGTGGTTCACGCTGACGGCCGCATCCGCAGAGAGCCTCGCGCGGATGATCGAGCGGCTCGGGCGCGAGACGGATCTGAAGCTGCACAGCCTCCCCGCCCTGGCGGTGTACAAGATCCGCGCCGTCTTTGCCGACAGCGAAGGCGCGCCGCACACCGCGCCCGCGAAGCAGCGGTCCCGGCGCGCCGGGATTCGCCTCACCGAAGGCGAGAAGGAACTCGTGCGGGCCTTGCAGGACAATCTCGCGCCGGAGCGCGAACCGTTCAAGGCCGTCGCCGACCGCGCGGGATGGACGGAGGCGGATGTCCTCCGGCAAACGGAAGCGTGGCTCGCCTCCGGCGTCCTCCGCCGATTCGGCGCCGTCGTCGGGCACCGGCACCTCGGATACACGGCCAACGGCATGGCGGTCTTCCGCGTCGCGGACGCTTCCGTGGACGAGGCCGGGCGGGCCCTAGCCGCCAGATCCGAAATCACCCACTGCTACCGTCGCCCGCCGCTGCCCGACTTTCCGTACACGCTCTACGCGATGATCCACGGCCGGACGGAGGACGAGGTTTCCGCGCTGGCGGCGCGCCTGGCGGGGAAAATCGGCGCTGCCGATCACGCCGTCCTCTTCAGCGTCACGGAATTCAAGAAATCCCCGATGCGGTACTTCGAACCGGAGGACGAAAAATGAGAATCCGCGAGGCGCGATTGGTCGAGCCGCGGCGCATCGAGGTTTTCGAGCGGGACCTGGAGGTTCCGCCGGGGCACACGCTCGTCGAAATCGCCGCGTGCGGATTCTGCATGACCGACGTGCACAAGTATCTCGGCCACGACCCGGATGCGGTCCTGCCGATGGTCCTGGGACACGAGTCGTCGGGCATCGTGGTGGAATCGAATCCGCCCGGGTCCGGCCCGCCCTGTAGTAGAGAGCATCTCTCACTACAGGGCCCGCCGCCGGGGACGCGCGTGACGGGCGCGTTCGAATTCTGTTTCGCCACCCACGTCGCTGCGCCGACCGATCGGCTGATTCCCGTGCCGGACGACGTGCCGCTCGAGCACGCGCTGGGGGAACCGATCGCCTGTGCCGTCAACATCGCGCAGGCCGCGAGCCCTGGGCCGGGGGACGACGTCGTCCTGGTCGGCTGCGGGGCGATGGGCCTGATGACCCTGACGCTCCTGGCGGCGAGCGAGGCGCGGAGCATCACGGCCGTGGACATTCGGCCGGAGCGCCTCGCGCTGGCGCGCGAACTCGGCGCCACCCACACCATCAACGCAAAAGAGACGGACGCGCGGAAGACAATCATGGACCGGCTGCGCGGCAAAGGGGCGGAGGTCATCCTGGAATTCTCGGGCACGACGGCGGGGTTCGACCTGGCGGTCCACCTGGTCCGTTACACGCGCGCCCGCGTGATCGTCGCGGCAAGCCACATGCAGCCGGCCACATACGACCTCTGGCCGCTCGAACTGAACGGGGCGGAGATGATCTTCGCCCATCCCGCCTGGTCGCGAGATTTCGACGCGGACCTGCGGCGGGGCCTGGATTTGCTGCGGCGGGGATTGTTCGGCATGGACCGGATCCTGACGCACCGTTTCCGGCTGGACCAGGCAGCCGAGGGAATGGCCCTGGCCGCGAGCGGCGCCCCGGGCTACGTCAAAGGCCTTCTCGTTCCGAACGCCTGACAGGCTTTTCTTGATTTCCGGCCTTCCGGCGGGCACAATCTCCGCAACTTCGCCCGTGCGAGAGATGCAAGCAAGAGGCCGGACCTCACCGGGGAAAGTCGGCATGCGATTGCGGCTGAAAGGCGGCTACAACGTGCCCCTGGCGGGAAGGCCGTCGGCCGCAATCCGCACGGCGCCGGAGACGGACCTTCTCTTGCTGCCGCTGGCGAGCCGACGCCTCGCGTTCACCCAACCGGCCGTCGAGGACGGTCGGGAAGTTGCGGCCGGGACGGTCCTGGCGACGGACCCCGCGAACTTCGACGTGCCGCTGCTCGCGCCGCGCGCAGGGACGGTTCGCCTCGGGGCGCTGGAGGGCCACATCGTCCTGGAGCACGCCCGCCCTGCCCCGCCCGAGCCGGCGCGAACCGGCGGCGGACCTGTCCGCCATAGCCCGCAGGGCGACGGCGGAGCGGAAGCGAGGCGCCGGGCGCTCGTGCGGCTCGGCGTCTGGCCGTTCTTTGAGGACGCCCACACGGGCTGCGTGCCCGACCCCTCGGCTGCGCCGCAGGCCGTCCTCGTCTCAACCGTGCGCCTCGAGCCGTTCCTTGCGCGAGGCGACGCGCAACTCGCCGGCCGCCTGGACGCTTTCGCTCGCGGCCTGGAGCGCCTCCAGTCGCTCCTCGAGTACCAGCCGATGTACCTGGTCGTCCCCGACGTCCAGGCGGCGCTGGCCGAGCGCCTGCACGAGAGCCTGCGGGGTCACGCGTGGCTCCAAATCATCACCATCCGTCCGCGCTATCCGTTCGACCATCCGGCGATTCTGGCGCGCGGCCTGGGGCTCGCGGCGGACGGCGGACCCGTCTGGGCGCTTCGGACCGAGGGGGTCCTGGCCGTCGAGCGGGCGCTGGGCGACGGGCTTCCCGCGACGGAGCGCGTCGTCGCGCTGGGCGGTCCGGCGGTGCGCGAGCCGGTGCACCTGGCGCTTCCCATCGGATACCCGCTGGAGAAGATTCTGCTGGGCGCAGTCGCGGACGGCCCGCCGCGAATCATTAGCGGCGGGGCGCTGACGGGCGAGCGGCTCGAGCACGGGCAGAAGGGGTTGGACGCCGAATGTGCGGGGCTGACCGTGCTGGCGGAGCCGAAGCGGCGGGAACTGTTCGGCTGGCTTCGGCCGGGGTGGGGCCGGGCGTCCTACAGCCGATGTTTTTGGAGTGCCTTGCATCGGTCGCGTCCGGAGCGGCTGACGACGGCCCTACGGGGCGAGCGGCGGGCGTGCATCGCCTGCGGCCAATGTGAGACGGTCTGCCCGGCGCGCATCCTGCCGCACCTCATTCACAAGGCGGTGTATGCCGACGCGCTGGACGACGCGGAGCGTCTCGGCGTGGACCGGTGCGTGGGGTGCGGTCTGTGCGCGTACGTCTGCCCGTCGAAGATCGAGTTGCGACAACAGTTCCTCGATGCGCAGGAGCAACTGCGGGAGGAGCGGGCGCACGCCGAAGCCGCCAAAGCCGAGGAGGTCAAGGGATGAGGCTCCTTGAGAACCTCTTCGACGGGTTGCGTCCGAAGGTGGAGGGCGGACGGTTCGCGCGGGCAAAGCCGCTCTTCGACGCCATCAACAACTTTTTCCTCTGGCCGCGGACGGCGACGGAGACGGCGCCGCACATCCGCGACCCGCTGGACGTCAAGCGGTATATGACGCTGGTGATTCTGGCGCTCGTGCCGACGCTCGCGGCGGGGGTCTATCTGTTCGGCCTGCGGGTGCTGGCGGTGGTGCTGGTTTCCTACGTGGTGGGCGGCTCGATCGAAGTGCTCTTCGCGTGCGTGCGGCGGGAGGAGATCAACGAGGGGTTCCTGGTGACGGGCTTGATTTTCCCGCTCATTCTGCCGCCCGGCGTGCCGCTGTGGCTGGTGGCGCTGGGCATCGCGGCGGGCGTCATCATCGGCAAAGAGATTTTCGGCGGGACGGGCCGCAACCCGTTCAACGCGGCGCTCGTGGGCCGGTGCCTCCTCGTGCTGGCGTATCCGAGCCGGCTGAACGCATTCGTCGCACCGGCGAGCGGGTGGCCCGGCCGGCTCGCGACGTACGGGGTGGACGCTCTCAGCGGCGCCACACCGCTCGCGGCGGCGAAGACGGGGGCGCTGGAGCCGATCGGGAACCTCTTCTGGGGGAACGTCTCCGGCTCCATCGGTGAGACGTCGGCTCTTTTAATCCTTGCGGGAGGGATTTTTCTGGTGCTCGTCGGCGTGGCCAACTGGCGGACGATCGTGAGCGTCCTGGGGTCCTTTGCCGTCCTCGGCCTGGCGCTGGGCGGCCTGGCGCCGTCGCATTTCAGCAGCCCGGTCGGCTGGCAGATGCTGGCCGGCGGGTTGCTCTTCGGCGCGGTGTTCATGGCGACGGACCCGGTCACCAGTCCCATCACGGGCGCCGGGAAAGTGGCGTATGGGATTCTCATCGGGGCGCTTGTGCTCCTCATCCGCAACCTGACGGGGTACGTCGAGGGCGTGACGTTTGCGATCCTGCTGGGGAACATCGCGGCCCCGACGATGGATGCGGCGGTCGTGCGGTGGCGCGTGCGGTCCCTCGACCAAGCCCTTCGACAGGCTCAGGGCCGTGAGCATGGTCGAACGGCTCGGGACCGCCCTGAGCCTGTCGAAGGGCGGAGACTGGCCCGTGAAGCGTAGCCTCTACAGCCTGCTGTTCGCGGCCCTGTTGGGGGCGGTGTGCGCCGGCCTCCTGACGGCGGCGCGGGACCTGACAGCCGGGCGGCGGGAAGCCAACGCCCAGGCCGAACAACTCCGCCACATCCTCGACGCGCTCGGCGTGGAGTACGAGGCCGACGCGGGGCCCGAGGCACTGGTCCGGCGCTTCGAACAAGATGTGCGAACCGAGACGCGGGGGAGCCTGGAGTTCTATGAGTATGTCGGCGACGACGGGGCTGTGCGATCCGTCGCGGTGCTCTTCGCCGGGCAGGGCCTGTGGGGGCCGATCAAGGGCATCCTCGCCCTCGAGCCGGACCGGCGGACGGTTCG
>DATKUU010000050.1:0-23523 GCA_035530455.1 Phycisphaerae bacterium | reverse complement strand
CGACTGATGCGGAAGGCCTTTATCTGCGGCAACTGGAAGATGAACCTCGACCGCGCGGGATCGGCGACCCTGGCGAAGGCGACGGCCAAGACCGCCGCCGACTTTAAGGGGCTCGAGGTCGGCGTGTGCCCGCCGGCGCCGTACCTGGAGGCGGTCGTCGCGGCCGCGAAGGGCTCGCCCCTGGTCGTCGGCGCCCAGAACATGTACTTCGAGCCGAGCGGCGCCTTCACCGGCGAAACGGCCGGGCCCATGCTCAAGGACCTGGGGTGCACGTATGTCATCCTGGGCCACAGCGAGCGTCGGCACGTTTTCGGGGAGACGGACGACCTGGTGTCGAAGAAAGTCAAGGCCGCGTTCGCCTTCGGCCTCGTGCCGATCCTCTGCGTCGGAGAACTCCTGGAGGAGCGCGAGGCCGGCCGGACCGAAGAGGTCGTCCGCCGCCACATGACGCGGGGCCTCGACGGCCTGCCGAAGGACCAGGCCGCTCTCGTTGTCATCGCCTACGAGCCCGTGTGGGCCATCGGCACCGGCCGCACCGCCACCCCCGAGCAGGCCCAGGAGGTCCATGCATTCATCCGCGGCCTGCTGGCCGACCTGTACGATGCGAAGTTGGCCCAGGCCGTCCGCATCCAGTACGGCGGGAGCGTCAAACCGGAAAACACGCGGGACCTGATGGGCCGGGCGGACATTGACGGCGCCCTGGTGGGCGGCGCGAGCCTCAAGGCCGACACGTTCGCAAGAATCGTCGCCGAGGGCGCAAAGGCCAAGGGAGCGTAGCCAGTGCGAAGTGAACGACGGACGCGGGCGCATCCGCCCACGCCGAAGGAGGCCGGAGAGTGACGACGACTATCTTCATGGTGCTGTTCCTGTTGTGCGCGGTGATTCTGGTGCTGCTCGTGCTGATCCAGCGCGGGCGCGGCGGCGGACTGGCGGGCGCGTTCGGCGGGCCGGGAGGCCACAGCGCGTTCGGCACGAAGACGGCCGACGTCTTCATCAAGGCCACCGCCGTCCTCGGCGCCATCTTCGTCGTGCTGGCAATCCTGACGGCCTGGTTGATGCACAGGCAGCAGACGGCACTGCTGGAGGAACCAGCCGCACGGGCGCCCGCCGAGGAAGGCTCGGGCGGGCCCGCGCCGTCGGCCGAACCTACCGCGCCTCCGGCCGGCGAAACTCCGAGCGAAGCGCCGGCGGCCGGCGGCGAGGCCGGCGCGACCGGACAGGCGGGCGGAGACGGCGATGCCGCAGCCCCCTGACGACATCCTCCAGACCTTTCGCCAGGCCGGGGCCCTCCTGGAAGGGCATTTTCTCCTTTCCAGCGGCTTGCACAGCCCGAAGTATCTTCAGTGCGCCCTGGTGCTCCAGGACCCGGCCCGGGCGGAGCGCTTGTGCGAGCGGCTCGCCCGCGCCTTTGCGGACGACCGCGTCGAGATGGTGATGGGTCCGGCGCTGGGGGGCATCGTGGTGGCCTACGAACTGGCGCGGGCGCTCGGGGCCCAGGCCCTGTTTGCGGAACGAGAGGAAGGGCGGATGCGGCTGCGGCGCGGGTTTCGGCTGGAGCGCGGCCGGCGCGTGCTGCTGGCGGAGGACGTCGTGACGACGGGCGGGAGCCTGCGCGAGGTGCTCGCGCTAGCGCGCGAAGCCGGGGCCGAGGTCATCGGCGTCGCCGCACTCGTGGACCGGACGAGCGGCCGGGACCCGGGGTTCGGCGTGCCGCTCACCGCCCTTGTGAAACTGGACGTGCCGACACATAGGCCGGAGGAATGCCCCCTTTGCCGCCAGGGCGTTCCGCTCGTCAAGCCCGGCAGCCGTCAGGCACCGGGGGCGTGAGGAACCGACGATGATCCGAAGCATGACCGGCTACGGGACCGCGGAGCGGACGACGAAGGAGGCGCGGATCGGCGTCGAGATCCGGACCGTAAACAATCGGAGCCTGAAGATCAGCCAGCGGACGCCCGAAGGGCTGGGCGCCGCGGAGGCGGAGATCGAGCGGCTGCTGCGCGAGCGCCTGTCGCGCGGAACGGTGTTCGTGCGGTTGGCGGTGGAGCCGGTGGGCGCGGCCGCGAGGGCGCCCTTGAACCATGAGGTACTGTTGGCCTATTGGAAGGACCTGGCGGAGGTGCGGAAGAGGTTGGGGGCGGCCGACGAACCTCCGAAGATTGAATCGCTCCTGGCGCTTCCGGGCGTTGTCGGCGACGAGGCCGTCCTCCTGACAGGCATCCGGGACCTTGCGGAGATCGTGCGCGAGGTGACCGTCGAGGCGCTCGACCGCCTCGACGCCATGCGCGAGGCGGAGGGCGAGGCGACGGCCCGGGACATGGCCGCCCACCTGGACGACCTGGAGCGGCATGTGGCGGCCATCCGCGAGCGGGCGCCGGGCGTCATCGAAGAGTACCACCAGCGGCTGCGGGAGCGTGCGTCGGCCCTGGCGAAAGGTGTCGAGATCGCGCTGGACGACACGAGCCTGGCGCGCGAGGTCGCCTTCTTCGCCGAACGCGCCGACATCAACGAGGAACTGGCGCGCCTGGCGAGCCACCTGGAGCAGACGCGGGCGCTTTTGGGGGCGTCCGAGCCGGTCGGGCGGCGACTGGAGTTCCTGACCCAGGAGATGGTCCGCGAGACCAACACGATCGGCTCGAAGTCTTCCGACGCCGACATCGCCCGCCAGGTCGTCGAACTGAAGGTGGGGGTTGACCGGCTTCGCGAGCAATCGCAGAATATCGAGTAGGGCCAGGCGGCAGCGGAACGTCCCGCCTGCGCTGCATCCGGCGGAGGGAAGGAAAGACAGGGCCATGAGTGACGAGAGCAAGGCGCAAGGTTTGCCGGGGCGGGACCTGGTGGTCCTGAGCGGCCCCAGCGGCGCGGGCAAGACCACCGTCAGCCGGGCGGTCGCCCGTCGGCTGACGCTCCTGGTGAGCGTCAGCGCCACCACCCGCCGGCGGCGCATGGGCGAAACCGAGGGCCTGGATTACTACTTCATCAGCCGGGAGGAGTTCCAGAAACGCATCGCCGAGGGACGGTTCCTGGAATGGGCGGAAGTGTTCGATCAGTTGTACGGCACGCCGGTGGACGAGGTGGAGCGGGCCCGGAAGATGGGGAGGCGGCTGCTGCTCGAGATTGACGTGCAGGGCGGCACCCAGGTGAAGCGGAAGTTTCCGGAGGCGATGGCGGTTCTGCTCCTGCCGCCGAACGACCAGGCGCTTCGGCGACGCCTGTCGAAGCGCGGAACGGAGGCACCAGAGGAGGTCGAGCGCCGGTTCGCCAAGGCACGCGAGGAAGTCGAGAAAGCCCGCCAATCCGGCGCCTACGACGCCGAAGTCGTCAACGACGACCTCGAAAGCGCCATTGACGAGGTCGTCTGCATCGTGCAAGGATGGGCAAGGAAAAGCGCAGCCAAGGCCTGAGCCCGGCCGCTTTCTAAAGATCGGAGGAACCTGACGTGATCGAAGCCCTGAAGAGCGACGAGGTCGTGAACAAGGTCGGCGGACGGTTCAAACTGGCCGTCCTGGTGCAGAAGCGGCTCGTGGACGTGACGTTCGGCGCGCCGCTGCTGGTGGAACGCCGCGAGGGGCAGACCCTCATGGAAGCCGTCATCCAGGAGGTCCTCGAAGGCAAGATTACCCTCGAACGGGCGGAGGCCAAGGCGCGCGCGCCCGAGGCGCGCGCGGCCGACGAAAAGGAAGAAGACGAGGACTAGCGCCGGGAGGCGTCCATGGCTGCACGCAAACCGAAGGCCGCGCCCCTCAAGGGCCGCGAAATCCTCGTCGGCGTGACGGGCGGCATCGCGGCCTACAAGACGGCGATGCTGGTCTCGCTTCTGGCGCAGGCCGGGGCGGGCGTCAGCGTCGTCGTGACCGAACACGCCAAGCGGTTCGTCGGGACCCTCACCTTCCAGGCGCTCTCGCGCCGGCCGGTCGCGAGCGACCTCTTCGCCGAGGGGGTGTACGACGCCGACCACATCGCCCTGGCGGACCGGGCCGAAGCGGCGGTCGTGGCGCCGGCGACGGCCAATTGCCTGGGAAAACTCGCCGCAGGAATCGCCGACGACCTCCTCTCGACCGTCCTCCTGGCCGTCCGATGCCCGGTCGTCCTGGCGCCCGCCATGAACGACACCATGTGGAACCATCCGGCCGTCCAGGCCAATGTGAAAGTGCTGCGCGAGCGCGGCGTGCGGCTGGTCGGTCCGGAGACGGGCCGCCTGGCGTGCGGCACGGAGGGCGTCGGCCGCATGGCGGAGCCGGAGGCGATCCTGGCCGAGATCGCCCGGGCGCTCACTCGCACCCGCTAGAGCCGTCGACTTTGGATTTTTGATTTTCAATCGCACTACACGACCGCCCCGCCGTCCCAATCGGGAATCGGAAATGAAGATATTGATTACAGCCGGCCCGACGCGGGAACACCTGGACCCCGTGCGGTTCCTTTCGAACGCATCAAGCGGCCGGATGGGGTGCGCCGTGGCCGAGGCGGCGCTCGAAGCCGGACACCACGTGACGCTGGTGCTAGGCCCCTGCCCGGCCCTGTCGCCCGACGGGGTCGAGGTCGTCCGCGTCACGAGCGCCCAGGAAATGTTCGAGGCGGTCGCCGAGCGCTTCGACGCGTGCGATGTGTTCATTGCGGCGGCGGCGGTGGCGGACTATCGCCCCGAGGCGCCGCGGAGCGGAAAAATCAAAAAGACCGACCCGCGCCTGACGCTGGACCTCGTGCGGACGCCGGACATCCTGGCCGAGATGTCGCGCCGGCGGCGCAAGCAAATCCTCATCGGCTTCTGCCTGGAAACCGAGGACCTCGAGACGCGGGCGCGCGGAAAACTCGAGGCCAAGCGGCTGGACCTCGTGGTGGCGAACGGCCCGGAAGCCGTCGCCGCGGAGCGCCTGGACGCGCTGCTCATCCAGCGCAATGGCCGCTGTGAACGCTTGTCGGACGTGACGAAAGCAGACCTCGCGCAGGCCATCCTGAAGGCGCTCGCGTCGTGTTCCTGACGCGGGCGGCGGTCAGTCGCCCTTCTTGCAGCCGCAGGACTTCTTCTTGGTCGCCGCGTCGAGGAGGTTGATCTCGGCGTCGACGACGCTGCGGAGGGCTAGGAGGATTTCCCTTCCTGCGCCGACGGCATGGTCCTTGGTGGGCTCGAATTCCTTGAGGACCCGCTTGAGAACTTCCCTCGCCTTTTGCACTTTGTCGGCCATGGGGGCATCTCCTTAGGCAGCAGTACGGTTCGGTGCTTCCGAAGACTAAGATACCGGCTTACGGGGCCCCGCGTCAACAGGGGGCGAAAAGGTTGACGCGGGGGCGCGGAAGAGTGTAAACTGTCGGCCGCTGGGGTGGAAGACCTCGCTGCCATGAGCCGGCCGACGGGCCGGAAGGAGAGGATAGGTTTGCAGATCGAAATCTCGGCGCGCCACCTTTCCGTCACGCCGGACATCAAGGACTATGCCCGGAAAAAGGCCCAGCGCCTCCTGAAATACTACGATCGGATTCAGTCCATCCGGGTCGTGCTGGACCAGGAAGGGGGAAACCCTTCGTGCGAGATGCTCGTAGACCTGGAGCATACGCACAACCTGGTGGGGCGGGCCACCGACGAAGACGTGCGTGCGGCGATTGACTCGGCGGTGGACCGGCTGGAGCGGCAACTGGTGGAGCACAAGGACCGGACCCGCCATCGCAAGGGGCGGGGGCCGAACCCCCACCAGCCGACGCGAACCGGATAAGGGGGACGGTAAAGGACGAGGGCGCATGCACCTGCTGTCGTTCATCTGCGTGGATGCCATCCTGCCGAACCTGAAGGCCGACACGGCCCGCAGGGCCGTGGAAGAACTCATGGACACCCTGGTGGAGGCCAAGGCGGTCGCCAAAGCCCACCGGCGAGCCCTCGTGGACGCGGTGATGCGGCGCGAGCGGAAGGGGACGACGGGTTTCGGCAACGGGGTGGCGATCCCGCACGCGAAGCACGAGTCGGTGCGCGGGGTGGTGGCGGCGGTGGGGCGGAGCGCGGGGGGGGTGGAGTTCGCCGCCCTGGACAGCCAGCCGGTGCACCTGTTGTTCCTGCTCCTGTCGAATCCGGACAGCCCGGAGGAACACCTGAAGGCGATGGAGCGGGTGTTTCGAAGCATGAAGAACGAGAACTTCCGCCGCTTCATGAGCCGGGCCGGTGGGCGCGAAGAGATAGTGGACCTCCTGAAGGAGGCCGACGAGGAGTTAGGCTGAGGCGCCGCCGGCGCGGAAGCCCAACGGCGTGTGAAAGAGATGGATAGGTGCCGACTCGCAATGTGGAGATTCACAACCCGTCGGGTTTGCACGCGAGGCCGGCGACGAAGTTCGCCGAGGCCGCCCGCCGATTCCACAGCCGCGTCACCGTCCATAAAGGAAACGAAAAGGTGGACGGCAAGAACATCATGGAGATGCTCCTGCTGGCCGCACCTGCCGGAACCGTCCTGCGCCTGGAGGTCGAGGGCGAAGACGCCGAGGACTGCCTGGAGCAGTTGACGGCGGTGCTGCAGGCCCCGTCGCAGGACGCCTGAGACACGGACCGGCCAAAGAGCGCATCCGAATGGAAATTCGAAAAGGGATCCCCGTATCGCCGGGCATGGCGATTGCGCCGGCCATCGTTCTGGACAGCGAAGAGTTCCGCATCCCCCGGCGGAGCATCGAACCGGCGGAGGTGGGGCAGGAACTGGAGCGTTTCCGGGGCGCGGTCGAGAGCGCCCAGGCCGAAATCCGCGACCTCCGGCAGCGCGTCACCCGCGACGTCGGCGAGGAACTCGGCGCCATCTTCGACGTCCAGGACGCGCTGCTGACGGACGCCCGCCTCCTGGAAGAGGTCCGGGAACTGGTCGATCGCGAGCACTATTCCATCGAATACGCCGTCTCGACCGTCCTGAAGGGCTACGCGAGGAAATTCCTCAAATTGCCGAACCGCTACATGGCCGAACGCGTCGTGGACGTGTACGACGTCGAGAAGCGGCTGCTGCGGAACCTGATCGGCGCGAAGCGCGAAACGCTGGGGCGCCTCACCGAGCCGGTCATCGTCATCGCGCACGACCTGACGCCGAGCCAGACCGCCAGCCTGGACCGCTCGAAGATCCTGGCGTTCGCGACGGACATCGGGGGGCGGACGAGCCACACCACCATCGTCGCCCGGGCCATGGGCATCCCCGCCGTCGTCGGGCTGCAGACGGCAACGGCCGACGTGTCGGGCGGCGACACGGTCATCGTGGACGGCAACCGGGGCCTGCTGGTCGTCAACCCGGACGAGGAAAGCATCCAGCGGTTCCGCGACGCCGAACGCCGTTTCCGGCGGATGGAGGATTCCCTGGGCGACCTCAGGGACCTGCCGGCCGTCACACAGGACGGCCACGAGATCCACCTGTGGGGCAACATCGAGTTTCCGCACGAGGTCCAGGCGTGCCTGGCGCGGGGCGCGAGCGGCATCGGGCTGTATCGCACGGAGTTCCTCTACCTGGACCGCGAGGACGACCCGACCGAGGCGGACCATTACCAGGCCTATGCCGAAGCCATCGAGGCCCTCCAGGGCCGGCCTATCACCATCCGCACGTGCGACCTCGGGGCCGACAAGTTCACCCACCTCTCCGGCGAGTACGACGAGAGGAACCCGTTCCTGGGGTTCCGGAGCATCCGGTTCAGCCTCCAGCACGTGGGCCTCTTCAAGACGCAGTTGCGGGCAATCCTGCGGGCCAGCGCGCTGGGGCCGACACGCATCATGTTCCCCCTGGTGACAAACCTGAAGGAACTGCGCCAGGCGAAGATGATCCTGGCGGACGTCCGCGAGGATCTGGAGGAAGAAGGCGTCGCGTTCGACCGCGACCTGAAGGTGGGAATCATGGTCGAGGTGCCCAGCGCCGCGATTATGGCCCGCTACTTCGCGCGGGAGTGCGACTTTTTCTCGATCGGCACAAACGACCTCATTCAGTACACCCTGGCGGTGGACCGCTCGAACGAACAAGTGGCGAGCATGTACACGGCGGGCCACCCCGCGGTGCTGCGACTCATCCGCGAGGTCGTCGAGGCGGCGAACAACGCCGGCGTCGAAGTGGCGACGTGCGGCGAGATGGCCGGCGAACCAATGTACACCATCCTGCTGCTGGGGCTGGGCGTCGACGCGCTCAGCGTCTCGCCCGCCACCTTGCCGGAGGTCAAGAAAGTCATCCGTAGCGTCACGATGGACCAGGCGCGCGAGGTCGTCGAGAAAGTATTCTGGTTCGATTCCGACCGCGAGGTGGACGCCTACCTGTCGGAATTGACGCGCCGCCTCCTGCCGGAGATTTTCCTGTAATCCGTGCGGTCGCGAGGGTCGGTCCGGCCGGCCTCGCGCCGCCGAGGAGACCAGGCATGGACCGTCGCAATTTTCTGAAGGTGGCGTTGGCCGGCGCTGCAGCCGGACTCGGGGCGAGGGGCGCCCTTCCCCTGGCCCGTGCCGAAAGTGAACCCCGAAAGGAGACCGCCGTGCTCAACCTCAGCAGCCAGGAAGAACGCATCCCCGGCCGAAGCCTCCGCGAAAAGGTCGAGAAACTCCAGGCCTGGGGCGCCAGCGGCCTGGAAGTCGCAGGCAACGCCCCCGCACGCATCCAGGAAATCAAGGACGCCCTCCGGGGCACCACGGTCCGCGTCTCCGCCATCTGCGCGGGATACTTCTCCCTGATTGACCCCGACCCGGAGAAACGCAAGGAAGGCACCCGCCGACTCACCGACATGCTATCGGTCGCGGGGGAACTGGAGGCGGTCGGCGTCATCGTGGTCCCGGCCTTCAATAACCATCCGCAACTGGACTGGGAGGAAGGGCGGAAGGTGCTCGTGGACCTCTTGCCGGCTGTCGGCAAGCACGCCGTCGCCTGCAAGACGCTCGTCCTCCTGGAACCCCTGAACCGGGCCGAGGCGCACTTCCTCAATCGCCTCGAGCAGGCGGTCGACATCTGCAAGGCCGTCCGGAACCCCGGCATCGCGATGATGGGCGACTTCTATCACATGGCAAAGGAGGAAACGGACGACGAGGCGGCGTTCCTGGCCACGGGCGACCTCTGCCACCACGTCCACCTCGCGAGCCACCAGCGCAACCTCCCCGGCCAGGACGACCGCTCGTTCGTCGCGGGGTTCCGGGGACTGAAGAAGATCGGCTACCGCGACTATTGCAGCCTGGAATGCAACGTCCAAGGCGAAAGCGAGGTCGAAATCCCCAAGTCGTTCGAGTTCCTGAGGAGCCAATGGGCCGAGGCGAAAACATGACACCCTCCCTGCTTCCCAACCAAGGAAAGCGAGGGGGGCGATGAGCGAGCGCCACGCATCTGGGCGGTGCCGGAGTGAAGGCGTGTCGCGCCGCCAGTTCCTGAAGACGAGCGCGGCCGCGTCCGCCGCCGTCCTCGCCTCCGGCCTGAGCGCATCGTATGTCCATGCGGCGGGGTCGGACCGGCTGCGCGTCGGGCTGATCGGCTGCGGCGGGCGCGGCAACGGGGCCGCCAGGAATTGCGTCCAGGCGGCCGAAGGCGTCGAAATCTACGCCCTCGGCGACCTCTTCCCGGAGAAGATCGCCCGACCGAAAGAGGAGTTCAAGGTTGCCGACGAGCGGTGCTTCAGCGGCTTCGACAACTACCAGAAGGTCATCGCTTCGGGCGTGGACCTCATCATTCTGGCGACACCGCCCGGGTTTCGGCCGATCCATTTCAAGGCGGCCGTCGAGGCCGGCAAGCACGTGTTCATGGAAAAACCCGTCTGTGTGGACCCCTGGGGCCACCGCGAGATCTGCCTGGCGGCCGACAAGGCGGCGCAGAAGGGACTCTCCGTTGTCGCGGGGACGCAGCGGCGACACCAGCCCGCCTACGTCGAGACGATGAAGCGCATCCGCGACGGCGCCATCGGCGACCTGCTGGCCGCCCAGTGCTACTGGATCGGCGGCGCCGTCCACCAGGACGGCCGGCAGACGGAGGGCATGACCGACATCGAGTTCCAAATCCGCAACTGGTACAACTGGTGCTGGCTGTGCGGCGACCACATCGTCGAACAGCACGTCCACAATATTGACATCATGAACTGGGCCTTCGGCGCCGTGCCGGAAAAGTGCCTCGGCCTAGGCGGCCGGCAGGTCCGCCAGGAACCGGGCAACATCTGGGACCACTTCGCCGTCGAGTTCGAGTACGCCGGCGGCGTCCGCGTCGCCAGTTACTGCGCCCACCTGGACAAGGCCGCCCACCGCGTCTCAGAACGCGTCGTCGGAACCAAAGGCACGAGCGACTGCGCCGGACGCATCTGGGGCGAGAACGCGTGGCAATACCAGGGCGGGGATGTGGACCCCTACGTCCAGGAACACGCCGACCTCCTGGCCGCCGTCCGCTCCGGCGCGCCCGTCAACGAGGGCCGACAGGTCGCCGACAGCACCATGACCGCCGTCCTGGGGCGGATGAGCGCCTACACGGGACGTGAACTCTCGTGGAAATGGGCCACCGAGGCCTCGCAACTGAAACTGGGTCCGGCCGACTGGAGCGCCTTCGGCCCGTTCGAGCCGCCGCCCGTCCCCATGCCGGGACAAACCCCGCTCCTCTGAGCGGGGCGAGCGCAAAAAGGTCGGGCGACGGGCAAAGGCCCCCCCGGCGGACTAGAGGGATCAGGCGTGTTTCGACAACGGTTACGGGTCTGGTTTCGCGTGGAAGGAGACACTCGGTACCTGAGCCATCATGACATGATTCGGTTGTGGGAGCGTGCGCTGCGGCGGGGGGGGCTGCCCCTGCGAATGAGCCAGGGCTTCAACCCGCGCCCCAAGATGTCGCTGGTCGAGCCGCGCAGCGTCGGCATCGCCTCAGAGGCGGAACTCCTGGAGTTCGAACTCGCCGACTGGGTCAATCCCGACGCCGTCCTCGAGCGCCTGCGCGGCCAGATGCCGGCCGACATCGCCGTGACCGGCCTGGACCTCGTCCGTCCGAGCGACAAGGCCCGCCCCGTGGCCGTCGAGTACGTCGCGCGCCTGGTCGCGCCGCCCCCCGACCTGGAAGACCGCATCGCCGGGCTCCTGGCGCGGTCCGAAGCGCCGGTGGTGCGGCATCGGCCGACCGGAGACAAGCACCTCGACGGCCGACCGTTCATCGAGGCTCTCCAGGCCGAGGACGGCGGGGCCTTGCGCATGGTGCTTCGGACCGGGCCGGGCGGAACGGTGCGGCCGGACGAGGTGCTTCGGCTCCTGGACTTCGAGGCCGACGAGGTGGCGCGCGCGGACGTTCGCCGCGTCGCCCTCCGCCTCACCTGAGCCGCCGCGGCCTCTCGCACGAGCCGCCCGAGCCGCGGAACAAGCGCGGCAGCGAGAAAGGACTTCACTCTCATGACCAAAGAGATGCTCATCAACGTCCTCGAAGGCGAGGAGTGCCGCATCGCCCTCGTCCAGAATTCCACCCTCGAGGAACTCTACATCGAACGCACCAGTAGCGAGCGGCACGTCGGCAACATCTACAAGGGCCGCGTCACCAACATCGAACCCAGCATCCAGGCCGCCTTCATTGACATCGGCACGCCCAAGAACGCTTTCCTCCACGTCTCGGACCTGGTCTCCAGCGCCTACCCGAAGCGCAAGGCGGCACCCGCCGAAGGCGAGAAGAAAGGCGGCCCGCGCCGACCGCCCATCCAACAGATCCTCCGCCCCGCCGACGAACTCATCGTCCAGATCACCAAAGAGGGCCTCGGCTCGAAAGGGCCGTCCGTCACGACCGCGCTGAGCATCCCCGGACGGTATCTGGTGCTCATGCCGTCGCTGGCGCGCCTCGGCGTCTCACGCAAAATCGAGGACGATAAGACGCGCCGCGAGTTGCGCGACCTCATGGCCAGTGTCAACCCGCCCAAGGACATGGGCTTCATCGTCCGCACGGCCGGCCAGGGCCGAGGCAAACGCGAACTCTCACGCGACATGAACTATCTCATGAGGCTCTGGGAAGTCGTCCGCTCCCGCGCCTCGAGCGCCAAGGCCCCCGCCGAAATCTTCCGCGAGTCCGACCTGGTCCTCCGGACCTTGCGCGACATCCTCACGGCCGACACCCAGACCATCTGGGTGGACTCCGAGCCGGTCCTGAAACGCGTCCACGACTTCCTCAAGATCGCCATGCCCCGCCATGCCAACTGCGCCAAACTGTACGACGGCAAGGTCCCCCTCTTCCACAAGTACCACCTGGAGGAGGCCATCGAGCAAATTTACAGCCGCTCCGTCCCCCTGCCCCGCGGCGGGAGCATCGTCATTGACCAGACCGAGGCCCTCGTGGCCATTGACGTCAATAGCGGCAGGTTCCGCCACGGCAAGGACGCCGAAGAATCCGCTCATCAACTCGACGTCATGGCCGCCAAGGAAATCGCCCGCCAAATCCGCCTCCGCGACCTCGGCGGCGTCCTCGTCATTGACTTCGTAGATATGGACAAGAGCGAGAACCGACGCCACGTCGAAAAGGTCCTCCGCGACGCCCTCAAAGGCGACCGCGCACGCTATCGGCTCCTCCGGATGAGCAAGTTCGGCATCGTTGAGATGACCCGCCAACGCATCAAATCCAACCTCCAGCGCGCCACCTACATGGACTGCCCCTACTGCAAAGGCGCCGGACTCGTCAAAACCCCCGAGTCCATGGCCCTGGAGGTCATGCGCAATGTCCGCCTCCTGGTCCACCAAACCCAGGTCGCCACGCTCGAGGTTCACCTCCACGCCGAGGTCGCCGACTATCTGAACAACGTGAAACGCGACACCCTCCTGAAACTCGAAAGCGACCTGGCGAAACACATCACCCTCATCGGCAGCGCCGAGGCCCGCGTGGACCAAGCCACTTATCGCTGCCTGGATGCGCGCGGCATGGAAGTCCGGGCCGATCCCGGCGCGCCGGGACCCGCCTAGAGCCAGGATCAGGCTCGCGGGGAGCGGGCGTCCAGATAGGACTGGAGGATGAGCGCGGCCGCGACTTTGTCGCGTTTGGCGCGGCGGCGGTCAGCCGACAATCCAGCCTCCTGCATCGCCCGGTCGGCCTGGCGCGTCGAAAACCGCTCGTCCCACACGGCCACCGGCACGGCGAGCGCCTCGCGGAGCGCCTCGACCGTCGCCTCGACCCGGCGAGCCTGCGCCCCGGCCGTCCCGTCCAGCCGCACCGGAAGCCCGACGACGACCTCCTGCGCCCCCGTCTCAACCACGAGCCGCGCAACCTGGGCCACCAAGTCCCGCCGACCGCGCACCTCGATCTGCTCCAGCGGATGCGCGACTCTTTCCTCGGGGTCGCTCACAGCCACCCCGACCCGCCGCTCGCCGAGATCCAGCCCCAGAATCTTCACGCCGCCCTTATATCCCTCGCCCCGCCCCCCGTCAATCCACACGCACGCGCAACAACGGTGTCAGGAACCGTTTTTGGGCCGGCGGTCGGCCCCTTGAAAACGTTGCCCCGGGACGGCTATAGAAAAGGCACCGGACCCATTTGGCCGGCAATACCGGCCCTTAGGCTGCGTTTAGACTGGCGGAACGCATGAGCCACGGCCCCGAGGACACCGACGCCCCCAAGGAGGAGCGCCTCGTGGCGCTGGCGCCGCGAGTGTACGGGTTCCTCGTGCGTCTCGTGGGCAACCGCGAAACGGCCGAGGACCTGACGCAGGAGACGCTCCTGCGGGCCCTGCGGGGTTTCGCGGCGTACCGGCCGGAAGGCAAGTTCCGGGCGTGGGTCTTTCGCATCGCGACAAACGCGGCGCGCGACTGGCTCCGCCGCCGGCCGCGCGAGCCCGCCCTCGGCCTTTCGACCGACGCCGACGCGCCGCTCCCGGGGACCGTCGGCCGTGAGCCGCCGCCCGAAGCGCGGCTCCTGGCCGGCGAACGGATCGCCCGAGTCGAGGCCGCCCTGGCGCGCCTCTCGGAGCCGGACCGCGAGGTCCTGCTCATGCGATACTACGGGGAACTGGAGTTCAAGGACATCGCCCGCGCCACCGGCGAACCGCTCGGAACGGTCCTCGCCAGGGCCCACCGGGCGCTCAAGAAACTGGCAAACCTGGTCCCCCAAGGGGAAGAAAAATGAACGGCTGCCCGAAAGGCGAAGAGTGGGTCGCGTATGTGGCGGGAGAAGTCGCGCCGCGTCTGCACCGCATGCTCGCCGCTCACCTGGACGTCTGCCCGGCGTGCCGGCGCGAAGTCGAGGACCTGGCGCGCGGCCTTGAGGCGCTTGGGGCGCTCGCGCACGAGCCGCCGCTTCGGCCCGAGGCGATGGAGCGGCTGCGGCGCCGGCTGCGCGTGGCGGCGGCCCATCCGCCTTCGCCCGGCGGGCTACGGCGGACAAGTCCGCCTGCCAGGCCGCGAGTCGTCCGGCTCTTCGTGCGCTACGGGTGGGCGGCTGCGGCCGCGGTCCTCATTGCGGCGGCGCTCCTTTGGCACACGGCAGCGCCGGACCAGGCGACTCTCCCCCTCGGCAACCATCATGCCGAGGCCATCGAGGAAATCGCCGCCGCTATCGAACTGCTCGACCTGGCGGACAACGGAACCCGAAGCGAACGGCTCGACCGCCTGCCCGGCGGCGGCGCGGCCGAAGAAATTCACCTGTTCCTGGAACTGGACGACGCGGGGCTGCTCCTGGACTACCTGTTGAGCCAGGACGGTCTCCGCGGCTGACCGGATGGGGAGACATCCATGAATCGCCTGTGGCTGCTGACGGCGGCGGGGATGGTGGTGGCGGCGGGCGCGGCGCGCGCCGAGACGGACGCCTCGAAGCCGACCGAGGGCGCCGCCGAATCGGTCGCGCCCAAGGCCGACGAGGAGTCTCGCGAGGCGCCGCCCCCGCATCCGACCAGGCAGCGCGTCCGCGAGCATCTCCGCGAGAAGTTCAGGCGCCCGGACGCGCCGGAACTGGTGAAAGGCCCCGGCATCTTCCGCGACGTGTCGGACGAGGACCTGGAGGCCATCCTCGCCTTCACGCGCGAGTTCCTCCCCTGGCTGAACGAGGGGCTCGATCGGGCGCGCGAAACCGACCCCGAGCGGTTCCGCGCCGTCTGCCGACGACTCCGCTTCGAGATCCGCCAACTGCGGGCCCTCAAGGAAAGCGATGAGGCCGCGTTCCAGAAGGCGCTCGAGGAGAAGCGGCTTCAGTTCCTGGCGCGGCAGGTGGCGGAACGCGTCCGCGCCGCCGAGACCGACGAGGACCGCCAACGCCTCCGCCAGGAACTCAGGCAAACCCTCGTGAAACTCTTCGACGCCGAACTCGTCACCCGCGACGCCCAGATCCGCCTCCTCGAAAAACGCCTGGAAGACCTGCGCGAGGAACTCAAAGCCCGGGCCGCCAAACGCGAGACAATCGTCGAGAAACGGCTCGAGGAAATGCTCTCGGCAGAAGCGGACCACCACGAACCGCCGCCGCCACCTCCGCCTCCGGACGCCCCGCCGTCCCCGCCGAAACCTGAACCGGACCGCTAACCGCCCCGGCGTCGGCGCGCGGCCCTAGGCGGCGGCCCCGGCTCTCGACACCTGCCGCACAAGCGCCCTGCTCTGCGAAGCCCGCTACGCAGGGCGAAGCAGAGTCGCGACGGCCCGGTTGGCCGGCGCCGGCACGCCGTGCCGCTCCCCCGCACGGACAATCGCGCCATTGAGGACCTCGATCTCGGTCGGCTGGCCGGCCTCGAGGTCCTGGAGCATCGAGCAGCGGTTTTCGGCGGAGCGGCGGGCGGTTTCGAGGGCCGCCTCGGCCGCGCCGGCATATGGGAGGCGGACGCCGTCGGCCTCGGCGACAGCCTGGCCTTCGTCGGCCAGCACCTCCGCGAGCGCCCGAAGCGACAGCCGCGACGCCACCTCCCCATTCCGGACGCCGGCGAGGGCCGCCACGGGATTGAGCGCCGCGTTGACGAGGACCTTGCCCCAGATGTGCGCCCCGATGTCGGCCTGGGCCGACGCCGGCAGCCCCGCCGACTCCAGGAGCGCGGCAATCCTGCGGACGATCTCATCCGGCGCGCGGCCGAGATAGCCGACCAGAATCCGCTCGTTGGCGGCGTGGTGAACCTCGCCCTCGGCCAGGACGTTGGCCGCCTGGTACAGGACGCCCGCGACGACGGTCGCGCCCGGCAGGGCTTCCACGACGGTTTCCACCACGCCCAGACCGTTCTGGACCGCGAGGAGGGGCGCGCGGCCGATCCACGCGGAGGCGCCCTGGGCCGCCGCGCGGGCCGCGCCGGCTTTCGTCGCCAGGATAACCAGGTCCGGCGGCTCCTCGGGCGCCGTGTGCACGGGCACGCGGGCCCGGCAATCGCCGTCCGACGCGCGGACCACGATCGGCCGAGCGCTCAGGCGCGCCGCCCGGTCGGCGCGATGATCCACAAGCGTGACGCGCACGGCGCCCGGCGCGAGCGCCAGGCGCACGGCCAGGACGCAGCCGATGGCGCCCGGCCCGATAATCGCCACGTGTGTGAAAGGAAGCGGCTCGTGCGTGCCGGGCAAGAGGTCTCTCCCTCGGAAAAAGGGGGACTGGCTCCTTTTCCGGTCGTTGGGAAAAGGAGCCAGTCTCCCTTTTCCCGCAGTGCTACGGATGGGCCTGCATCTGGGCGCGGCCGCGCTCCAGAGTGTGTTTGACGGGGGCGAGGATGCGGACCGTGACATCGCCCTGGACGCGCGCGGTGCAGGCGGTGCGGATGGCGGGCCCGTGTCCGAGTTTCTCCAGAAGCGCCTGCTCCGAGGCCGTCACGGGCGACAGGTTCTCAGCACCCGCCGTAATCTCGACGCAGCAGTTGCCGCACTCGTGCCGGCCCTCGCACAGTTCGCCGACGAAAAAATCGTCGCTTACCATTTCGGCGGCCTCGTCGGCTGCGGCCAGAAGGCTCGTGCCCCGCGGCACTTCGAGGCGAATGGCATAGGGAAGAAACGTGACCTGCGGCATGGCGTCCCCTTACAAGTTCTCCGGCCTGACGCGGACGTAAGATTTCCGATAGAGGTCCTGGATGTAGCGCGAGACCATTTCGTTGTAGCGTGCATCGAGGATTTCCTGCTCGATCCCGGCCTGGACCTCGGTGAAGGGGACGGTCCGCCCTTCCTTCCGGTCCTCGGCCTTGACGAGGTAGAACGCGTCGGCGGTTTCCACGAGCGGGCCGACCTGCCCCGTCTGGAGGGCAAAGAGAACGTCGCCGACTTCCCGCACGCCGAAAGACCCCTCGGTGACATAGCCCCAGTCGCCGCCCTTGTCGGCCATAACGTCGCGGCTGTAGCGCTCGGCCAACTTGGCGAAGTCCTCGCCGGCGAGGGCACGCCTGTGGACGGCATCGGCCAGGGCGCGGGCCTGAGCGGCGTCGGGCGACTCGCTTTGGCGAATCATGATGAGCCGCAGACGGATCCGCGTCGGCTCCACGTAGCGCCCGTCGCGGACCTTCTTGTAGTAGTCGAGCAATTCGGAGTGCGTCACGTGGACGGTCGGCGCGATGCGTTCGCGCAGGAACCGCTGGACCAGGATTCGTTCGCGCTGGCGCTCGAGGGTCTGTTCGATGGTCGAGCCCTCGGCCTCGAGTCGCTCCTCCAGCAGCAACCTGCTTCCGGCCCCGGCGACGAGGTCCTTGAGGATCTGGCCCATGGTGGCATCCAGTTCCTCTTTCTGCGCGTCGGAGAGTCGGCGCTTCGCCTCCTGGATGACGAGGCGTTCGCTGATGGCCTCGCGCAACTTCAGGTCGGCGACGGCCCGGCAGCGGGCGTCGAACTCCTCGGCCGCCAGGTCCCGCCGCCACTGCCTTATCTGCGGACGCAGCGGACCGAAAATGTCCTCGCGCGTGATGACCTCGTCATTGACTTCGGCCAGGATCGTGTCGGCAAGCCAGACTTGGCCGTTCTCCTCGGCGGCCACGAGCGGCGTTGGGCTGGGGGGCACCGGCAGAGGGACTTCGTCCAGTCGCGCCTCGTACCGCCCCTCGCGCTCCGGGCCCGTCGGCGGACGTTCCGCCTCCGCACCGCCACGTGCAGGCGCCGCCACGCGGTCCCCCGGCGCGAACCGCCGCGCGGGGTTGACTTCCGACTCCGGCCGGGTGGGGTCCGTACCGAACTCGCCGCCGGTCGCCGCCATGCGAGGCTCGAGGGCGCCGAGGCCCGGCTCGTCGCGCCCGAGGCCGCACCCCGCCACCGCCGCCACCACCAGAATCAGCCCGATACGCCTCATCCTGCCGCTCCCTGACAAACCGTCCCGCAATCGGCGGAAGAACGTAGAGCCCCCAGCATAATGGGTGGCACGGGTGACTTGCCCACCCGTGCACTGGCGGACAAGCCGCCAGTGCCACCCGGCACGTCTCGTGTTGTTAGAGGCACGTATTCTAGTCGGCCCGCGAACTTCCGACAAGCCACTTCTCCAGGAGCGCAAGCGCCGCCTCCGGTCCCCGGTCGGAGACAAGGCGCCAGAGCACGGTTTCGGCATCCACCGCCCGCACGATGCCGGCGGCGCGGACCTCGGGGTCGGCACACCGCTCGAGCAAGGCCTCGACGGCCTCTGCGCGCTCGGCGGTCATCACAAGGTCGGCCCTTTTGCGGTGGATGGTCCGAATGCGCGCCCGGCCGGCCAGCAGCCGCACACGCTCCAGGGCGACGAGGCGGCGGACCTCTTCCGGCACGGGCCCGTACATGTCGGCGATTTCGTCGGCGATCTGGCCCAGCGCCTCGGTGTCCGGCGCCCGCTGCAACTGGCGGTACAGGCTGATCCGCTGGCTTTCGGTCGGCACGTAGGCCGGGGGGAGGAAGGCGGCCAGGTCGAGCCGGACGTCCGCGCGCCGGCGGTCGGGCTCCGGCCGGCCCTGGAGCCGGCCGACCGCCGACTCCAGCAGCCGGCAGTAGAGTTCATAGCCGACGGCGGCGATGTGGCCGGACTGCTCCGCCCCAAGCATGTTCCCCGCGCCACGGATCTCGAGGTCGCGCATGGCGATCTGGAACCCCGCGCCGAGCTGCGAGTAGCGTTCGATGGCCCGCAGGCGCTTCGCCGCCGCCGGCGTCAGCGGCCGCGACTCCGGCAACAGCACGTAGCAGTACGCCCGGTGCTTGTAGCGCCCCACCCGGCCGCGCAACTGGTGCAGGTCGGCCAGGCCGAAGCGGTCGGCCTCGTGGATGAACATCGTGTTGGCGCGCGGAACGTCCAGGCCCGACTCGATGATGGTCGTCGAGACAAGAACGTCCACGCGGCCGTTGAAAAAGTCAATCATGCGGCTCTCCAGGTCGCGTTCGTGCATCTGGCCGTGCGCGCTGGCGACGCGGGCCTCGGGCACCAGGGCCTGGACTCTCTCGGCGACGGCCTCAATGGTGCGAACGCGGTTGTGGACGAAGAACACCTGCCCGTCGCGCCCCAGTTCCCGCAGGATCGCCTGGCGCACCAGGTCGTCCTCCCACGAGCAGATCTCGGTGCGGACGGCGCGGCGGTCCTGGGGCGGCGTGGAGAGGCTGGAGATGTCGCGGATGCCCAGAAGCGCCATGTGCAGCGTCCGCGGGATCGGCGTGGCCGTCAGCGTCAGCACGTCCACCGTCTCGCGCAGGCGCTTCAGGCGTTCCTTGTGCTCGACGCCGAAACGCTGCTCCTCGTCCACGATGAGCAGGCCCAGGTCGGCCGGCCGGACGTCCGCCGACAGAAGCCGGTGCGTGCCGATGACCACGTCCACCTGCCCCAGGTGGAACCGCCGCAGAATGTCCGCCTGGGCGCCGCGGGTCTGAAAGCGGCTCAGCATCTCGACCAGGACGGGGTAATCGGCCACGCGTTCGCGAAACGTCCGGACGTGCTGCTCGGCCAGGACGGTCGTCGGCACCAGGACGGCGACCTGGCGTCCGGCCTCGACGGCCTTGAAGGCGGCACGGATCGCGAGTTCCGTTTTTCCGTAGCCCACGTCGCCGCACAGGAGGCGGTCCATCGGCCGGGGCTCGCGCATGTCGCGCTTGATTTCCTGCATGGCCGCCAACTGGTCGTCCGTCTCCGGGTACGGGAACGACGCCTCGAGTTCCTTCTGCCAGAGCGTGTCGTCGGGATAGGCGATGCCGGGACTCATTTGGCGGACGGCCTGGAGGCGCAACAGGTCGGCCGCGAGGTCCTCAACGGCGCTCTCGGCACGGCGTTTCTTTTCGGCCCACGCCTTGCCGCCCACGCGCGAGAGTTGCGGGCGCCCCTTGAAGCCGCCGATGTACTTCTGAACCAGGTCCACCTGGGACGCGGGGACATAGACGCGCGTCTTGTCGCGGAACTCCAGGACAAGATGGTCCTCGGCCAGCACGTCGGCGCCCTTGCCTTCGTGGCGAAGCGTTTTCATCCCCAGGTACCGCCCGATGCCGTGCACCACATGGACCACCAGGTCGCCTCTCGCCAGGTCGAGCCAGGTGTCAATGGCCCTCGTTTCGAGGCGCCGGCGCAGGCGCCGTCGGTCGTGATAGCGCTGGAAAAGTTCGTGATTGGCGACGACCGTGACGCCCTCGGCGACGAGGCGGAAGCCGGCGGCGAGGCGGCCGAGGCCCGGTCGGACGCGCTCGCGCGGCCCGGCGTCCATCTTCGAGACGATCTCACAGGCGCGGTCCCGCTCGGCCTCGTTGTCCGAAAAGAGGAGCACCGGCCCGGCCTCGGCCAGGTCGGCGAGTTCCTCGCGCACGGTTTCGGCCCGGCCGCTGAACGGCGGAAGGCCCTGCGTCCGCAGCGCGAACGCATCGCTCGCACCCCCCGACACCAGGCTCGCCAGGTCCAGACGCACAAACTCCCGCGCGTGCTGGACAACCGCCTCGAACGCGAACACGTCCACGGGGCTTGCCAGGCGCGCCACAAACGACCGCCCCACCTCGGCGATCTCGAGGGGCTCGTGCCAGACGACCCAGGCGTCCTTCGGGAGGTAATCTATCAGGCTGGTCGTAGCCTGGGGAGCGATCGGCCCGCCCTCGAGATCGCCCTTCGAGGCTGAGCGCGTCGGCACGAAAGAGACGGCGAGGCGCTCGCGCTCCTCATCGCTCCGCTGCGACGCCGGGTCGAACGAACGAAGGCTCTCCAACTCGTCGCCGAAGAACTCCAGGCGATACGGCACGCCGGAGGTGGGCGGGAAAAGGTCGAGGATGCCGCCGCGCACCGCATACTGGCCGGGCTCGAGCACGAGTTCGGCCGGCCGAAAGCCGCGCTCGCCCAGCCATCGGCGGACCTCGCTGAGGCGGTACTCGTGCCCGACGACCAGTTCGAGCGTGTTCTCGGCCAGGTGGCTCGGCGAGGGGACCGGCTGCATGAGCGCCTGGATCGTCGTCACCAGAACGCGCGGCGGCGCGGCGCTCGCGCCTCCGCCTTCTCGCGCAGCGGCGCGCGCAGCCGCCAGGTCTTTCAGCACCCGCAGGCGGTCGGCGAGGATCTCGTCGGAGACGTCGGCCTCGGTCGGCAGCGCTTCCCATGCCGGAAAGAGGGGCGGGTCGAAGCCCGAGAACAGACGCCAGTCGTCGCGGGCGCCGTCGGCCGCGTCAATGTGCGCGACGACGTACAGAAGCGTCGAAGGACACGCCGGAAGGAGGGCGGCGGCCAAGGCGGGCGCGCTGGATCCCCACAGGCCCTCGACACTCGCCCGCCCCTCCTCGCGGAGGGTTTCGCGGACCAGGCCGGTGACCTCCTGGCGGGCGAAGAGGCTTACGACCGCCTCGCCCGTCGCCGGGATGTCCGCCTTCTGGCCTTCGGCCATGAATACCGCAGTTCGGCAGGATTGTAATCGGCTGCGCGGCGGGCGTCAACGCACCAAAAGATCAGCGGGACGAAAGTCCAGGTGACAAAAGCGCGGGGGCCGCATGGCCTGCCATAATGGCAGGCCATGTATGCAGCAAATCCAGGAAAGCGGCGTTTTCGGGCATCTAAAGGCGCTTGGCCGCTGGCACGCCGTTTGCCGAAATGATATAGAATGGAGGCTCCAAGGAGTCAGACGCGATGGACCTGAACCGTCTCACGCAAAAATGCCAGGAGGCACTGTCCCAGGCCCAGAGCCTGGCAATCCGCCTGGGGCACCAGGAAGTGGACGGCGAGCACCTCCTGGCCGCGCTCGCCGACCAGCCCGAGGGCCTCCTGCCGCGGCTCCTGGCGAAGATGGACGTGCCGGCCCAGGCGCTGCGGGAGGAACTCGAGTCGGAACTCGGCAAGCGGCCGCGCGTCTCCGGCCCCGGCGTCCAGCCGGGCGGCGTCTATGTGACGCAGCGCCTGAACCGCGTCCTGGTCCAGGCCGAGGAGGAGGCGAAGCGCCTCAAGGACGAATACGTCTCGGTCGAGCACCTGGTGCTGGCGCTCGTGGACGAGGGCTCCTCGTCGGCGGCGGGGCGGCTGCTGGCGAAGTTCGGCCTGACGCGCGAAGGGTTCCTGGCGGCGCTGTCGAGCGTGCGCGGCAACCAGCGCATCACAAGCGCCACGCCGGAGGGCACGTACGAGGCACTGGAGCGCTACGGCCGGGACATCGTCAAGGAGGCGCGGGCCGGCCGGCTGGACCCCGTCATCGGGCGCGACGCCGAAATCCGCCGCGTCATCCGCATCCTCTCGCGCAGAACGAAGAACAACCCCGTCCTCATCGGCGAGCCGGGCGTCGGCAAGACGGCCATCGTCGAGGGCCTGGCGCAGCGGATCGTGCGAGGCGACGTGCCGGAGTCGCTCAAGAATAAGACGATCTTCGCCCTCGACATGGGGTCGCTGGTGGCGGGGGCGAAGTACCGCGGCGAGTTCGAGGAACGCCTGAAGGCTGTGTTGCAGGAGATCAAGCAATCCGAGGGCCGCATCCTCCTCTTCATTGACGAACTCCACACCGTCGTCGGCGCAGGGCGGGCCGAGGGCGCCATTGACGCCGGCAACATGCTCAAGCCCATGCTCGCCAGGGGCGAACTGCACTGCATCGGCGCGACGACGCTGGATGAGTACCGCAAGCACGTCGAGAAGGACGCGGCCCTCGAGCGGCGGTTCCAGACGGTGCTGGTGGACCCGCCCGGCGTCGAGGACACGATCTCGATCCTGCGGGGCCTGCGGGAGCGGTTCGAGATCCACCACGGCGTGCGGATTCAGGACGCGGCGCTGGTGGCGGCGGCGGTGCTGTCGAACCGCTACATCTCCGACCGGTACCTACCGGACAAGGCCATTGACCTGGTGGACGAGGCCTCGGCGACGATCCGCACGGAGATGGACTCCATGCCTGCCGAACTCGACGAGGTCACGCGGCGCGTGATGCAACTGGAGATCGAGGAAGCGGCCCTCAAGAAGGAAAAGGACAAGGCGAGCCGGCAGCGGCGAGAGGCGCTCGGCAAGGAACTGGCGGACTTGAAGGTCCGGGCCGACGCCATGCGCGCCCAGTGGGACGCCGAGAAAGAGTCCATCCACAAGGTCCAGGCGCTGCGCAGCGCGATGGACGAGACGCGCCTGGCCGTCGAGAAGGCCCAGCGGGCGTACGACCTGGAGAAGGCGGCGGAACTGACGCACGGCCGGTTGCCCGAACTGGAGCGCCAGTTGAAGGAAGCCGAGGCTCGCCTGGCCGAGAAGCAAGCCGGCGCGCGACTCCTGCGCGAAGAAGTGACCGAGGAAGAGGTTGCCGACATCGTCGCGCGGTGGACGGGGATCCCGGTGGCGC
>DATKUU010000049.1:0-4610 GCA_035530455.1 Phycisphaerae bacterium | reverse complement strand
CAGTGCGATGGACGCGGTGAGTGTTGCGTCCCTTATGGACCTTCTCGGTCGGGTCATTGTTTTCTCTCCTGTGAGTGGTGCAGTCCGGGCATCTCCTCATGGGGGCCCGGGCCGGCGGCCCGGACCCCCGGGAGGATGCGGGTTAGCCGAGCGCCTCCGTACTGATGATGGAGTCGGTGACGGCGATGGGGATCCCGAAGGAGTCCTGCGGGAACGGCGCGGGGGCGCCCGTCGGGTTGGTGGCCGTGCGGCTGGACTGGAGCTGCCGGAGGCTGCGCCGGTTCATCAGGAGCACGTCCGGGACGATGCCGACCGGGAACTTCTCCAGGAGCAGGGCGATCTGCGCGTCGGTGACGCCCTTGCCGGAGTCCGCGGTGGCGCTATGCAGGCGGGCGATGGACTGCTTGTGGCCGATCTGCAGGCCCATCCAGCCGACGAGTTCCTGGGCGTAGGACCACATCTGCTTGCTGGAGACGGTGACGGGGAGGGAAACGATCTCGCCCTCGTTCCAGTCGCCGCCGCCGCCCATGACCCAGCGGGCGTACTTGGGGCCGAACTTGACGGCCCAGACGGACGAGCAGGTGTTGTCCGTGGTGCCGCCGGCGTCGATGACCATGCCGCTGTCGACCATGTCGATCAGGCCGGCGTAGCCGTAGGCTGCGCCTGCCGCGCCGCTGGCGGTGCCGTAGTAGAACTGCTTGCAGAGGTTGGTGATGGCGCCTTCCATGTGGGCGCCGGCCTCTTCTGCGCAGACGGCTTCGGCGCCGTCCTCGGACGCGTCGGCCACGGCCTTGTCCATGTCCCAGCTTGCGTCGACGATGAAGCACTCGACGAGCCGGTTGACGAGCGTGGACTTCTTGGTCTCGACGCCCTCGTTGGCGCGCCGGAAGCCGACGTCGGGCAGCGCGGTGCGGACGAGGGTCTTGTACTGCGTGCCTTCGATGGTGCGGGCTTCGCCGAGCAGCCATTCCGGGTGCGCGACGGCGGCCTCGTCGATGAGGCCGACCAGCGCGTCGGATGCGTTGCGCTTGGCGATGTCCAGCAGCGTCATTCGTGCGTGGGCCATCGTGTTTTACCTCCGTTACGGGTTGCCGGTCTGCAAGCGCCCAGCAGCCAGTACGGACGGTGCGTCAGTGCGTCAGTCCTTCTTGCCGGGGAGCCTCATGGCCGATGCTGTCCGGCCGAGGTTCGGCCCCAGGTTCGCTTCGTGCTTGGGGTTGATGGTGCCCTCTTCGTCGCCGGCCTTGGTGCTGAGGGGGTCGGGCTCGCCGTCGACGTGGAGGTCGGCCAGGCGGGCCTTGGCCTTTGCGAGGTCGGCCTCGAGGGCCTCGATGCGTGCGTCCTGTTCGGCGCGGACGGCGACGAGGGCCTCGAAGATGGGCGTGCCGTCGGCGAGGGCCTGCACGGCGCGTGCGGCGCCGAGCGCGTCGAGGTAGAGCCTGGCCTTCGAGCGGACGGCCGCTTCGGCCGGGTCCTCGGGCTCCGCGTCCTCGTCCTCGGCCGGCGCGGGCTCTTCGTCCGGCTCGGGCTCGGGCACGTCGGCGGGCTTGGGTTCGTCGGCGGGGGAATCGGAGGGCTCGTCGGAGACGGGCTTCTCTTCCTCCTCAACTTCGTCCTTCAGTTCTTCGGCGGCTTCGGCCGGCTCAACTGGCTCGGCCTGTGCCTTCTTGCGGCCAAAGAGTCCCATGTCGGGTTCCTCCTGGTCTTCTGGGATTGCGAACGATGTATCCGTCTCAGCTACACGCCTCCAGGAGGCGTCGCTGTTTTCCACGAGGTCGATGAGGCCCAGTTCGAGGGCGGTGGGGCCGCCCCGGGCGGTCTGGCCGGCGAGCCAGCCCCGGCCGGTGGCGAGTTCGGCGACGCGCTCGGGCGTGCTGCCCCGGCCGCGTGCGACGGCGGCGATGAAGAGGTCAGCGAGGCCGTCCACGTCTTCCTGGTACTGCACCATCTGCTCGTCGCTGACGACGGTGCCGTCGGCGCCGGCGCCCTTGTCCGTGCCGCTCTTGATGAGGCGCCAGTGGATGCCCTCGGCTTCCCATGCGCGGTAGGTCTCGACGATCTGCATGTAGCAGCCGATGGAGCCGACGTAGGCCGAGCGGTTGGCGGCGATGGTGGAGCACTGACTGGCGATCCAGTAGGCGGCGCTGGCGCAGAGGTCGCTGACGATGGCGTGGATGGGCTTGGCCATGCGGGCGGCCCAGACGTCGTCGGCCAGCTCCTGGACGCCGTCGACGGTGCCGCCGGGGCTGTCGACGTAGAGGATGATGGAATCGACGTTCTTGTCGGTTAGGGCCTTGTCGAGGGCGTCGGAGACGTCGAGCGTGCCGGTGGCGTCGCAGCCGGACATCTCGTAGACCCAGGGCACCTCCTTGAGGATGGTGCCGACCACGTCGATGATGGCGACGCCTTCGACGACGCGGTAGTTGGCGCCGGTGGCCCGGCCGGTGGCGCCGACGGCGAGCAGCTTGTCGAGCGGGGCGTCCTCGGGGTAGGCGGCGGCGCGGTCGCGGAGCTGGGCGAGGTGGGCGCGGTTCATGGCCCAGCGTTCGGCGCTCATGGCGGCCAGGAGTGGGGATGCGTTACTCATCGTCGTCTATCCTTTTGGAGTCGACTTCGGCGTCGGCTGTCCAGGAGCCGAGGGTGACGCCGGCGGATTCGGCGTAGGCTTGCTCGCTGGCGAGGTCGTCCACCACATCCTCGAACTCGTAACCGCGTTCCTTGCAGATCATGGTGCGGCTCTTGAGGCCCCCGGCCACGGCCTCGACGTCGGCCTTGACCTCCTTGAGCGGGTCGATCCAGGGGGTGCCGGCTGCGATGTATTCCCAGCGCACGTCTTCGGCGGCCATGCCGGCGGGCAGGGCCAGCTCGCCGGCGTTGATGGCCAGGCCCATCCGCCAGGCCAGCCGGGCGTTCTTGAGGGTGCAGAGCCGCTGGCGCTTGGGGACGCAGGACTTCTCGTACTGGATGGCGACGGTGCGGTGGACGGAGTAGGAGCCCTGGAGGGCGTCATAGAATATCTTGGGGATGTCGAGGGCGAGCAGGGCGATGTGGATGGTGAGGTCGCCGTACTCGGTGAACTCGGTGGAGGGGCTGGACGATTCGAGGAGGTCGACGGTCTCGCCTTCGCCGAGTTCGAGCAGGGCGGCGACGCCGGGCTTGAAGGAGGCCATCTGGTCGCTGAGGGTCGGGCTGCCGGACTCCTCGCCTTCGGCCGGGGATTCTTCAGGCGCAGAGAAGGGCGCGCCGCCGGCGCCTTCGGCTTCCTTCTTCATCACGGCCAGGCCGAAGAGGGCGTGGAGCTTGGCCTTGATGAGGTTGTAGTCGAAGGCTTCGTAGAGGTCCTGCATGGCGTTGATGGAGGCGCTGAGCGGGCTGACTCCGCGCCACTGGTCAAAGCGGGTGAAGTAGCCGAGCTGGCGGACGTTCCAGGCCGGGACCATGCGCTCGAAGAGGAGGCGGCTGTCGGCGCGCTTGCAGACGCAGTAGTAACGGGGGCGCTTGCTGGGGCCGAGGAGGATGCCGTGGGTCCATTCGTAGCCTTCGGGGGGCGTCCGCCAGTCGGCGGGGAGGTCGCGGGGCTTGAAGACGCGGTCGGCCTCGATGCCCTGGACGAGTCCGCTGCGGAGGCTGACCTCGAAGGCGTCGCCCTCGACGACGGCGCAGGTCTCGAGGAGGCGGTCGAATGCGGCCATGTCGAACCGGCCGGTGGCGTCGAACCGGCTGGCGCGGGAGATGTCGGCGTGCCAGGCTTCGAGTTCCTTATTGAAGTCGCGGTCCTCGGTCTTGGCCTGGAAGGTGAACCGGGTGACGTAGTCGAGGTGCTTGCGGACCATCCAGGCGACGACGGCGAAGTTGCGCATCTGGTCGCGGGCGGTGGCGACGAGCTTGCGGCGCTCGCTGACGGTGAGCTGCTTGTCTTCGCTCTTGGTGACGGACCGGGGGGCGGTGCGCTTCTTCTTGTCCTGGACGGCGTCGTAGCTGGCCTGGGGGCGGGGGATGGGGGTTGTGGTGATGCGGCGGCTCTTGGGGCGCTTTCGGCTCATCAGAAGTTCCCCGTCAGGTCAGCGGAGGCGATGCGGGGGCGGATGCCGCGGCGGTTGGCGTAGGCGCGGTAGAGCTGCTGGCGGTAGCGGCGGAGTATGTCGAGGCTCTCGCGCTGGACGCGCATGTCGCCGAAGCCCTCGCTGATGGCGTTGAGGGTCTTGGTGATGGCGGCGTCGACCTCGACGAGGCGGTCGTGGAGGCTGGCCAGGGCGGTAGTGAAGACGGTGGCGGTGTCCTCGAGGTCGTCGGCGGAGGTGCGCTTGACGGTGACGGTGTGGGCCGGGGTTGTGCCGTCGGCGAGGGTCTTGGTCTCGCCGTCGGCGATGGCGACGGGGGTGCCGGCGGTGTTGGAGCCGGGGGCGGTCCACGTGAGGGTGTCGGCGGTGGCGGCGGTGATGGTGCCGGAGCCTTCGGCGTTGGCATCGGCGACGGCCAGGACGGAGAGTCCGGCCATCGGGCTGGTTACGAGAAACTCGGCCATGCGTTGTGCGCGCTCCCGCGTTCAAGTCCGGCGGCGAATAGAAAGGCGGACTGCCAAGAAGGTCAAGGCTCCTTGACAGCCCGCC
>DATKUU010000048.1:0-6133 GCA_035530455.1 Phycisphaerae bacterium | reverse complement strand
CCGCGGCCGGCCGACGCGGTGCGTCGCCAGCCCGTTCCTCGCCGAACTGCCACCCGAGACCGTCCGCCGCGCCGACGAAACCACCGGCACGCAGCCGGCGCCCCTCGACGGCGGGCGCGGATACACCGGGCCGGGGCCCGATCGCCTCACGCCCGACGAGACCGACCCGGAGACGGGCCTGGCGGTCGGGGAACTGGTGCGGCATCCGACGTACGGCCTGGGGCGTGTGCGGCACTTTACGGTGGGCGGCGGTCGGCGGCTGGTCCGCATCCACTTCAACACGGTGGGCGAAAAACTGCTGGACCCGCGCCTGGCGCGACTGGAACGCGTCGCGAGGGTCTAGCGGCGTAGCGCGAGGACTTGACCCCCGCGCCGTAAAAGGACGCGGGGCACAAGGCCCCGCGCTACAAAAACGCGGGTGGCACTGGCGGCTTGCCCGCCAGTGCTCCCCCGACCAAGAGGAGAAACGACCGATGAGACAGAACGAAATTCGGTTCGAGTTCCACGGCGCCTTGGCCGAAACGGTCGGCGAGGCGGACGGCCTGACGAAAAAGGAGTGGGCGGCCCTCGGCAAGGAGACGAGCGAGATCGTCGCCCGTCTGAACGCCGCCCGCGCCAAGACGCCCTACCGCGACTTGCCGCTGAAGCCGGCGATCTCCCAGTGCGAGGCGGTCCTTGCGAGCGCGCGGGCGAAGAAAGGAAAGTTCGACGATCTTCTGGTCCTGGGCATCGGCGGGTCGGCGCTGGGATTGACGGCTCTCGCGACCGCCCTCTGCCCGCCGTACTGGAACCTCCTCGCGACCGAGAAGCGCGGCGGCCGGCCACGGGTCTGGGTCATGGACAACGTGGACCCGGCCGAGTTCGCCGCCGCTCTGGACCTGGTGGACCCGAAGCGGACGCTCGTCAACGTGATTTCGAAGAGCGGCTCGACGGCCGAGACCATGAGCCAGTTCCTCGTCGCGCTCGACCTGCTCGAGGACTGCGTCGGCAAGGATTGGAAGAAGCACCTGGTGGTGACGACCGACGCGCAGGCGGGAATCCTCCGCCCATTCGTTGAGGCCGAGGGCCTCGAGAGTTTCGCCGTGCCGGACGGCGTCGGCGGGCGGTTCAGCGTGCTGTCGCCCGTGGGCCTGTTCGGGGCGGCGATGATCGGCATCGACGTCGAGGCGCTCCTTGCGGGCGCGGCCGCGATGGACAAGCGGTGCTCCGAGACGGATTTCGCACAGAATCCGGCGGCGCAAGGGGCGGCCGTCCAGATCGGCCTTTACCGTAAGCGAAAGCCGATGAGCGTCATGATGCCCTACTCCGCCGCCCTCCGCGACGTCGCCGACTGGTTCCGCCAACTCTGGGCCGAGAGCCTCGGGAAGACCCGCTCCGACGGCACGCAGGTCGGCCCGACGCCGATTAAGGCCCTCGGCGCAACCGACCAGCACTCCCAGGTCCAACTCTACCGCGAAGGGCCGAACGACAAGGTCTTCACCATCCTCTCGGTCGAGGACTTCGGGGCCGAAGTGCCGATCCCCGACCCGCCTGCGGGCGTCAAGGGCCTCGACTACCTGGCCGGGCGGACGATGAAGGAACTCCTGAAGGCCGAGGAGCGGGCCACCGTCTGGGCGCTGGGCCTGTCGAAGCGCCCGACGACGCGGATCCTTTTGCCGCGCGTCACCCCCGACACCGTTGGACAACTATTGTACATGCTCCAGGTCCAGACGAGCGTCGCGGGCGAGATGCTCGGCGCGAACACGTACAATCAGCCGGGCGTCGAGGCCGGCAAGGAGGCCGCGCGGGCCCTGATGGGCGCCGAGGGCGCCATCAAGGACCCGTCGTCCAAGGGGCTTCCCGCCGACGCGACCTCTTGCGCCGCCCTTCGCAAACGGATTGAGACCGACCTGGGCTGATGCCAACCGAGCCGATGAGCACCGAACACGCGCGCATCATCGTTTTCCTGTCGTGCATCGTGGCGGCGGGCGTGGCCGGGTATGTCTTGAAGCGCCTCGGCTGGGCGAAGCGCGAGTGGGCGCCGCGGCTCATGAGCGCGGCCATCATCGGGTTCGACGCCCCGATCGCCCTCCTGGCGGTTTGGCATCTGGCCATCCGGGCCGACGTCTGGAAAGTCCCCGTCGCCGGCGCCGCCGTCGCCATCGCGACGAACCTCGTGGGCTTGGGCGTCGCGCGGGCACGGCGGATGGCCCCCGCCAACGCCGCCCTCTTCGGACTCCAGGGCGGCATGGGGAACGTCGGCTACACGCTGGGCGGAGCCCTCTGCTTTGCCCTCTGGGGCATGCAGGGCCTCGCGCTCGAACAGATGTTCTGCGTCATGTGGCCGTTCTACGCGTTCCTTTTCTGTTTCCCCATCGCGCGGCACTACGGGGAGCGTGCGGCGGGCGCGCAGCAGGATCCACGGCCATCGCCCCTGCGCTATGCGGCGGGGGTGCTCGCGAGAAGCCTGACGGACCTGCGGAGCCTTCCTCTTTACATGGTGGCGGCGGGCCTCGCCCTGAACCTGCGAGGCGTCGTGCCGCCGGAAGCCATCCGCCGATGGGGCGTCATTGACGCCCTGATGGTGGCGGGCATCTTTCTTCAGTTCGGCAGCGTGGGGCTGACGGTCGAGGCCCGCCGCCTGCCCCGGTTCTGGCGGCCCGCGCTGGGGACGGCGGCGCTGAAGTTCCTCGCGAGCCCGCTCCTGATGGTTGGCGCTGCGCTCGGCCTGGGGCTCGCCGGCATGCCGCTCTACGTCTGCGTTCTCCTGGCGGCCATGCCGACCGCCCTCTACTCGGTCCTCATGGCGAACCTCTTCGGCCTGAACCGGGACCTGGCCAACACGACCTTCCTCCTGACGCACATTCTGAGCTTCGCCGTCATCATTCCCGCCCTCGTGGCGTGGCTCTGGTAACGCGAAAAAGACTCCAGGTGTCTTTTCTGCGCAGCACCCTTCTGGCCCTTTGGGGAAAAGACACCTGGAGTCTTTTTCGTGCAAGCCGGCCGGCCGGAGGCTTTGGTTGACGCCGGGCATAGTCCTGTCGTAGAATCAGATGGCGGCAGGCATTTACGGGAAGGAACCTGGCATGGCGAAAGAAACCACGGGCAAGCACAAGATCCTCATCGTGGACGACGATGCCGACATCCTCGGCACGATGGAGACGGCGCTCGGAGAACTGGGGCAGACGATCCTGGTGGCGCGCGACGGCCAGGAGGCCCTCGACAAGATCGAGGCCGACGACCCCGACATCGTCGTCCTGGACATCATGCTGCCGAAACGCGGCGGGTTCCTCGTCCTCCAGAAGATCAAGGGCAGCCGGGAGGCCAAGGGCAAACGGCCCCTGGTCTGCATGGTGACGGGGACGGGCGGCCAGCGGCACCAGCAATTCAGCGAGCAACTCGGCGTGGACGATTACCTCGCCAAGCCGTTCCCCCTTGGCAACTTGGTGGAAATCGTGAGCGGCTTCATCGAGGTGCTGGAGAAGGGCATCCCCGACGCCCGGAAAAAGTAGGAGCGGACCATGGCCCGGCCGCTGACGCGGCGCGAATTTCTCCGCGGCGTCGGGGCGGCCGCGTGTGGAGCCGCGCTGGCCGGATGCGCCGGCGGTGAAAACGCGTCCGCCCCCGCCGGTCCCTTGCGCGCCCGACCCCACCCCGAAGCCGAGGCGTGGAAGAACCGCATCGGTCTTGCGCGCGGCTTCGCTGACCCGGCCGCCGGCGTCCGGACGGCCGTCGAGAAATTGTGCGGGTCCGACGGCGTCCGTACTTTCGTCCGCGAGGGCGACCTCGTGGTCGTCAAGCCGAACATGTCCTGGCCTCAGCCGCCCGAAATGGGGGCGAACGTCCATCCCGACATCGTGGCCGAGGTCGTCCGCCTCTGCCGCCAGGCCGGCGCGCGCGAGGTCAAGGTTTTCGACAACAGCCTGGCCTCGGCGACGACATGCTACGAGGCGAGCGGCATCGCGTCGGCCGCCCGCGCCGCCGGCGCCGAGGTCGTCCTCTGCGCCCGCCACCGCTTCCGCACCGTCCGCTTCGACGACCCGCGCGTCCGGAACCTCACCGAGTGGCCCCTCTACGAGGACGCCCTCCAGGCCGACGTCCTGGTGAACCTCGCCGTCGCCAAGGTCCACAACCTGACGCATGTCACTCTCTGCATGAAAAATCTGATGGGCGCGCAGGGCGGCGACCGGGGCAAAATGCATCAGGGCATCCACCAGAACCTCGCCGACTTGAACGTCGTCGTCCGCCCCACTTTCAACATCCTCGACGCCACACGCGTGATGATTCGCAGCGGTCCCGGCGGCGGGCGCGCCGAGTACGTCGTCCGGGCCGACACGATCCTGGCCGGCACGAGCGCGGTCACGGTGGACGCCTGGGCCGCCGACCCCGCCAACCTCCCCTGGCCCAAGGGGCACCACGACCTGGCCGCCGTCGAGCACGTCGCCCTCGGAGCGGCGGCGGGCCTCGGCACGGCCGACCCGGGGCGGATCGAGGTCGCCGCCTGATGCCCGAGCCTAGACCATCGCGCCATCCCCTTGACATCGCCCGGGTCCTGGCGCAACTGCTTTTCCTCGCCCTCTTTTCTGGGCTCCTCCTCTGGACCGCACGCGGGACGCCTCTTGCGCAGCGCCCGTGGCTCGCGAAACTTTTCCTTGCGACCGACCCGCTCCTCCTCGCGGGCGCGGCGCTGGCGGGGACGTTCACCGTCGCATTGCTTTGGGCGCTTGCGGTCGTCGCGCTTTCGCTCTTCGCGCCGCGGGCGTACTGCGGCTGGATCTGCCCGCTCGGCACGCTCCAGGACGCGGCGGACAAACTCCTTTTCCGCCGGTGCGACCGCTCGAAGAACGCGGCCCCGCGCCTGCGCCAGGTGAAATACGGCCTGCTGGTCGCCCTCCTGGTGCTGGCCCTCTTCGGCGTCGGGGCCTACGGATGGTTCGACCCGATCTCGCTCGCGACGCGCTCCTTCGGCACGGCGGTGTTGCCGATGGCCGACCACGCGGGGCGATCCGCCCTCGTCGCGGCCGAACGGGCGGGCGTGCCCGGCGCCGCCGGGGCGTACGACTGGGCGGTCGCCCATCACCTCCTCGCGCAGGATACGGACCTGAAGGAAGGCCGCCGCTCCCTCGCCGCCACGTGGGGCTGGACGTTCACGGCCATCCTCCTGGCCATCCTTCTTGCGCAGGGCTACCAGAGGCGCTTCTGGTGCCGGAACCTTTGCCCGCTCGGGGCGCTGCTGGGGCTCGTCGGGTCGGCCAGTCCCCTGCGTCCGCGCGTCTCGGCGGCGTGCGTCCGGTGCGACCGCTGCGCCAAAGAGTGCAAGATGGGCGCACTGGAGCCGGCGGCCGGCGACATGCCGTACCGCGGCATCGTCCAGGAATGCATCCTCTGCTATGCGTGCGCGCGGGCGATGTGCCCCGTGGACGCCATCGGCATCCGCTTCGGTTCGCCGCGCCCTCTGGCGCCCGCGCGGGGCGTGTGCCCGAGCCGGCGTGCGTTTCTCGGGTCGGCGGCGGTCGGCGCGGTGCTTGGGCCGGCGCTCTTGCTGGATCGGCGCTCGCGCGCGAAGGAAGAATTGAATCCCGGCGCGCCGGGACTCCGGCCTCCAGGCTCGCTTCGGCCGGACAGCGATTTCCAGGCCGCGTGCGTCCGCTGCGGCGAGTGTATGCGCGTCTGCCCGACGAACGCGCTGCATCCGTCGGGAATCGAAAACGGCATCGCGGGCCTCTGGACGCCGACGTTCGTCTTTCGCATCGGCTACTGCGACTACCGCTGTGCCGTCAAGGCTGACGACGCAACCGGCCCCGTGAACCTCTGCGCCATCGTGTGCCCGACCGGCGCAATTGCGAAACTGACGCAGGCCGAAAAGACCGCGTGGCAAATCGGCACGGCCGTGTTCGACCGCAGCCGCTGCCTCCCGTGGGCGCGCGGCGAGGAGTGCCTCGTCTGCGAGGAACAGTGCCCCGTCGCCCCCAGGGCGATCTCGCACGAGACGGTCCAGACAGCGAACAACGATTGGCTTGCCCTGCCCGAGGACCAACGCTACCGCTACGAGCAACTCGAAGTGAAGCGTGCGGCGGAAGGTTTGACGAGCGCCGAAGAGAAGGAACTGGCAGCCATGCCGCCGAAGATGCGTCTCCTCGCACTGCCCCATCTT
>DATKUU010000047.1:0-2748 GCA_035530455.1 Phycisphaerae bacterium | reverse complement strand
TCAGGAGGCGAAGGGAAAGCTAGAACAAATATCGAGGCTCCCGGCCGGACACGCCTCTCGGAATCCGCAGCAACTAGCCGAATGGGACGCGCTAAACAAGGCGAAGTGGGAAGCGGCGAGCGCGGTCGCCCAGAACTCTGCGATTGCCTCTCGGACGAAGGGCTGGACGGAAATGACCGGCGCCGACATTTATCACGGCCTGTCCGAAGACAAGTGGCCATCCGGTGCGCCGAAGTTTTCTGGCCAAGGCGCGGCGCCGCAAGCGTCTGCTCGTCTCCGTGAGGCCGGCATCCCCGGCATCCGCTATCTCGACGGTTCCTCCCGTGCCGCTGGTGCGGGCAGTTACAACTACGTCACCTTCGACGACGAGTTACCGAAGATCATCTCTATCGAAGGCGCTCGGAAGGTATTCGGGGGGAAGTGACGATGCCGCAGCAATCGCAGAAGCCGTCGACCGACCCGTGGGCCTGGATGGACCAGAAGCCGGCCACGCCAGTGCAGACCCAGCCAGCCAGCGCAGACCCGTGGGCGTGGATGGAGCAGGGCGGGAAGGCCGAGCCGGAGCAGGCCGACCCGTGGGCGGGGTTTGATACCGGCGTGAAGCAGGAACCAGTCGTTCGCGCCTTCGACAGCGTGACCGGGAAGGAACTGACGCCGACTGACGGGCCGATGGATGTGGTCAAGGGCGCCGCGAAAACGGTCTGGGGCGGCATCGCGCCGTTTGTGCCAGGCACGCAAGCCTCGAAAGAGATGGGCGCGCAGATGGCGTCGGGAGAGTTCTTCCTCAACCTCGCCAAGAGCGCGGCCGGCCTAACGCCGGAACACGCGGCCGAGGCGCAGAAGATGGTCGAGGCGGCCAAGAAGGGCGACATTCCGACCGCGGCGCGTCACGCTATCGGCATGCTCCCGCTGCTCGGTCCGTGGCTGTCGGCGCAAGCGGACCTGGCCGAATCGGGCAAACCCTACGAAGCGGCCGGCAACGTCCTCGGCATGGCGGCAACGACGGTAGGACCGGCGGCGCTGCCGAAGCGAGTATCGGTGGGGCCGCTGGCCCGCAATCCCAACGCGCAGGTTGCCAAGGCCGTAGACTTTGGACTCCGCGAAGGTATCCCGGTCGATGCCGGAACAGCCACCGGCAATACGCTCATCAAGGGCGCGAATCAGGCCGCCGAGCGGATGACGATTAGCGGTTCGTTTGTCGGACGCAAGGCCGCGCAGGCTGAGGCCGAAGCGTTGGCGGCGACTGGGCAGCGGTTGGTGAATCGGGCGGCTCCGCGGCCGGCTGTCGCCGCATCAGCGGGGGAGGCCACGCGAACGGGTGTCGAGGATGCTATCCACTCGCTAAAGGTCAACGCCGAAGATCCCGCCTACGGCGTGTTCCACACGGCCGCGAAAAACCCAAAGAACACCGTCGCTATTCAGACCGGAACCAAGCAGGTTCCGACCGGAGTGCTGGACCCCAAGGGCAACCCCATCACTAAGACCGTTCCGATCACGGAAGACATCGCCATGCCCGTGGACGTGTCAGCCATCAAGGCTCAGGCGCGGCCCATCTACGAGTCGATGCGAAAATGGTGGGAGCCGGCGCGACGGAACTCCTCGGCGGCCTACACGGCGCTGGAAAGCATCATCAAGGGCAAGGATGTCATCCCGGCAGAGGCGGCAGAAGCCGCACTGGGCGGACTGAAGAAGCTCTCGCAGGAAGCCGTGTCGTCAGACCTGAGAGACTTCAACCAGGGAACCGCGGCTGGTATCGTGCCGAAACTCCAGCAAGCCGTCGATGCCGCCGCGACCAAGGCTGGAAAGGACGTCGTCAAGGGACTCCGCGAGGGCCGCGCCGCGCACGCCGCCAAGATGGAAGCGGCTGATGTCCTGAAGCAACTCCGCGACGAGCCGGTCCAGACGTTTAACCAACTGACGTGGGCCGGCGATGCCGGCGTGGAGCGGCTGAAGGAAGTCGCCAAGCTGGCCCCAAAGGCAATGGCGGAAGTGGGCCGCGCCTATCTGGACAAGCTGCTCGAGATGTCGGGCAGAGAAGGCGCCTTCGACCACGCGCAGCGGTTGCTTCAGGACTGGAGCAAACTGGGCGACCAGACCAAGCGCATCCTGTTCCGCAACCCGGCGCTTATCGAGGACCTCGACAACTTCTTCCTGCTGGGGAAAAAGGCGACCGAAAACATGAACCCGTCAGGGACGGCCTACGTCGGCGGGATGGTGGCGCATCTGGCGAACGGCTACTGGTTCCACAACCCAGCCGCGGGCGTGGCCTACGAGATTGCCGGCGCTGGACTCGCCAAACTCCTCCGCTCGCCCAAGACGTCCCGGCTGCTGACGCGGGGATTCAGCATCCCCATCAGCAATCCGGTTAGGGCCGGCGCGTGGTCGTCGCAGTTGATGCGGGCGGCAGAGGAAGCTGGTGTGCCAGTGTCGATCCGCGCGGAGGGGCAGGAACCAGATCGCCAGTAGCGACCCGGCAGGTTTGAATGCAGATGAGGGCGAGGAACGCGAGGATGAGAAAGCCGGGCCAGGACACCTTGTCGATGACCCAAACCGGCCACTCAATCAGCCAGCGTTTCACGGGACCACGGTAACGCAACGCGACGGGTTGGTCAACACACTTCAGGCCCATGCCGTGGATACGGCCTAGACCGGAGAACAGTCATGGCGAACGGCGGCGACTACGTGTCACAGGTACAATTCGCGGGAACAATGACGCTACTCCAGGAGATCCGCACGGACATCAAGGGT
>DATKUU010000046.1:0-10932 GCA_035530455.1 Phycisphaerae bacterium | reverse complement strand
GAGATCGTATAGCGAGCCACGGCCCGGCCTCCGATAAGAGGCGTCTTGCAACGATCTCATCGGCTTGTCGGGCCGGCTCGCTTTCATCTTCCTTGCTTCCCCAATCCGCCCGCGGTATCCTCAAAACCTGCGAAAGACCAGCCTCCCGGTAACCCGGCCGGAAAGAGGACAATTCTACTTTGCGGAAACCGGACATTATCACTTTGCGGCGACAGCCCCCGCTACCACGTTGACACCCCCTGCCGGGACCTCTAAGATGGTTGGCTCGTCTCTCCGCCGCGGACGCAAGGGGCGGCAAAGGTTGCCGGACCGATGACCCTCAACACAGGGCGCTCCCAGGAGGCTTTCCGCCGCGCCACCGACGTCATGCCGGGCGGCGTCTCCAGCCCGGTCCGCGCCTGTAGCGCCGTCGGCGCCGCTCCCCTCTTCATCGCGTCTGGGGCGGGGTCGCACCTGTGCGACCTCGACGGCAACACGTTCATTGACTACGTGATGAGTTGGGGCCCGCTCATCGCGGGGCACGCCCATCCGAAGGTGGTCGAGGCCGTGCGCAAGGCCCTGGAGGCGGGGTCCTCGTTCGGCGCGCCGACCGTGCGGGAGACGCTCCTGGCCGAGCGCATCCGCGAGGCGATGCCCGCCGTCGAGCAGGTCCGGTTCGTCAACTCCGGCACCGAGGCGGTGATGAGCGCGGTCCGCCTGGCCCGCGCGGCCACGGGCCGACCGGCGATTCTGAAATTCGAGGGATGCTACCACGGCCACGCCGACGCGATGCTCGTGCAGGCGGGGAGCGGGGCGACGACGTTCGGCACGCCGTCGAGCCCCGGTGTGCCGGCGGAGGCGACGAGGCACACGCTGCTTGCGCCGTACAACGACCTGGCGGCGGCCCGGCGCGCGGTCGAGGCGAACCGCGAGCGCCTGGCCGCCATCCTCGTCGAGCCCGTCGCGGGGAACATGGGCGTCGTCCCCCCGGCGCCGGGGTTCCTGGAAGGACTGCGGGCGCTGGCGGACGGGGCGGGCGCGCTATTGGTCTTCGACGAAGTGATGACGGGATTTCGGATTGCGCGCGGCGGCGCCGAGGAACGGTTCGGCGTCCGACCGGACCTCGTGACGCTCGGCAAGGTCATCGGCGGCGGTCTGCCGGTGGGGGCATACGGCGGGCGGAGGGACCTGATGCAACTGGTGAGCCCCGTCGGGCCGGTGTACCAGGCAGGAACGCTCTCCGGGAACCCGTTGGCGACGGCCGCGGGCCTGGCGACGCTCGACCTCCTGGCCGAGCCGGGGGCGTACGAAGCGCTCGAGGCGAAAGGGCGTCGCCTGGAAATTGGCTTGGAACAGGCGGCCGCATCGGCGAGAATCAAGGCGCAGGTCCAGCGGGTGGGCTCGATGCTGACGCTCTTTTTCCGCGCCGGGCCGGTGCGGGACTGGAACGAGGCGCGGGCGTCGGACACGCAGGCGTTCGCGCGGTTCTGGCGGGGGATGCTGGAGCGGGGCGTTTATCTGCCGCCCAGCCAATTCGAGGCGTGGTTCGTCAGCCTGGCGCACGGCAAGGAGGAACTGGACCGGACGGTGGAGGCGGCGACGGAAGCGCTTCGCCGGCCGGACAAACCCTAAGGAGATTCCCATGGCGCAGGACACCAAACGAGAGCAGCCCGTGCGGTTGCCGAACCCCGGCGCCCAGCCGTTCGTCGCCGCGCTGAAGACCCTCCGCTTCTTCGCGGTCATCTTTTTCTGGCTGGCGATGGTGAGCATGCTGGCGCACGTGGCGGCGTTCGTGTCGGCCGAGTGGCTGCACCTGTACGAGTCGGCGACGGCGCCCGAACCCGCCGCCGCGACCGCCTCGGGCCCCTCCGCCGCAGAGACGCCTGCGGCGGCACAGCCGGCGCCGCCGGTTGCCGCTCCCGATCAACTCACCCCCGAACAGCACCGCGACCGCGCCATGCGGTACCAGGAATACACGGCGGGAGTGCTTCGGCCGATGCGGGCCCTCGGAATCCTGTCGGCCATGCTGCTGCTGGTGACGCTGTTCCTATATCTTCAGATCGCGCTTCTGGGCCGGCTGTCGGGCATCCGGCCGCTGACACGGGCCCTGGGGCTGGCGCTGGTGTTCCTGGCGGCCGTCGTGCCATGGCACAACCTCTTCGAGGAGGTGCGGTTCGGGGCATTCTTTGATTTTGCAGCCCTGCTGGAGATTCAGGCGGAACACGCGCAGTGGTCCGCGGGGGACCTGGTTGCGACGGCGGGGTATTACGCGCGGTTCCTCGCCGTGCCGGCGGCCGGCGTGGTGGTGCTGGCGCTGGCGGGAATCCAGTTTGCCGCCGGATACCGCGAGTCGGTCCTCGTCAATGAATAAGAAGCCTCTAACAAAATGGGTGGCACTGGCGGCTTGTCCACCAGTGCGCGACAATAGAAAGCATGCACTGGCGGACAAGCCGCCAGTGCCACCCTCTTACTGACCGTTTTGTCAGACGCTTTAAGGGGGCGGAGGGGCACGCATGATCCGGTTCCGGTGTCCGAGCTGCAACGCCCGCATGGAAGTGGACGAATCGTTCGCCGGCCGGCCGGCGCGATGCGCGACGTGCGGCACGGACCTCAAGGTGCCTAGCGCCGAAGAGTCCGACACCTCCGTCACGCCGCTCCAGGCCATTGGGCCATCGGGCCCGACGACGGTCCGGATCGGCGACGAAACGCTCGAGATCACCCCGCCGCTCGAAACGATGGCCGTCGTCAGCTTGGTCCTCTTGGGGACGAGTGTGGCGGCGGTGCTGGCGATCGGCCTGGGGCGGTTCGTCACCTTTCCATGGACGATTGGTCTGACGATTGGGGCGGGGCTGGCGCTGTTGGGCGCAATGACGGCGGTGCCGGCGTATCACAGCATCCGCCGGAGCCACGGCCGGAAACGCGGACGGAACCTGGCGCTGGTCGGGATGCTCGGCGGGGCCGCGCTCTTTCTGGGGTTCGGCGCGGGCGCCGTCGCCGGCATCGTGCAAGTGGCCATGCGCGCCTCCTGCGAGGACAACCTGCACAAGATTTACGACGCGCTCCACGCCTACGCGTGGCGCCACGCAGGACGCCTGCCGACCAGCCTCGACGTCCTCGCGCGCGAGGGCTACCTCGCCGACGCCGCCACGCTCACCTGCCCCGACTATGCCGTCGCCGTCGGCACCCCGACCTATCAGATGTACGTCGCCGAGGGCATCAGCGTGAACCTCGACAGTCCGGCGTTCCCGGCGGACCTGATGATCGTGAGCGACGGCCCCCCCTACGGCGCGCACCGCGACGGCCAGGTGCGGGCACTGCTGCTGGACGGCAAGGTGGTCAAGGTCCCCCAGAACCAGTGGGAACGCTTCGTCCGCGACCAGGGCCGACTCTGGGACCTCGTCCGCGAAGCCCTGAAGGCAGCGCCGCCCAAGGCCGAGACGCCCCCTGCGGACGCGGAAGGGGCTCAGCCGTGACGACACCCCCCGCCCCGACCCCGAGAATAGCCAAGGGAACCGGCGGCCCGTCGGTCGCCGCAAGAGTGCTCGCCGTGCTCATCTTCCTGGTGTCGGCGGGCGGGCTGGCCGCCCACGTGCTGCTCTACGTCCTCGGGCCCGACGAAACCATCGGCGCATTTGTGCACGGCGCGGGCGCCCGAGTGAGCGCGGGCCTCGCCTTCCTCGCGCTCCTGGCCGGGCACATCCATTATTGGCGGACGCGGATGCGGCTGGACATCGCCTCGCGCGTGCTCGCGTACCTCTGGATCCTCTCGATCATCCTGTTGCTGCACCGGGTGATGCGGGGCTTCTCGCTCCTGGGCTGAGCCCTATTTGAGAAGTCGTGAGAAGTCGCGCGGTGGCCTTCCCAGGCCACCGCGAAGCGCACGGGGAGGGAATCCCAAGCTGGTGGCGGCCTGGGAAGGCCGCCACCCGAGAGGTGTTCTCAGAGAAAGCCTGGGGCCTTAAACGGCCGCGCCCCGCGCGCCAACAATGTCCCGGTGATCCCATGGCGGATTTGGTCGTCGTTTTCCCAACGCGGGAGGAGTACGAGCGGGCGCGGGAAGCCCTCGTCCCGATGGGAGAGGCGGTGCGCGCGGTCGAGCCACCGCCGGCCGTGGCCGACGTCGCCGTCCCCTACCTCATCATCTCCGACGCCGCCCGGGCCGCTCTCTACGAGGCGATCCGCCGGGGCCTTGTGATCGCGGGCCACGTCCGGCACCGCGATCCGCTTCCCGACGCGCTGGCCGATCCCGGCGCGCCGGGACCCGACGCGGGCGAATCGGTCGTCGGGCGGGTGGCCATCGCGTTCGTCGGCGAGTGTATGGCCGAGGCGGACGACCTGCGTCTGACGGCCCAGGTGGAGGGCGACCTGGGCCCCGTCTTCCCCTATCTGAACGCCGAGGTGCCGAGCGGCACGTTCAACCCCTCCGGACCGTCGTTCACGCTGATGGACGGCCCGCGCCTTGTGACGCTCTTCCCGCACCGGCTGGTCATCGGGCGTCTGCGGGAGATGCAGGACGCGTGGCGGACGCTGGCGCGGCTGAAGCGGCTGGTGGACGGCGTGTGGCGCCGGCGGGATTCCATCACCCCCTCACACGAGCGCCGCGTGCGCACCAGCGCCCTGGAAATCTTCAGCCGGCTGCCGAAAACCAATTGCCGCCAGTGTGGCGAAGCGACTTGCCTGGCGTTTGCCGCTCAACTGCTCGCGGGGGTGCAGCGGCTGGAGCGCTGCGCGCCGGTCTTCACGGGCGAGTTCCAGCACCTGAGGCCCGCCCTGGCGGACCTGGCAACGGGGCTCGGGCTTTGACGAAGCGGTGCGCCACTCGTCAGCCTTTGCCGTCGGCCGAGAGCAGGGCGTGAGCGCTTTTGAGTTTCTCGACGATGGGGATATTCTGGGGGCACTTCTCTTCGCACTCGCGGCACTCGACGCACGCGCTTGCGGGCTTGCTTTTCTCCTGCCAACCTTTGCCGAACCCCGCGTAATGCTTGCGGGAGGACTCTTTCAAACCGAACGCCTCGTGCCACTGGTAAAACTGGAAGATCTCCGGGATCGCCACCCCCTGGGGGCACGGGACGCAGTACCGGCAGCCGGTGCACGGCAGATCGAGGAGCCGCCGGTTCTCCTCCGTCAGTCGGTCAATGCGCGCCAGTTCCTCGTCGGAAAGAGGCTCGCCGCGCTCCACCGTGGCAACGTTCTCGTCCACCATCCGCTTCGATTCCATGCCCGACAGGACGACGTCCACGTGCGGGTTGGCCAGAACGAACCGAAGGGCGATCTCCGCGGTGCGCGGGCATCCCGTCGCGCGCGAGATGACCTCCGACGGCGTCCCCAGCCGACCGCCCCCCACCGGACCCATGACGACCGTCCCGAGGCCCGCCTCGTGGGCGTGCTGGAGGCACTCGGCATACTGGCGGTCCAGGAGGTTGTACTGGACGAGCATGGACTCCAGTTCGCCGGTCTCGATGAGCCGGTGGGCGTTCTCGGGCTTATCGTGGCACGAGAACGAGATGTGGCGGATGAGCCCTTCTTCCTTGGCCTTGTGGGCGGCGGCCAGCGGGCCGTTTTCGTTCGTCGCCCGGTCCAGGTACCTCCCCCACGACAGGCCCCAGAAATGATAGAAATCAATGGCGGAGACGCCGAGTTTCCGGAGCGAGAGTTCCAGCCGTAAACGCCAGCAATCGCCGCACGCGTTGTCCAGCGGGTTCTTCGTCGAAAGATAAAATCGGTCGCGAGGCAGGCCCCGGACGGCCAGTCCGACGGCCGTCTCGCTCTCACCCTCACAATAGCCCAGGGCGGAGTCAATGTAGTTGATGCCGCGCTCGATGCCGTGGCGAACGATCTGGGCCGACTCCTCCAGGCCCGTGACCCGCCCATCCTCCTTCTTGATGGGCAGGCGCATCGCGCCGAACCCCAAACGCGAAACTCTTGCGCCCGTCTTGCCGAACACCCGATATTGCATGTCGCGAACACCCCTATCTCAGGAATGTGCGTCCAACAGAAAAGGCTGCCGCACGGGCCGGCCCCCAATCGGCACACGCCCATTCTACGCCCCCGGCGCCAGAGGTCAACCCGCAAGGCCGAGCGCCCGCTCGCCGCGATTCCCTTTCCACGCCCAGGGATTGAAATCCCTGGCCTTGATTGAAACGACTGTCGCCGCGACTCAGAACCCCGTCCAGAGGTACATGACCTTGGGCGAGGCCAGGGCCGCCAGTTTCTCGGGCGCTAGATCGAGCGCTTCGCCGGCCTTCACGCCCAGGCCGAAGATTCGGCCGAGGCTGAACGGCTCGACGTATTCGACGATGCGCGCCTCCTTGATGCCCGCCACCTCCAGGGCCGCCTCAACGGCCGACTCGAAGTACCCGATCTCATCCACAAGGCCGACCCGGAGGGCCTCCTCGCCGGTGAAGATGCGCCCCGTCGCCAGGCGGAGGACTTCGCGGCGCTCGAGCCCCCGCCCCTCGGCCACGATGCTGACGAACCGCTCGTAGCCGGGCACCAGGAGCGAGTCCATCAGATACTGCCGCTGCTCCTCCGTCAGGTCGGCGGCGCCGAACATGTTGGGCCAATCCTTCTGCTCGCCCATCTTCAGGGTGACGGGCGTGACGCCCAGTTTGTCCTGCATCAGCCCCTGGAGGAAAAACAGTTGCGCGATGACCCCGATGGACCCCGTGACCGTCGTCGGCTGGGCGATGATGTGGTCGGCCGCGCAGGCAACGTAGTAGCCGCCCGACGCGCCGACGGAGTCCATGGCGGCGATGATGGGTTTCTCGCGGTCTCCCAGCAGCACGCAGACGTCGTGGTGGATCATGTCGGACGCGGTCAGCCCGCCGCCCGGCGAGTTGATGCGAAGGATGACCGCCTTGACGCGGTCGTCGTCGGCGGCACGCTCGATCTGGGCGTGGAGGTAATCGGCTAGCCCCTCGTCAAGGATGCCGTCCACGTAGATGACGGCAATCTTCTGCGAGGCCGGGCCCGCCTGGATGACGCGTTCCTGAAGAATATCCTCCGTCACGCCGCCCGTGAACGAGGCCGACACGGCGCCCACCAGCGCAATAACCGTCACCACCAGGACGACGTTGGCGACAACCGAGAGCACCAGCAGAATGGTGGCGAGGACGGCCCAGACGCTGCGGCGTTTCGGCCGCACGGGCGCAAGGCCCGGCAGGCCCGGTCCGACCGGCGTTCCATACGTCATGGTCCTTCCCCTTTGTCCCGGAGACGTCCCGATTCTAGGCCGTCCGCCCGGCAGCGTCAACTGCCAACGTGGCTGTGCCACGGCCGGGTGGCACTGGTGGCTTGTCCACCAGTGCGCAACAATAGAACGTATGCACTGGCGGGCGAGCCGCCAGTGCCACCCAGAGGTTTTGAGAGGCCCTTGACCCGCACGCGGCCGGTCAACTACGATTGGCGCGGAACGCAAACCACGCGGGGACCCCACGCCATGGCCAAACGCCTGTCGAAACGTGAGCGGCTGGCGCGCTCGATTGCCGGCCGGCCGGTGGACCGGCTGCCCGTCGCCCTCTGGCGCCACTTCTTCCGCGAGGAAACCAGCCGCGACGGCCTTGTCCAGGCCATGCTCCGCTGGCAGAAGGAGTACGACTGGGATTTCCTGAAGATCAACCCGCGCGCCTCCTACCACGTCGAGGACTGGGGGAACCGCTACGAGTTCTCCGAGAGCGACGAGGTGAAGCCCTCGCTGGTGTGCGCGGCCGTCCACCGGCCGGACGATTTCCGCCACCTGGACCTGCTCGATGCGACCGGCGCGGGCGACGGCCGACCCGCCCCCGTCCTGGCCGACCACCTCGGCGCCGTCGCCGACCTGCGCAAGGCCCTCGGACCCGACGTGCCGATGCTGATGACGATCTTTACGCCGATGAGCATCGCGGCCGACCTGGCCGGCGGACCGCAGGACCTCGCCGCACTCATCCAGGCCGACGCGACGATGGTCCACGTCGGCATGCGGGCGATCACCGACACGTTCGTCCGCTTCGCCCGGGCCTGCCTCGACGCCGGGGCCGACGGGCTCTTCTTCGCCACCACCCACTGCGCGACGACGACGAACTTCACCCTGGAACAGTATGAGGAGTTCGGCCGGCCGTACGACCTGGAGGTCCTCGAGGCAGCGGCGGGGGCGCCCCTGAACCTCCTGCACGTCTGCAAGTCGCACGCCCTCGTGCGCGAACTGGCGGACTACCCCGCGGCCCTCCTCAACTGGGACATGCGCGACCCGACCAACCCGCCGATGAGCGAGGCAGCGGCCCTGGCGCCCGACAGGGCCCTCGTGGGCGGCCTGGACCGGGCGCTCTTCACCCAGGAAGGGGCGTGCGGAACGCTGCTGGCCCAGTTGGACGAAACGCGACGCGAAATGGACAAGCGGCCGTTCGTCGTCGGCTCGACCTGCGCCATCGAGACCACGAGCGACCCCGGCCTCGTGCGGGCCGTCCGCGACGCCGTCGGACGCTGACGCCGGGAGACGCCGAGCGATGTCCCCCAAAACCGCCGAAGCCGATAAACCGGAAGCGACGGTCCACGACATCATCATCGTCGGGGCGGGCATCGCCGGCCTCGCCGCCGCCATCTACACCACCCGCGAACGCCTCTCCACCCTCGTCCTGGAGAAACTCCTGCCCGGCGGCCAGATCCTGACCACCGCCCGCGTCGAGAACTATCCGGGGTTCCCCGACCCGATCGGCGGCATGGAACTGGCCGACCGCCTGAGCCGACAGGCCGCTCGCTTCGGCGCCGAAATCGTCTCGAGCGCCGCCGTCACGCGCATCGAACCCTGCCGCCAAGAAGGCTGCACTTTCACCGACGTCTTCGTCGGCGAGTCCCGCCGCCGCGCACGCGCGGTGCTCCTCTGCGTCGGATCGGAATACCGCAAACTCGGCTGCCCGGGCGAGAAGGAGTTGACGGGCTACGGCGTCAGTTACTGCGGCACGTGCGACGCCCCGTTCTACGAGGGCAAACACGTCGTCGTCGTGGGCGGCGGCAACACGGCACTGGACGAGGGGCTCCACCTCCTGAAATTCGTCAAAAAGTTGACCTACGTCGTCCTCGATCCGGAGTTCCGCGCCGAGAAAATCCTCGTCGAGGAACTCGCCAGGCACGGGGACAAGGTCGCCACCCACTTCGAGAGCACCGTGACGGAAATCTTCCCTGGCACAGCAGGCGTGCCTGACGGCGGCCCGAAGAAAGTGACCGGCGTCCGCGTCAAGAACGCCAAGACCGGCGAGGAGCGCAAGGTCGAGTGCGACGGCGTCTTTGTCTTCATCGGTCTGTCGCCCCAGACGGCGTTCCTGCGCGGCACGCTCGACCTGGACGAGCAAGGGTTCATCAAGACCGACGCCTGCACCCTGCGCACCAGCCTGCCGGGCGTGTGGGCGGCGGGCGACGCACGCTCCGGCGCGCTGAAACAGGCCGCCACCGCCGCCGGCGAAGGCGTCGTCGCCGCCCTGAACGCCAAGGAGTTCCTGAAGCGCGAGCACGGCGTCCGGGCCCGGACGTAGGCGCCACAAAAGCCGCCGCCCGAAGCAATGCCCCTGCCGGCCGCAAGGCAGACAGGGGCATGGGTTCGCCGTTCGCTTTTCGCGGCCGTCCCTTACTCGACGGTCACCGCGATGCCCGTCAGGGGCGCGATCTCGATGGTGTCGGCGTACTCCTTCTGGCCTGCCGGCACCTTGACGTCTTTCTTGATGATCTCAAAGCCTTCGCCGGTGGCCTTGGAGACCGTGACCGTTCGTTCCTTATCGGAAGGCGGCAGGACGAGTTTCAGGTCCACCGCGACCTTGGCATAGTTCAGGCCCTTGGCGAAATCCTTGTAGCCGGTCCCGCCGTAGGCCCAGTCGTAGTAGAGCACGGCGGTGGCCTTGTTCTGGCCCACGCTGCCGGAGACACGGACGTGCTTCAGGAGTTTCTCCGTCACGTCCTTGGCCTCCAGGCGGGTGTCGGCCCGTTCGTGGACGCCGTCTCGATCCACGACTACGAAGGACATGAAGGCATAGACCTTTTCCATTGGAACTACAAACTCGACAAACTGCGCGAGATCATGGCCGCCCACGGCGACGCCAAAAAACCCCTCTGGCAGACCGAGCGGGCCATGGCGGGCGTCCGCGGCAACGCCGGGTTCACCGGGATCAGCCAGGGCATCCGGATTTCGCTCCAGCGTGATATCCTCGAAACGTACGGCATCACGAACGAGCACAACAGCCACTATTACGTCAACGTCACGGGCTATAGCGACGTGCCGACGTTCGTCTTCTCGGAGGCCGGGCCGCATCCGGCGGCACTCATCTGCCGGATCCGCGCGGCGATGACCCGCGGCCGCAAGTTCGTCGGGAAGGTGGATTTCGGACCCACGGGCAACAAGATATTCCTGGGCCTGCGGTACCAGGGCGACGACGGCTCGACGATCACCCTGCGGAACCTGGGATGCCTGGACCTCCCCCTGGAAGTCGGCGTGACCGGCGGGGAATCGCTTGAGGTCGTGGACAGCTTCGGCAACACCGAGGCCGTGCCGGTCAATGGCGGCAAAGCCACCGTGACCGTCTCGCAGGTGCCCTGTTACCTTCGCCTGGCCCAAGGCCAGAACGTGACGATCCGGCCATGGAACTTCGGCCAGAACATTGCCGCGCAGGCGAAGTTCACCTATTCCGGCGGCACGAAGAGCGACCCGAAAATCCTGACCGACGGCCTATTCCAGGGCTCTAACACCGATCTACCTTTCGGAGACCACTGGCATGGCACCTACGCCGGCAAGGTCTTTAACGAGAAGCCCGAGACGTTCGAGATCGCCTTCAGCCGGCCGCGCACGATTGAGAAGGTGATCTTCTACGGCGTCCGGGCCGATAACCCGTTCTGCGCAATCCTGGACTACGACTTGCAGTACTTCGACAGCGGCACCTGGAAGACCATCGAGGAAGTCCGGACGCCCTGCCCCCCCAGCGACGTGGTCCAGAC
>DATKUU010000045.1:0-6100 GCA_035530455.1 Phycisphaerae bacterium | reverse complement strand
CCCGCCGGTCCGTCGCCAGAATCTCCACCACCACGTCGCCGCCCAGTTCGCGCACCGTCCACCCCGCAGGAATGTCCAGCGCAAATCCGAGCGCCGGACGCACGACGTCGCAGCCCTGGGCTTCGGCCGGCACCGGCCGCTCGCAGCCGGCGAGCGCCAGCGCCAGGGCGCCCAGTGCTGCCGCACCCAGCGCACCGCACCTACGCCGAGTGGCTGCGCGCCGACGCCCGGCGGTGCAGTTCCGCCTCGATGAACTCATCCAGGTCTCCGTCCAGAACGTCCTGGGCCTTGCCCGTCTCGTAATCGGTCCGGTGGTCCTTGACCATGGTGTACGGCTGAAGGACGTAGGAGCGGATCTGGTTGCCCCAGGCGATCTCGCCCTTCTGGCCGTAGAGTTTCGCGAGTTCCGCGTCGCGCTTCTGCTCCTCCACGCGTCGCACCCGCGCCCGCAGAATCTCCATCGCCGTGTGACGGTTCTGGTGCTGTGATCGCTCGTTCTGGCACTGCACCACGATGCCCGTCGGCAGGTGCGTGATGCGCACCGCGCTGGAGGTCTTATTGACGTGCTGGCCCCCGGCGCCCCCCGCGCGGAAATAGTCGAGCCGCAGGTCCTCGTCCTTGATCTCGACGTCGCCTGCGTCCTCCAGTTCCGGCAGGCAGTCCACGCTGGCGAACGACGTGTGCCGCCGCGCCTGCGAGTCGAACGGGCTGATCCGCACCAGCCGATGCACACCCGACTCCGCCGAAAGGTATCCGAAGGCGTACGGCCCGACGACGTGGGCGGTGACGCTGCGGTAGCCCGCCTCTTCGCCCTCGAGGGCATCCACGATGCTCATCTCCCAGCCGGCCCGCTCGACATACCGGGAGTACGTCCGCAGGAGCATGGCGACCCAGTCGCACGCCTCGGTTCCGCCCGCGCCGGCGTGGATCGCCAGGTAACAGTTCTTCGCGTCGTCCGGGCGCGCAAGAAGCGCGAGAAACTCCAGGCGTTTCAGCGCCGCCCCGATGGTTGCCAGTTCCGACACCACCTGGTCGGCGGCCGCGGCGTCCTTCTCCTCCTCCGCCAGGTCGAGCAGCGTCCGGGCGTCTTCGAGGCGCCGCGTAAGCCCCTCGGCCGGATCGACCGCCGCCTTCAAGGCCTTCAGTTTCCGCACGGTCGCCTGGGCCGATTCCGTATCGTCCCAGAACCGCGGCGAGGCCATCTGCTGCTCGATCCCCTCCAACGCCCGCTTCTTCCCCGCGACGTCAAAGAGAGTCCCGGAGCGCGATCAGACGCTCGCTGAGGGCCTCCAGATGGTTGCGGATTTCGGTTTCCGTCACGGGCGGGTCCCGCCTTCCGTCGCTTGGGCGGGAGCGATTATAGGTTCCCGCGCCGGCATGTCAACGAGGAGAAACGCAGAGGCCGAGGGACAAAGGGACAAAGGGACGAAGGTGGATCACCGGTTTTCGTGCCGACCCCTTCGGGGTGTCTGCTCATCCCGGCCGCAGATGGGCCACCGGCGCGGCCCCCGCCGCGCCGGTGGGCGGCAAGAAGGAGCGAAAAGGCGAATGAGGAGTGTCCAACAAGGAACGCCGATGGGTAAAGGGTAGCGGCAGGGATTAGAAGCCCATACGGACTTCGGAGGCGCCCATGGGCTGGAATTCGACGCCGAAGAACTTATCGTCTTCGCCGGGGTCGAGTTCGACCTTGATGCGGGCGATCCAGCGGTGGAGTCGCCGGCTGAGGGTGAAGTTGCTCTGGGCGTTGAGTTTCCGGTCGAAGTCGTAGATCTCGAGCAGCCCCAACTGCCACTTCTCGTTGATGCGGTAATCGAAGGAAACAAATGCCTGAGCCGAATTGCCGTCGGGGATGTAGCGATGTCCGACGGAGTAGGTGAGGCGCGGAGAGTGGCTGACGGTCATGCCGACGCCGAACAGGTCGATCATGCCCTCGTCCGTCGCGTAGTTGGTGTCGGTCCAGAGGGTGACGGAGTCGGTGGTGCGCCACTGGGTGTGAAATTCAAGGTGGTTAAGGGCGCGACGTCCGTCGGGTGCGATCTCGGGGGGGTCAACACGGTTATCGTAGAAGAAGCCTTCGAGGTCGAGGAGGAGCCAGTCCACGGTTTCGCGTTTGTCGGGCAGCCCACGTTTGGTCTGGAATCGCTGGCGCCAACCGAGGTCCACGACGCCCGTGCTATCCACACCCTGGACGACGGGGGTGCCGGCCTCCGTGACATCGTAGGGGATAAGTTCGCGGCTGGGAACCGTGACGTGGGCGGTGGAGGCGCGGATGTCGAAGGTGTTGATGTGGCGCAGGCCGTGAACGTTCCAGAAGTTGCTCTCGACTTGCGGGTAAACGCGCCAGGTCTGCATGGCGGCGCGGGCGCCGGTACGCCAAGCGTAGCGGTTCTCGTTTCCGGAGCGAGCGAAGTTCTCCTCAAAGTAGGACGCGCGTCCCTCGACGAAGGGGACAATGTTGACGGGCCCGGCCCGCAGGGGCAGGTCGAGTTCGTGGATCGTGTCGCCGAGGACTTCGCCGTTGCTGCCGCGCACAGGCTCTTCGATGAGGGGGTTGCGTTCGCGCGGCCGGTAGCGGGCGTAGGCGACCTCGCTGTCCTGGAAGTAGGTCAGGTGGTCGTCCAGAAGGCTCCGGCCGATTATGTTGTAGCCGACCTGGGGCTGGTACTCGGTGCGGGTGTAGAAGTCGTTGAGGCGCAAGGAGGTGAGGACCGTGAGGGCCTGGTCGTCTTCCTGGCGCTTCAGATACAGGAGTGTCTCCTGGGCCTTTTCGGTCTCGTCCTCGTACTCATAGAACTCGTTGAGGAACGCGCGGTCGGTGATCCAGGAAAGTTCGCCGGTGAGTTCCCAATGCTCGGCGAGGTACTGGCGATGTCGCCAGAGGACGCGTCCGCGGTCGGGGTGATCGGGCTCGACGTCGGTTCCGCCGATGCTGTCCTTGCCCATGTCGCTGAGGTAGTAGGAGAGGAACTGACCGAAGTAGTTCTCTCGATTGTACCGCCCTTCGACACCGAGGCCGGGCCCGCGTTCGCTCCAATAGTCGGCGTCGAGGTAGAAGTTGTATCCGGGCGGTTTCTCCTCCAGGCCAAGCAGTTTAAAGAGGTGCCACTGGCTCACGACGCCCGTGCCGCGGCTCGAGGACTGCTCGATGCGGATGGTTCGCAGGGCGGTCTCACCTTCTTCGAGGTCGCCGGCGAGTCGGGGCCAGTAGGTGACGGGCACGTGGCGGACGCGAACCTGGACGTTCTCGCCGACGAATCGGACGCGGTGATAAACTTTTTCGGGTGGCGTGCCCGGTTCGGGCGGCGCGCTCGGTTCGGCCTCGGGCAGCTCGGGCGTCAGGTCCACGAGCACCAGTTCCGTTGCGCCCATCTCGTAGTGGGGATGGGCGAACTCGCAGGTGGTCATCCAGGCCTTCTCGCTCTGGAACACGCCGCGCGCCAGTTGCCGGACCTCCTTCGCGTAGTAATAGACGGGAATCTCGCGATTGGGGGAATAGGTCTTGATCTTGGCGTCGAGGATGAGGGCCTGTTCGCGCTGGAAATCGTAGTAGGCTTGCGCGGCGCGGATGGTGCGGCGCCCGAGGGTGATGGTGACGTGGCCTTCGAAGTAGGCTTCGGCGGCGAGTCGCTGGCTGGGTCCGCGCAAGGCGCCGGCGAGTTCCTCGGCGCCGGCCTGCTGGTTCGCCTCTTCGGGTGTCCAGATGACGATGTTGTCGGCCGCCATCTCCATGTCGCCGCGCTGCACGTACACGCCGCCCGTCCAGATGCTGATGCGCGTCCCGTCCTCCACGAAACTCGTGAAGTTCACCGTGCGGACGTCGTCCTGGGGGACGATGGTGATTTCCTGGGGGACCGCGGCCTCGCGGATGCCAGGGGCGGGGGTCGGCTCGGGCGCCTCGGGGGCCTTAACGACGGCGGTGGGACGTTCGGCGATGCCGGCCTCCAGGTGCTCGCGCCGGCGTTTCTTGGCCCGCAGGTAAAGGGGCGTCGCGTCGGCTTTGCCGCGCAGTCGGCCTTCCTCGGCGGCCAGACTGATTTCCCCGCCGTCGCTCACGACGAGGTAGGCGGAGTCGTACTTTTCGACGTCGCCGGAGGCGCGGCGGAACTCGGCGCGGGTTTCGGCGTAGATGCCGAGTTCGGCCCGGCCGGTCTCGCGGGCGGCCGCCTCGTCGAACCACACCACCCCGTCCCGGGCCGTCAACTGCTCTTCCTGCGTCAGGACCGTGAAGCCGTCAATCACCAGGATCACCCGCAGCCCGTCCTCCTCGTACCAGGTGTGGATGACGCGGCCTGTGACCTGGATGGTGGGGACGGCGGGAGGGGGTTCGGCGGCCGACGCCGAAAGCGCCGCCGCCGACAACAGCCAAGCGAGGGCGAGACTGGCTTTCGGAATCTTCACGTCGCACCCCGACGGCGTCGCTGAGCAGGATTCGCGACCGACCGGCACCAGAGGCGCCCGCCCAAGGAGCGCCGCACGCGAGTATAGGCGTGCCCGAAAAGGGGTGTCAACAGAAATGCCCGCTGCTGCAAAACGACGCGCGCCATTCGAGCCGGCGGCGGATAAGTCCGCGGGCGGCTCGAATGGCGCCATCCCAACGCTCAGAGCGAAGCGGCGGGGTCCGCATCAGCCGACTCGGTGGGCTTCTCGAACGGGACGTTCCTAAACAGTTCACCCGGCGTGCCGGCACCGCGGCGGGCGGTTTCGCTGCCCGGTTGGACCTTGGCCGCATCGGTCGGCGCCGGCCCCGGCTCGCCACCTCCTCCGCCCGTCACGAGCGCGAGCATGACGACCACCAGCAACAGGCCGATCCCCACCCCGATGCCGATCAGGAAGTATTTTCGGTTGTCGGCGACGGTGCCGGTGCGGCGGGCGATCAACTGGGCGCTGGTCGGCAGGTTCTGCTGCCTGACGCGTCCGCGGACGGTGGCGAGGGGGTCGCGGCGGTCGGTGGTTGCCCCGCCGTTCGCCCGGACGGCCTGGGCGAGAGCGGCCAGGCCCTCGCCGGCCGGAAGGCCGGGCGGCGATTCCGGCGGCGTCGCGACGACCTCCGCCACGGGGAACGCCTGGCGTGCGGCACCCCGGGCGGGCGCCTGCTGCTCCCGGCCGCAGAACGGGCAACGGATGCGCTTGCCCGCCGCCGACGCCGGAACCTTTACACGCTTGCCGCACACGCACCTGAAACGGATCACGCCCTGTCTCCTGCTTTTCCCCCCTCGTGCGTCGGATGCTTATACGCTCAGGCCCGCCGGATGCGCAGCCGCCTCCGGCATTCCACACCCCGAGGGTTTGCTACACACTCGCCGCGCGGTGGCCCCGCCCCGGCGGGTAAACTTCCCAGGTCGCCGCGCCACGTGGAGCCGTGCCGCGAAGTTGCTGTACGGGACTTACAGGCGCAGGAAGTTGCGGAGGAGGTTTGGCCCGACGGCGGTCAGAAAACTTTCCGGGTGAAACTGAACCCCTTCCACCGGCCAGCGCCGATGGCGGAGGCCCATAATCTCGTCCTCGTCGGTCCGTGCCGAGACCTCGAACTCCTCGGGCACAGTCCCCGGACGGACGATGAGGCTATGGTAACGCGTCGCTTCGAACGGGTTCGGGATGCCTTCAAAGATCGTCCTCCCATCGTGATGGATCAGGCTCGTCTTGCCGTGCATCAGTCGGTCGGCCCGGACCACCTCGCCGCCGAACGCATACGCGATGCACTGGTGCCCCAGGCACACGCCGAGGATCGGGATCCGGCCGGCGAATCGGCGGATGGCGTCGTTGGAGATGCCGCCGTCGAGCGGCGTGCCCGGGCCGGGCGAAATAATCAGATGCGTCGGCTCCAGCCGCTCCAACTCCTCGACCGTGACCTTGTCATTGCGAAAGACGCGAAGGTCCGCCCCCGCGTCCAGTTCTCCAATCCGCTGGACCAGGTTATACGTGAACGAATCATAGTTATCCAGGATGGCGATCATCCGTCCCGCCCGCCCTGCGCCTCTCGGGTGGCGGCCTTCCCAGGCCGCCACCATCGTGGAACTTTGCACTTTGCCTCGCGGCGGCCTGGGAAGGCCGCCGCGTGCTTCCTCAAACAGCGCCTACGCGCCGTCCTGCATCACCTGGA
>DATKUU010000044.1:0-35871 GCA_035530455.1 Phycisphaerae bacterium | reverse complement strand
TTTCGGATTTTTTCCGCCGTCGCCCTTTGGGCTATGGCGGACAAGTTGGTGCACTGGTGGGCAAGCCACCAGTGCCACCCGCGCCGAAAACGGCGGCGCGCCGGGGCGTCGCATTGCACGGCCGCTACAGGACCCAGCCGGGGCGGTACGGGCGGTGGATGAGGCCGTTGGCCTCGGGGTAGCCGACCGCCTTCATGTTCTTGACATCGAAGGTAATCTTGCGGCCGAGGTGGAGGGCCAGGTTGCCTAACAGGACGATCTCGGTCAGCGACCCGGAGTAATCGAAGTTGGAACTGGCGGGTGGTCCGCCCCTCGCCGCCTCGAGGAAATCGCCCTGGTGGCCCTTGGGCGAGCGGGGGATGGTCTTCTCCGGCTGGGGGACCTCCTGGCGCTTGGCCTCGGGGATGATGCGTGCCCCGCCGCCGTACGTCCCCGCCACCATCGTCCCCTTCGATCCGTAGAACACCGAATCGAAATCCTCTTTGCGTTCGGGTTCGAGGTCGGCGGGCCTGGGGGGCCGCTTGCCGCCGTCGAACCACTTGAGCGAGACGGGCGGCATCGAGCCGCGCGCCGGGAACCGGTACGTGACGATGGACCAGTTGGGGTAGGTCTCCCCGTTCAGACCCGAGGATTCGGCCTCGACCTCGATGGTGGCGGCTTCGCCGAGGCGGAGTGCCCAGACGGCGCCGTCCATGATGTGGCAGCCCATGTCGCCGAGCGCGCCGGTGCCGAAGTCCAGCCAGCCGCGCCACGCGAACGCGTGCAGATTGTCGTGGTAGTCGCGGTAGGGCGCCGGGCCGATCCAGGCGTCCCAATTGAGGCCGTCGGGGACAGGTTTGGAGGGTGGGCGGTCTACGCCCTGCGGCCAGGTGGGGCGATTGGTCGAGAAGTGGACCTCGGTCACGTCGCCGATGGCACCGGCCCAGATGTATTCGCAGAGGATCCGCCAAGGCTCGTCGGAGTGGCCCTGGTTGCCCATTTGGCTGGCGACCTTCCGGTCGCGGACGGCCTGGGTGAGGGTGCGGGCTTCCCAGATGGAATGGGTCATGGGTTTCTCGACATAGACGGCCGCGCCGGCGGCGACGGCGCGCATGGCGGCGGGGAAATGGTTGTGGTCCGGCGTGGCGACGAAAACGGCGTTCAAATCCTTGTGGGCGTCGAAGAGGCGGCGGTAGTCGGTGTAGCCCTTCAGATTGGTGTCCTGGCCGAGGGGCTTTGGCCATGCGGGGCTCGTCGGCGTCGCAGATAGCGACGAGGGCTTCGCTGTTGGCGGGGCCGAAGTGGGCCTCGCCCTGGCCGCCGACCCCGATGAGGGCGGTCTTCAGTTTCCCGTTCGCCGCGTACGAGCGGACCCCGGCCGAGCCGCTCAAGATAATGAGCCCTGCCCCGGCGGCGGTCCGCCTGAGAAACCGTCGGCGGTTCATTCGGTTCAGCATGGCGGAAGCCCGTCCTTTCCCCCGTTTCCCGTTTCAAGCGAGGGTACGCATAGAAAGGAACCCACGCCAGGAAAAACGGTTATGCTGAAAGCGCCGGTTCCTTGCAAGAGCGTCGGAGGGCTTTTTCGCTTGATGGTGAGGTGCGCCCCGCGTATCTTCGCCTTGTCTGCGGGGTCTTGGTGCACCCGCACAGGTTCGGATCGGCCATGGCAAGCGTCGGCGTCGCGGTCGTGGGGTTCGGGACGGTCGGCACGGGAGTGGTGCGGCTCCTGATGAAGGATGCTGCGCGCATCGAGCAGGCCGCCGGCTGCCAACTCGCCTTGCGCCACGTCTGCGACGCGGACCTGAAGCGGCCGCGCAGCGTCCAGGCGCCGAAGGATCTGCTGACGGACGACCTGGAGCGCGTCCTTGCCGACGACCAGACGCAGATCGTCGTCGAGACGGTCGGCGGGACGACCGTCGCGGTGGACATCATGAAGCGGGCCCTGGCGGCCGGCAAGGACGTGGTGACGGCCAACAAGGCTGCGCTGGCGGAGCGCGGGGCGGAACTGTTCGAGGCGGCCCGGCGCGCTCGAAGGTCCATCAGTTTCGAGGCGTCGTGCGCGGCGGGCATCCCGGTCATCCGGGCAATCCGCGACGGCCTGGTGGCCAACCGCATCACCGCCCTGCTGGGCATCCTGAACGGGACGTGCAACTACATCCTGACGGAGATGAGCGCGACGGGCGAGGGCTATGGCCGGGCGTTGGCCGACGCCCAGGCCAAAGGCTATGCCGAGGCCGACCCGCGGCTCGACGTGAGCGGCGAGGACGCGCGGCACAAGTTGGCGATCCTCGCGGGCCTGGCCTTCGGGGCCGAAGTCCGCGTCGGCGACGTGTACGTCGAGGGCATCGCCGACCTCGACCCGTCCGACATTCGCTACGGCAAACAACTTGGGTACACGCTGAAACTGCTGGCCATCGGGCGCGACGTGGACGGCGCGCTGAGCCTGCGCGTCCATCCGACATTCGTGCCGGACGGCAGCCCGTTGGCGACAGTCGGCGGGGCGGATAACGCGGTCCTCGTGACGGGGCATGCGGTCGGCGACACGTTTTACGTCGGCCCGGGGGCCGGCCAGATGCCGACGGCCTCAAGCATCGTGGCCGACATCGTGGATGCCGCCCTGGGGCGGGCGCGCATCACATTCGAGCACGTGGCGCTGCTGGCAGGGCGCGGGCGGGCCGTGCCCGTCCAGCCGATTCAGGACGTCTGGACCCGCTACTACCTGCGTTTCGACGTGGTGGACGAGCCGGGCATCCTGGCGTCCATTGCGGGCGTGCTGGGGCGGCACAAGATCAGCATCGCTTCGGTCCTTCAGCACGAATCGGCGTCTCCGGAGTCTGTGCCGCTCGTTATCACGACGCACCTGGCGCGCGAGGGAAGCGTGTCGGCGGCGCTGGAGGAGATTCGGCGGCTGGCGGTCGTTGTGGGGCGGAGCGTGCGGATTCGGATGCTCGAGGGGACGGAGACGCCGCCCGCCGGCCCGCGCCGCAGAAAGGCCGCAAAATGAAGTACGCCATCGTGATCCCTGACGGAGCGGCCGACAGGCCGAGCGAGCCCCTCGGGGGGCGAACGCCCCTGGAGGTCGCCCGCCTGCCGAACATGGACCGCATCGCCGCCGCGGGTCGTCTCGGCACGGTCCGGACGGTCCCGAAAGACCTGGCGCCCGGCAGCGATGTCGCCATCCTCAGCCTGCTGGGGTACGACCCGCGAACGTGCTACACCGGCCGGGCGGGCATCGAGGCGGTGGCAAGGGGCATCACGCTGGAGGACGACGACTGGATCTTCCGCACGAACTTCGTCACCGTGGCCGACGAGGAGATGGTGGACTATTCGGCCGGCCACATCACGACGCAGGAGGCGGCGCTGCTGATTGAGGCGCTCCAGGAGCGGCTGGGGTCCGACCGGGTGCGGTTCTACGCGGGCGTCGGATACCGGCACCTATTGATTATCAAGGGGGAGCGTTTCAAAGTCGAAACCGCCCCGCCCCACGACATCATGGGCCACCCTATCAAGAAGTATCTTCCCCGCGGCAAGAACGCCAAGCATCTGGTGGAACTGATGGAGGCCTCCCGCGAAGTGCTCCAGGACCATCCTGTCAATCGCGTGCGGCGCGACCTCGGCGAGTTGTCTGCTACGCAAATCTGGCTCTGGGGCCAGGGGCGAAAACCCACCCTTGAATCTTTCCGGGCCCGCTGGGGCCTCTCGGGCGCCGCCATCACGGCCGTGGACCTGGTGCGCGGCATCGCCATGCTCATCGGCTGGGACCTGGTCGCGGTCGAGGGTGCAACCGGCTACTATGACACCAACTACGCCGGCAAGGGCCAAGCCGCCATCGAGGCCCTGCGGGACCACGACATCGTCCTTGTGCACATCGAGGCGACCGACGAGGCCGGGCACAACGGGGACGCGGCCCAGAAGGTCCGTGCCTTGGAACAGGTGGACGCGCACATTGTGGGGCCCGTGCTGGAGTCGCTCGAGGCAGGCGGGGCCGATTGGCGGATCCTCATCTCGCCGGACCACGAGACGCCGCTGGCGCTGCGGACGCACGACGCGCGCCCCGTGCCCTTCGCCATGCTGGGCAAGGGACTGGAGCCGTCGCGCGGCCAGGCCTTTACGGAGCGGGAGGCGGCCAAGTCGGGGTTTCATGTGGCCGTCGGCCACGAACTGATGGAATACTTCCTGAAACGGTAAGAAGCCCGTGGGGATCCTTGTCCAGAAATTCGGCGGGACGAGCGTGGCGACGGCGGACCTTGTGCGCCGCGCCGCTGCTCGCGCCATCCGCGCCCGTGAAGCAGGGAACCACGTCGCCGTGGTCGTCTCCGCCCGAGGCGACACGACGGACGACCTGCTGGCGCTGGCCGGCGAGATTACCGACCGCCCCGACCCCCGGGAACTGGACCAGTTGATTTCGACGGGGGAACAGATTTCCATCGCGCTCGTGGCCATGGCCATCCACACCCAGGGGTGCGGGGCTATCAGTTTCACGGGCGGCCAGGTGGGCCTGCTGACCGAACCTGTCCACACGAAGGCGCGGATCCAGCGCGTCAACGCCAAGCGTATCCACGACGAGTTCGCGAAGGGCAACATCGTCATCGTCGCGGGGTTCCAGGGCGTGGATGCCAACCAGAACGTCACCACTCTGGGCCGGGGGGGGAGCGACACGACCGCGGTCGCCTTGGCGGCAGCGCTCGGGGCCGACGTCTGCGAAATCTACACCGACGTCGCGGGGGTGTTCTCGGCGGACCCGCGGATCGTCCCCACGGCACGCAAAATGGACGAGATCGCCTACGACGAGATGCTCGAAATGGCGAGCCTCGGGGCCGGCGTCATGCACAGCCGGGCCGTCGAGTTCGGCAAGAAGTACCACATTCCCATCCACGTCCGGTCGAGCCTGACGGACGAGCCCGGAACGATGATTGTCGAGGAGGTCAACCGCATGGAAGCCATCACAGTCCGAGGGGCGGCCTTGGTCAAGGATCTCGCCAAGGTCACCATTTGCGGCGTCCCGGACAAGCCGGGCGTCGCCGCCCGCATTTTCCACGAAATCGCGTCGGCCAACATCGTGGTGGACGACATCATCCAGAACACGAGCCGCGAAGGCACCACCGACTTGAGTTTCACCGTGGCGGCGGCCGAACTGCGGGCCATCATGGACACCGCCCGCCGCATCGCCAGCGACCTCGGCGCCCGGGAGACGATCGCCGACGACCAGGTCTCGAAGGTGAGCGTGGTCGGCATCGGGATGCGGTCGCATACGGGCGTGGCCGAGCGCATGTTCAAGGCCCTGGCGGACGCCGGCGTGAACATCCAGATGATTTCCACGAGCGAGATTAAGATCTCCTGCATCATTGACCGCGCGTCGGGCGAGAAAGCCCTGCGCGTCGTCCACGACGCGTTCGGGCTGGGCGGGCAGACGCCGTAGGCGCTTTGCGATGCGTCTTTTTGTAAACGGCGCGCGCGAGGCTTGACCGCCGCCGCCGCTTGCCCTTATAATCGCTCGACGCCGCAACCGGGCGCCGGAGCCGCCGCGTGAGTAAACAACCGACCACCGACCCGAACGCTTACCGCGCGGAAATCGCGGAGCGCGTCCGCCGCCACGCCGACGAGTCGGCGTGCCGCCTCAACCCGAACGCGAAGGTTGTCGAGGCCCTGCTGGACGGCCTGGTGCGGCGAAAGGAGCGGTTCGGCGACTACTACTGCCCGTGCCGCGTCGTCACGGGCAACGAGGAGACCGACCGCGCGAACGTCTGTCCGTGCAAAACGCACGAGGAGGAGATCGCGCGGGCCGAGAAGTGCCACTGCGGGCTGTTCGTGGGCGAGAAGCGCATTTGAGGTCCATGGGCCGCTGGTTGAGAACCCCAAAAGCGAAACGGAGGCAGCGATGGCTGGGAACGCAGTCGAACTGACCGATGCGAACTTCGAGACCGAAACCGCCAAGGGCGTCGTGCTGGTGGACTTCTGGGCCGAGTGGTGCCCCCCCTGCCGCATGGTCGCCCCCATCGTCGAGGAGGTCGCCGCCGAGTACGCCGGCAAGGCCAAGGTCGCCAAAGTCGACACCGACGCGAACCGCAAGGTTAGCGCCGACTTGGGGATCACGGCTATTCCGACGCTCATCATCTTCAAGGACGGCGAGGCCGCCAAACGCTTCACGGGCGTCACGAGCAAGGACGACCTGAAGAAGGCCCTGGACGAGGCGCTCGCCTAGGGTCGAACGAAGCACGCGGCGGCCGGCACCTGCGCGGAGTGATTCTCTACGGCTCCGAGAATGTCCGCCGCCGCGGTGCCCCGCACCGGATGCCGCCAGAAATCCCCGTCGGGGCTTATCCTAATGCCACTGTGGAATGTCCCGAATTTCTACGTATCCCCATTTCTACGCCAGTTTTCCACTTGCGGCTGTCGAGTGTTTGCGTGAACTTCAGAGGCATGGTCTGGCTCGTTGGAATTCGTGCCATGCCCAGAAGCAATTGCAGTTTCCGGCAAACCTTGCTAGACTGCCGACCAATCTGTCGGTCTGGGATAACCTTGGAGGCCGCAAATGGCACGTCTGGAGATCGTGGGATATCTGTTTATTGTGTGCTTGCTGGGAGGGTGCTGCGGCGTGCGCAACGGCATTCCTTTCAACCACCGGTCGGCATTCTCCAGTGAGCAAGCCTTTGCCGACATTCAGGGGGACTTTGAAGGGCAACCGCGAATGCCTCTGCTTTGGGCCAAGAAGAAGGGTTTCGGTGGTGGAGACGATTCCCCAACCCTCTTGGTCACAGTACATGCCTTTCGGGACAAGGAAGGGCCGCAGGTCATGCGTTTTTACCACATTCAAGCAGGACGCTATTGGCCCCAACTGGAACTCTCTGGGGACGGTGGCGCTTTCCAGGAACTCCGCTTCGCGAGAGTCAAGAACCATGATTTTCTGGTCGCATGGTTCCATTACTGCGGGAGCGGAGGCGGAGGACCGCAATGGGTCTTGTGGCACAACCCCGACGGGCGCGTGGTCAACATCCCTTACTCGGACCCGCAAGACAGGATTAGGCCTCTGGCACGCGATGAGGAGTACTTGGGTGACGCATGGTATCTCGACTTCACTGTCGGCGATGAGCCGCGGTTCAGTCGATATCTCCACGACCGGAGACACCCGACTTCCGCGACAGCAATTCGCGGCAAGTTTGACCTGGTCGAGGACCCAGAAGGAAAGCCGGCAAGGCTTGATGTCCTCGAGGCCCACAGGGATGAGTAACGCTGGTTTGCGGGCATAAAGGATTCGAGGTGATCAACATGGGAATGCCGGGAACGCAATACCTATTTTGCAAGCCGCTCGGCGTCGTTCGTATTCCGGTGCTCTCCGTGCGGTAATTTACCCCGCGGCCGGCGCGAAAGCACTTGGAATCTGTGATCTTTTCCCCGCCACCCCAATTTTCCAAACTTGAAACTCGATACTTGAAACCCGAAGCCCGCCGGCGGCGGGCAAGCCTTCCACTTGGAACTCGAAACTTGGAACTTCCTTACGCCCCCTCGCCGTCGGTCGGAACGGTGCAGGCGCGGACGGCCCACGATCGCGGCTCGGGCGAGCGGAGGTAGGCGTCCATATCGCGTGCGGCGGCCTGGCCGGCGCCCATCGCGCTGATGACCGTCGCGGCGCCGGTGACGATGTCGCCGCCCGCCCACACTTTACTCTTGGTCGTCCGGCCGGTTTTCTCATCCGCGACAACGGTGCCCCACTCGCTCGTCTGCATGTCGGGCGTCGTCGAGGGCACGATGGGGTTGGGGCGGTTGCCGATCGCCACGATGACGCTGTCCACCTCAAACGTGCATTCGCTGCCGGGAATGGGGACCGGCCGGCGCCGGCCGGAGGAGTCCGGTTCGCCCAGTTTCATGCGGAGGCACTCGATGGCGCGGACCCAGCCGTGCTCGTCGCCCAGGATGCGCATCGGATTCGTCAGGAGTTCCAGTCGGACACCTTCCTCTTCAGCATGATGGATTTCGGCGGCGCGGGCGGGCATCTCGGTCCGGCTTCGGCGATAGAGAACGGTCACCTCCTCGGCGCCGAGGCGGATTGCGGTGCGCGCCGAGTCCATGGCGACATTGCCGCCGCCGATGACCGCCACGTGCCGGGAGCGGAGAACGGGCGTGTCGGCCTGCTTGCGGTCGTAAGCCCGCATCAGGTTGACGCGCGTCAGATACTCATTCGCGCTATAGACGCCGAGCAGTTCCTCGCCGGGGATGTCGAGAAACATCGGGGCCCCTGCCCCGACGCCGAGGAACACGGCGTCGTACTCGGCCAGGAGTTCGTCCACGGTTTCAAGTTTGCCGACCACCGCGCTCGTGACGATTTGCACGCCGCGCGTCCGGAGCCGCTCCACCTCTTCCTGGACAATGGACTTCGGCAGGCGGAACTCCGGGATGCCGTACACCAGCACGCCGCCCGGCTTGTGGAACGCCTCGAAGAGGGTGGTGTCGTGACCACAGCGTACCAGTTCGCCGGCGCACGTGAGGCCGGCCGGTCCCGAGCCGACGACGGCCACCTTAAAGCCCGAGGGTCGCGGTTTCGGCTGGGCCGGGAAGACGCCCTGCTCGCGTTTCCAGTCGGCGGCGAAGCGCTCCAGATGGCCGATGGCCAACGGGTCGCCCTTCTTGCCCAGCACACATTTAATCTCGCACTGGGTTTCCTGGGGGCAGACGCGGCCGCAAACGGCCGGCAGGGCGTTGGCCACGAGGATCCGGTCGGCCGCCTCCTCGAACTTCCCGTCCGCGATGAGTTTCACGAATCCAGGAATGTCTATGCCGACCGGACACCCTTCGATGCACCGGGGCTTCTTGCAGAAGAGACACCGGCGCGCCTCGCGGCGGGCCTCCTCTGCCGTGTAGCCGAACGGCACCTCATCCCAGTCCTTGCGGCGGTCCTGGGGCGGTCGCTCGGGCATCGGCACGCGCTTCGAGCGGTCGGCCTTTTCCAGGTCGGGAGTCATCGCGGGGTGTGCCCTTCGCCTGGAGTGGTCAGACCAATACGGCAGGCCTCGTGGTCGTCGCGTTCGCGGCTGCGGTAGGTCGTCAGCCGCCGCGCCAGCGTGACGAAGTCCACCTGATGTCCGTCGAACTCCGGCCCGTCCACGCAGGCGAATCGGACCTTGCCGCCCACGATGACCCGGCACCCGCCGCACATCCCCGTCCCGTCCACCATGATAGGGTTCAGGCTGACCGTGGTAGGGATGCCGGCGGCGCGCGTCGCGTCGCAGACGGCCTTCATCATCGGCACGGGCCCGATGGCCCAGGCGCGGTCGAATTTCTCGCCCGCTGCCAGGCGGTCCGCCAAGACATCCGTCACGAGGCCCTTGCGCCCGTAGGACCCATCGTCCGTCGCCACGTGGACGGCATCGCTCGTCGCGCGGAACTCTTTCTCGAGAATCAGGAGGTCTTTGGAGCGTGCGCCGAGGATCGTCGTGACCGTATTGCCGGCCGCCTTCAGCGCCTTGGCGACGGGGTAGAGCGGGGCCGCACCGATACCCCCCCCGATGCAGACCACCCGGCCGAAACGTTCAATCTCGGTCGGCACCCCGAGCGGGCCGACCACGTCGAGGATGCGCTCGCCCGGCTCCATCCGCGAAAGCAGCGTCGTGGATTTCCCGACAACCTGGAACACCAGCGCGAACGAACCCGCCTCTGGGTCCGTGTCGGCGATGGTCAGGGGGATTCGTTCGCCGTCCTCGCGGACGCGGACAATGACGAACTGGCCCGGCCGGGCCTTCCGCGCCAGTTTCGCGTAGGCGACTTCCATCCGGAAGACGTCCGGCCCCAAACGCTCTTTTCGGACAACCTCGTTCACCGCATCCTCGCAGCAAAAAGGCTCCAAAGTGTACGGCGGGACAGCCTTGGGGTCAACGACAACCGGCCGGCGCGATCGCGGTGTGTTTTCCTGGCGAGGCAAACAACCGGGGCTTGGCGGCCGCGGAAAAGACTCCAGGTGTCTTTTCCCCGAAGGGCCCGAAGGGTGCTGCGCTGAAAAGACACCTGGAGTCTTTTTCACGGCCTCGATGCGGCAATGGGGTGCCTTCCGTTAGGCCCTGGCGCGGGAGAAATGCGGAAATTATGCTTGCATCCCGCCTCCGATTTGCTATCAACGGGTCTGGCGCCGTCCGCCCGCGGCGAGCGGGGGCGTCCGAGCAACTGTATCCGGCCACGCGGCCACACACTCTAGGAGAGCGGCAATGTCCCAGCAATTTGTTGACAGCATGATGGAGATTGTGACGGCCCGCAACCCCGGGGAAGAGGAATTCCACCAGGCGGTGCGGGAGGTGGCCGAGTCGGTCGCCCCGGTTATCGAGAAGCGGCCGGAACTTGCGAAAGCCAAGGTCTTCGATCGGATCATCGAGCCGGAACGGCAGATCATTTTCCGTGTCCCGTGGGTGGACGACCGCGGCCAGGTCCAGGTGAACCGGGGATTCCGCGTCGAGTTCTCCAGTGCCATCGGGCCGTACAAAGGCGGCCTGCGGTTCCACCCGTCCGTGTACCTGGGCATCATCAAGTTTCTCGGGTTCGAGCAGGTCTTCAAGAACGCCCTGACGACCACACCGATAGGCGGGGGCAAGGGCGGCAGCGACTTCGACCCCAAGGGCAAGAGCGACCTGGAAGTGATGCGATTCTGCCAGGCGTTCATGAGCGAACTTTTCCGACACATCGGGCCCGACACGGACGTTCCGGCCGGCGATATCGGCGTCGGCGGGCGCGAGATCGGATTCCTCTTCGGCCAGTACAAGAAACTGACCAACACTTTCACCGGCGTCCTGACGGGCAAGGGGCTCTCCTACGGCGGGTCGCTGGCGCGGACCGAGGCGACGGGCTACGGCCTGGTGTATTTCGTGACGCGCTTGCTCCAGGCTCGCGGCAAAGACTGGAAGGGCCTGCGTGTCGTCATCTCCGGCTCGGGCAACGTGGCGATCTACGCCTGCCAAAAGGCCCAAGAGCTCGGCGCCAAAGTCATCGCCATGAGCGACTCCAGCGGCTACATCGTGGACGAGAAAGGCATCAACCTCCAGACGGTGCAGCGGATCAAGGAGGTGGAGCGCGGGCGAATCCGCGAGTACGCCCAGGAGCACAAGTCGGCCCAGTATCACGAAGGCTGGCAGGGCATCTGGAGCGTCCCGTGCGACGTCGCGCTCCCCAGCGCCACACAGAACGAGATTGATTCGGCCGCGGCCGAGAAACTCGTCAAGAACAAGTGCTTGGCGGTCGGCGAGGGAGCGAACATGCCCTCGACACCCCACGCCGTCAAGATCCTTCAGGACGCGGGCGTTTCGTTCGGTCCGGCGAAGGCGGCGAACGCGGGCGGCGTGGCGACCAGCGCCCTGGAGATGTGCCAGAACTCCATGCGACTCGCCTGGACCTTCGAGGAGGTGGACAAGCGCCTCCACATGATTATGGACAACATCTACGACCAGTGCGTGCAGGCGGCGGAGGCATACGGCCAGAAGGGGAACCTGGTGGCGGGCGCGAATATCGCGGGGTTCCTGAAGGTGGCCGACGCGATGATGGCCCAGGGCATCGTGTGAGCAAACTCGGTCGGGCGGCGCGCTTTCCACCAATCCCCCCGGTGGGGGCGCCCGCTCGCGCCGATAGCAAGGGGCCTCCCCATGTCGTCCGCTGACCGGCCGGACATCAGCCTGGAGGCGCGGAGAAAGACGGCGGCGATCCTGCGCGTTCTGGAGGAGAGCGGCCGGCCGCTCGGCGGCACGAAGGTCGCCCGCGCCCTGCGGGCCGCCGGCATTGATCTGAAGCAGCGGATGGTCCGCAACTACCTGGAGGCGGCGGACGCGGCGGGGCTGACCGTCAATCTGGGCCGGCGCGGACGCCAGATCACCAGCCGCGGACGCCAGGAACTCTCTAACGCCGTCGCCTTCGACAAACTCGGCTTCATTGACGCTCGGGCCGACGAACTCGCCTACCAGATGACGCTCGACCCGGTTCGGCACAAGGGCACACTTATCCTCAACATCTCCACCGTGCCGCAGGGGCGCCTTGCCGAGGCCAAGCGGATTGTCGCCAGAGTCATGCGGGCGGGTCTCGGCATGGGCCGCTACGGCCTCGTGACCGAGGCGGGGGCGGAACTGGCCGGATACCACGTCGCCCCGAACGAGGCAGCCATCGGCACGGTGTGCAGCATCACGCTGAATGGTCTGTTGCGTGCGGCGGGCGTACCGGTCATCTCGCGGTTCGGCGGTCTGCTCGAAATCCGGACCGGCGAACCGTTCCGCTTCGCCCACATTATCCACTACAACGGAACCACACTCGACCCGGTGGAGATTTTCATCCGGGCGCGGATGACAAGCGTCCTGGCGGTCGTGGAGAGCGGTTCCGGCCTGGTGGGAGCGAGTTTCCGCGAGGTTCCCGCGGCGGCCCTCCCACAGGTTGAGAAGGTCGTCCGCCAGATGCGCCGCGCAGGGCTGGGGGGGCTGGTGGTCGTCGGCCAGCCGAGCCGACCCCTTTTCGACATCCCCGTGGGACCGAGCCGGACCGGCATCGTTGTAACGGCGGGGCTGAACCCCTTGGCGGCGGTCCAGGAGGCTGGGATTCCCACATCGAACCGGGCGCTGGCGCGCCTGTACGATTTCGCGGCGCTGACGGCCCTGGTCGCAGCGCCTGCGGAAGAGGAGTGACGCTGCGGGTGCGGCCGTCAGCGCTTGAGTTCGGCGATGGCGGCCCGGACGTCCGGACTGCGAAGAAGGGCTTCGCCGACGAGAATGGCGTCGGCGCCGGCGGCGCGGAGGCGGGCGACGTCGGCCGCACCGCGGATCCCGCTCTCGGACACGAGGGTCTGGCCGGCTTCCCGCACGATGTGAGCCAACCGCTCGGTCGTCTCGAGGCGGACCTCGAACGTGGCCAAGTCGCGGTTATTGATTCCGACGAGGCGGGCGCCACAGCCGACCGCCGCCTCCAGCGGTTCATCGCTGTGGGCTTCGGCCAGGACATCCATGCCGAGTTCGCCTGCCAGGAACGCCAGGTCGGTCATGCGGCGAACCTCGAGCGCCTCGGCAATGAGAAGGACGGCGTCGGCGCCGGCGGCGCGGGCTTCGTACACCTGGACCTCGGCAATGAGAAAGTCCTTTCGGAGGACGGGCAGCGCGACGGCGGCGCGGACCTCGCGCAGATGTTCGATGGCCCCCCCGAAGAACCGCCCGTCCGTCAGGCACGAAATGGCGTCGGCCCCGCCTTCCTCGTACCGGCGGGCGATGTCCGCGGGCACGAACGGGTCCACCAGCACCCCTGCCGACGGCGACCGGCGCTTGATCTCGGCCAAGAGGCGCATGGGCGCCTCGGCCAGGCTTCGCCCCGGCGCAGCGGGGCTTCGCCCGGGCAGAGCCGGTCGGCGAAGGGCGTCGGCCAGGCTGCGCGGCGGAGGGGCGTCGCGGCAGGCAGACTTGAACTCCTTGAGGCGGCCGGCCAGGTCGGCCACCTCGCGGCGCTTGACGGCCAGGATTTCCGAAAGGATGTCGGCCACAGCGCGTCTCCGTGCCAGCGACAGCGTACGCGAATGTAGCCGCCGCCAGGGACCGAAATCAACCTTTTTGCTTGAAGCGCTGGGGGCGGGGCCGTACAATTCGTGCCGGGCTTTCGAGCGAGCCCTCCCGCCTCTGGACCTGGAACGCCTGCATCGGAGAATCGCCGTGCAGACCTTCACTGTGCGTACCGGCTCGCGCGTTGAAATGGTGGACATCACAAGCCGGGTCGCTGATGCTATCCGTGCCGAGGGTGTCGAGGACGGTGTGGCGACGGTTTTTGTCCCACACACGACGGCCGGAGTGACGATCAACGAGAACGCTGACCCGAGCGTCACGCGCGACATCCTGGCGGAGATGAGCAAGATCGTGCCGTTCGACGATGCCTACCACCACACGGAGGGGAACTCTGCGGCACACATCAAGTCGTGCCTGTTCGGCCCGTCGCTCATGCTGATCGTGTCGGGCGGCCGGCCGGTGCTGGGAACTTGGCAGGCAGTGTACTTCTGCGAGTTCGACGGACCGCGCACCCGGAAGGTTCACGTCAAGGCACAGTGACCCACGGGGCCGCGCTGAACTTCATAGAGCGGAGAACGCGGTTGAACCCAGAGGGCGACGGCGACATGGGTCGCGACCGGCCGCGCGAGGCTTGCGGCGTGTTCGGCATCTTCGGCGACGAACGGGCCGCCGAGCAGACCTACCTGGGCCTCTACGCCCTCCAGCACCGCGGCCAGGAAAGCGCCGGCATCGCCTCGAGCGACGGCCATCGCATCGCCTGCCACAAGGAGATGGGTCTGGTGTCGCACGTCTTCACGGGCGACGTCATGGCGGATCTGGCCGGTCGCAGCGCCATCGGGCATAACCGCTACTCGACGACCGGCTCGTCGCACTTGGTGAACGCCCAGCCGATCGTCATTGACTTTAAGCGCGGGCCTCTGGCGGCCGCACACAATGGGAACCTGGTCAACGCCGCCCCGCTGCGCGCCCGCATGGAGGACGAGGGTTCCATCTTCCAGACAACGACCGACTCGGAGATCGTGCTGCACCTCGTGGCGCGGTCCAAGCAGGACGATTTGGCGGACATGATCGCCGAAGCCCTCCAGCAAACGGTCGGGGCGTACTGTTTCGTCTTCTTAAGCCGCGACCGCCTCATCGCCGTCCGCGACCCTTACGGATGGCGGCCGCTCTGCCTGGGCCGGCTGGGGAACGCCCACGTCGTGGCAAGCGAATCGTGCGCGCTCGACATCGTGGGCGCCCAGTATCTGCGATCGGTCGAACCGGGCGAAATGGTCGTGGCTGACTGGGGCGGGGTGAAGTCGCGGCACCTGGCGCCGGCGCCGCGGCGGGCGATGTGCGTGTTTGAGTATATCTACTTCGCCAGGCCGGACAGTTGGATCTTCGGCCAGAAGACGGACAAGGTCCGCCGGGCGCTCGGCTGGCACCTGGCGGAGGAGCACCCGGCGTCGGCCGACATCGTCATCGCCGTTCCCGACTCGGCGAACACGGCCGCCATCGGCTATGCCGAATCGTCCGGCATTCGGTTCGAGATCGGCCTCATTCGCAATCACTACGTCGGTCGGACGTTCATCTCGCCCGACCAGCACGAGCGGGACCTGAACGTGCGGATGAAGTTCAACCCGGTGACGGGAGTCGTCAAGGGCAAGCGCGTCGTCGTGGTCGAGGATTCCATCGTGCGGGCGACGACGATGCGGAACCTGGTGCGTCTGCTTCGGACGGCCGGGCCCGCCGAGGTCCACGTCCGCGTCTCCAGCCCGCCCATCCGCTGGCCGTGCTTCTACGGCATCGACATGTCCACGCGGAGCGAGTTGATTGCCGCAACGCATTCGGTCGAGGAAATCCGCGAGTTCATCGGCGCCGACTCGCTCGAGTACCTGTCCGTAGAGGGGATGTTGAAAGCGGTCCCCGCCCCGGCCGACATGTGCACCTGCTGCTTCACGGGCGACTATCCGACCCCCGTGCCGGAGCACTTCCAGAAGGACCAGTTCGCGGCAGACCGGCGGGAGGCGAAACCGTGACCCGCCCTGCCCTGCTGGCTCTGGAAGACGGCCGAATCTTCACGGGCCGCGCTTTCGGCGCCCACGCCGAGGCCGTCGGAGAAATCATCTTCAACACCTCCATGACCGGCTACCAGGAGGTCCTGACGGACCCCTCGTACCGCGGGCAGATCGTGGCGATGACGTACCCGCTGATAGGGAACTACGGCGTCAACGCCGAGGACACCGAGTCCCACCGCCCGTGGGTCGAAGGATTCGTCGTCCGCGAAGCGAGCCGCATCCGCTCCAACTGGCGATCGACGCAGGACCTTGGAGCGTATCTGAAAGAGAACGGCATCCCCGGCATCGAAGGGGTGGACACGCGGGCCCTGACGCGCCACATCCGCGAGGCGGGGGCAATGCGCGCCGTCCTCTCCAGCACCGACACCGACGAGGACCGGCTGGTCGAGAAAGCTCGCCGGTCGCCCGGCCTCGTCGGCCGCGACCTTGTCCAGGAGGTCACCTGCGCCGAGCCGTGGGAATGGGAGCCGAAGAAAAATCCCGGCGGCCCGCGCGTCGTCGTCCTGGATTACGGCGTCAAGTACGGGATTCTGCGGCGGCTGGCGGAGGTCGGTTGCCGCGCACTCGTCATGCCCGCCCGCTCGACTGCCGAGGACGTAATGCGCAAGAGGCCGGACGGCGTGCTTCTCTCCAACGGTCCGGGCGACCCCGCCGCCGTACCCTATGCCGTCCAGACCGTGCGCCGGCTCGTCGAGGACCCGCCGGGCGGCCGGGCGGTTCCTATCTTCGGCATCTGCATGGGCCACCAGATGCTCGGCCAAGCCCTCGGCGGCCGGACGTTCAAGTTGAAGTTCGGCCACCACGGCGCCAACCACCCCGTCCAGGACGCGCACACCGGCCGGGTGGCCATCACCGTCCAGAACCACGGCTTCTGCGTGGACATCGAGTCCCTGGGCACGAACGACATCGAGATGACGCACACCAACCTGAACGACCGGACGCTGGAGGGCATCCGGCACCGGCGGCTGCCCGCCTTTGCCGTCCAGTTCCACCCGGAGGCCTCGCCCGGGCCGCACGACGCCCATTACCTCTTCCGCCGGTTCGTCGAAATGATGCAGGCGAACGATGCCTAAGCGAACAGATATCCACAAGATTTTGGTCATCGGCTCCGGACCGATCATCATCGGCCAGGCGTGCGAGTTCGACTACTCGGGTACCCAGGCGTGCAAGGCCCTGCGCGCGGAAGGCTACAAGGTCGTCCTCATCAACTCCAACCCCGCGACGATCATGACGGACCCGGAGTTCGGGGACCAGACGTACATCGAGCCGATCACGCCCGAGGTCGTCGAGCGTGTGATAGAGGTGGAGCGGCCGGACGCGCTTCTGCCGACCGTCGGGGGACAGACGGCGCTGAACTGTGCCGAGGCGCTCGCCCGCAGCGGGGCGCTGAAGCAATGGGGCGTTGAGATGATCGGCGCCAACCCCGAGGCCATCGAAAAGGCCGAGAGCCGCGAAAAGTTCAAACAGGCCATGGAGCGTATCGGCCTGGAGGTCCCGGCGAGCGGCATCGCCAAGACCGTCGCCGAGGCCATGGACCTGGCGGCGGCGCTGGGCCTGCCGGTGATCCTGAGGCCCAGTTTCACACTGGGCGGCACGGGCGGCGGCGTGGCGTACAACGTCGAGGAACTGTCGGATATGGCCAAGGCTGCACTCGACGCCAGCCCCTCCCACGAAGTCCTCATCGAGCAATCGGTCCTCGGGTGGAAGGAATTCGAACTGGAGGTCATGCGGGACCTGGCGGACAACGTCGTCGTCATCTGCTCCATCGAGAACTTCGACCCGATGGGCGTCCACACCGGCGACTCCATCACCGTGGCCCCGGCCCAGACGCTGACGGACCGCGAGTACCAGGCGATGCGCGACGCGGCGGCGGCGATCATCCGCGAGATCGGCGTGGAGACGGGCGGCTCGAACATCCAGTTCGCCGTCAACCCCGACGACGGCCGCATGCTCGTCATCGAAATGAACCCGCGCGTGAGCCGGTCCAGCGCGCTGGCGAGCAAGGCCACGGGGTTCCCCATTGCGAAGATCGCGGCCAAACTGGCCGTCGGCTACACCCTCGACGAAATTCCCAACGACATCACGCGGAAAACCCCCGCCTCCTTCGAGCCGACGATTGATTACTGCGTCGTCAAGGTCCCGCGCTTCACCTTCGAGAAGTTCCCGCGCACTCCGCCGCGCCTGACGACCTCGATGCGGAGCGTCGGCGAGGCGATGGCCATCGGCCGGACCTTCAAGGAGGCCCTCCAGAAGGCCCTCCGGTCGCTGGAGATCGGGGCCGCTGGACTGGTCACGCTCCGCCAGACGCTCGGGCCCGACGAACTGAAGCGCCTGCTCGTCACGCCGGGACCCGAACGCGTCTTCCACATCAAACGAGCGCTCCAGGTCGGCATGAGCGTTGAGGACGTGCATGCCCTCACGAAGATTGACCGCTGGTTCCTCGACAATCTTCTCCAGATCGTCCAGCACGAGCGCGCCATCCGCACGCGCCGCGACCGGGCGCGCGGAGCCACGCGGGCACTCTCACGCGAGGAACTGTTCGAGGCCAAACGGTGCGGCTTCAGCGACGCCCAATTGGCCGACTTCCTCCGGACCGATGAGGCGACCATCCGGCGCCTGCGCCTCCGGGCCGGCGTCGTGCCGGCCTACAAGTGCGTGGACACCTGCGCCGCCGAGTTCGAGGCCTTTACGCCTTACTACTACTCGACCTATGAAAAAGAAGACGAAACAACCCGCTAGCCGACTGGCGCCCCGCCGACGCCAGGAGCGCGTGCTGATCCTGGACTTCGGCTCACAGTACACGCAACTGATTGCGCGGCATGTGCGCGAGTGCGGCGTGTACTCGGAGATCGTGCCGCATACCACCCGCCCGGCGGACCTGTCCGCTCACCCGCCCGCAGCGATCATCCTTTCCGGCGGGCCCGCCTCGGTCACCGTGCGCGGCAGCCCGACGTGCGACCCGGGCCTTTTTCGCCTCGGCATCCCGGTCCTGGGCATTTGCTACGGCCTGCAACTGATGGCGAAATTGCTCGGCGGGCGCGTCCGGCCGGCCGAGCGGCGCGAGTACGGCCACGCGGTCATCCGGGTTCTGAAGAAGCGCGACCTCTTTGCGGGTCTCCCGCCTCGCCTCCAAGTCTGGATGAGCCACGGCGACCAGGTCACAGGAGTCCCCCGCGGATTTGAGCGCATCGCCGAGACCGCGACCGCACCCGTGGCGGCCATGGCCCATCCGGCAAAGCGTCTCTACGGCCTCCAGTTCCACCCGGAGGTCGTCCACACGCCGAAGGGCAAGGAGATCCTCCAGAACTTCCTCTTCCGCGTCGCCCGCTGCAAAGGCCGATGGAGCGCCGCCTCGTTCATCCAGTCCGCCGTCTCTGGAATCCGCGAGACGGTCGGCGAGGAGCGCGTCCTGTGCGCCACAAGCGGCGGGGTGGATTCCTCCGTCCTGGCCGCCCTGCTGCACCGCGCCATCGGCGAGCGGCTCGAGTGCGTCTTCATCAACAACGGCCTGCTGCGAAAAAACGAGGCCGCCAACGTCCGCCGAAAGTTCCGCAACCACCTCGGCATCCACGTCCATTACGCGAACGCCTCCGGGGAGTTCCTGCGACGTCTGCGAAACATCGCGAGCCCGGAGCGCAAGCGCCGCATCATCGGCAACGTTTTCATCCGCGTCTTCGAGCGCGAAGCCCAGCGCCTCGGCAAGCCGAAGTTTCTCGCCCAGGGGACACTGTACCCGGATGTCGTCGAGAGCCGGTCCGCCCTCGGCGGCCCCAGCGCCACCATCAAGACGCACCACAACGTGGGCGGCCTGCCGGCCAAACTGCGGTTCCGGCTTATCGAGCCGTTCCGCTACCTCTTCAAGGACGAGGTCCGGCGCGTCGGCGAGGAGTTGGGCCTCCCGCCGGAAATCGTCTGGCGTCACCCGTTCCCCGGCCCCGGTTTGGCCGTACGCATCGTCGGCCCCGTCAACCGGCGGAAACTGGCGATTCTGCGCGAGGCCGACGCCATCTTCCTGGAGGAATTGCACCGGGCGGGCCTGTACCGCAAAACGTGGCAGGCGCTGTCCGTTCTGCTGCCCGTTAAGGCGGTCGGCGTGATGGGGGACGAGCGGACGTACGCCAACGTCATCGCCCTGAGGGCCGTTACCAGCCGCGACGGCATGACGGCCGACTGGGCGCGCCTCCCTCACAAGACGCTGGCGCGGATCGCCACACGCATCACCAACGAGGTTAAGGGCGTCAACCGCGTCGTCTATGACACGAGTTCCAAGCCGCCCAGCACCATCGAGTGGGAATAGACCCGGGCCGCAGGCCCGCGCCGCCTAGCCCGAACCGCCGTGCCGGGAGAGCCGATGCCGCCCTCCGAAACCTTTACGTGGAGCGACCTGGAGCCGCACCTCTGGCTCCTCGTGGCCGTCGGGGTCTGCCTGCCTTTCACCTTCGTCGGCCTCTGGCGTGCGGTCCGGTGGTGGCTGTCGGGCCGCCCCTTGCCCCTGCCGCTCGACGGGGCCTTCCCCGCGGTCCGCTGGCCAGCGTGGTACGGCCTGGCGCTGTTCGGTGCAATGCTATGTTTGATGTTCTTGGTACAAATGCTCTACATGGCGGCGGAGAAGTGGCTTCTGCCATGGAAACCGTTCGGTGGGGCGGACGTGGCAAGCCCCGGGGTCTTCCTGGCCCAGATTCTGCCGCCGCTCTTCGGCCTGTGGGTGGTGTCGCGTTTCGGGCGCGGGGCGGCGGCGACGGTAGGCATCCGCTCCGGCCGCGTCGGCTTCGGCCTCATCCACGGCCTGGTGGCGCTGGCGGTCATCCTTCCCATCTGCATGGTGGCACTATTGGCGGGCGCGCTGGCCTTGCGCCTGGTGGGAGTGCCCATCGAGCCGCATCCCATCCTGGAGAGGCTCCAGGCGTCGGGGTCACCGGCGCTTCTCGTGGCGACGCTGGTGCAGGCGAGTGTGCTGGCGCCGCTGGCCGAGGAGTTCATCTACCGCGGCGTTCTGATGATGAGCCTGCTCAGGCGCATCGGACCGGCGTGGGCCATCGCCGCATCAAGCGCCATCTTCGCCGTGCTGCACTTCCCCGTCGAGCCGCATTCGGTCCTTGCGCTCTTCCTTCTGGGGGCCGCGCTCGGCTATGTGACCTACCGCACCCGGAGCCTGATGCCGGCGGTCATCGCCCACAGCGCGTTCAACACGCTGATGGTGCTGGGGACGTTCTTCGCTGAAGCCTAGCACTCCAGCGCCACTTTGCGCGGCGGGTCTCCCGACCCGCCGCGCCATGGGCAAAGGCGGAAAAAATCCGGAAATTCCAAAAATTTTTTTTGGGGGGGCGGGCGGATTTTGGCGCGTTATTTTTGGGTCGCAACCGAGTTTTCAGAGCGCCAGGGGCGTTTGGGGGCCTGGAAGACTCCACGTGGAGTGCAAAACGCCCCATTTTCATGCGACTGTGGGCGATTTCAGCGCAAAAAGGAGCGACCATAGCTCCGTTTTTACCTCGCAAAAGCCTCGATTCAGCGACCATGTTATGGAGCGCCGTGGATGGGATTTGGGGTTTTCCGCGAAGGTTGGCACAGGATTTGCGTACGGCCTTCAACGCAGAGAACGCAGAGATCGCAGAGGACAGCCGAGAATTGGGGAACGGCGGACGGCAGGTATCCGCAGATGACGCAGATGGGCGCAGATGAGAGGCTGGAGGTTGGAGAGGAAAAGGTGGTCCAAAGTCCAAGGCTTGCCCGCCGTGGCAAATCGTTCCGCTTCAAAGCTGGAAGATGAAAAGAAAATGGGTATTGCGTCGCCGGATTTCACCCGGATTTCCCCGCCGCGCGTAACCCGCGGGACGGCCTGGCGACGGCCTTGCACAAGCAAGACGGGTGACAGGCCGAACCGACGGGTTCACGCGCATGTTAGATGGCTGTCCGGCGTACGACCTCTCTCGCCTGCTCGAACACCTTCTGCATCTGTTCGTGCTTAGCAAAGGTGATGGCCACCGGAACGAACGTGCTGATGATCGTGGCCGTATCTTCGGCAGTCCTGGGATCAGTTCCGGCCACATGCCAAAGACGCGCGAGTTCGGCTGCGAGCTTGTCGCAGTTTACGTAGAGCCCGAACGTGGTCTTTGAGGTTAGGAGCTTGTGAAGATGCGGATACCGACCGTGTTCCTTCGCGACGGCGCCATCGAGCGTATTCTGGCGATTATTTCGCCATGACTTCATCGTACCGCCGCTGTGGTCGCGGCCAACGATTACAGCGTGGAGAATCCGGATGGCGCGGCGCACACCATCGCTCGCGGCGCGCGTGAGGCGACGTTCTCCTTGGAAACTGAAGGATAATGACGGCTTGGTGGAGTCGGCAACGGGCAGGGTTGGCCGCTCTGGCTGATCAATCAGGGGAAGATCCTCGACGAGGTCGGCCGATGTCCGGAGCGCGCCGGCGGTGTGCACGGTGATCGTCGGGCTGGCCGTCATGAGACCTTTGAGCCTTTCGAGCATCTCGAGCCGCGGGTCAGCCGTCGCATGGCACGCCGAGATCACAGTATCGAGGTATCCGAGAAACCCTCGTACGATGTGGGACGACGCTTCCGGAAGGTATTTCCGGCAGGATGCGCGGGCGGAAATCTCGGTTGCTTCGAGTTCAATCAAGGTAAGCCGACCGATGCCCGAGTCGCGGTCGAAGGTAACCTCAACGAAATCGGGAATCCAGCCTGGGCCCACCTTCATGGGCGTGCCCGAGTACACGTGGTCCACTTGTTGATCTCGACGAAGATTTAAGAAGGCGTCGTTGTCCTTCGCCATGTCGAGACGAAACAGGTACCGCGTCAACTCGGGTCCCCTATTCTACGGCCATCTAACACTGATTAGACGGACCCCCATAAGATGCGGAACTTGGGCTTGCTGTCAGTATAACATGCCGTTGATCCATCTGCCAGGGCTGCGATAATCCCTTCCGGCGGAGATTCGCTCGCCCTGCGGTCGGCCGGTCTCGGTGTGTCCTGTGCTTGCCGCAATGGATGTGCCCCCCGACGGCGCCAATTCAGCCGCGTGGAACTAAGGCGTATGGGTCGGCTGGAAGTATAACCGACGACTTCGACCTTTGCGAATACATTCTGACACCGGGTGTGGCCGCGGATCGTGGCAATGGTCGTTAGGCCCATTCATGGGCCTTTGCCCCGCGCCAGCGGGGTATAGCCCCGCCATTTTATGGCGGGGTTGATGAGGCGCGGCCCTCTCCCGTGCAGCTTTTCTTTTCCCCCTCCGCCCCGCTGCAAGTGGGGCGGAGGGGGAAAAGATGAAACGTGTTCGGACGCCATGGCGAACCGGGGCTACAAACCCCGGTTTACACGCCGCTCGCGCGGCGAGAAGGCGGCTGAAGCCGCCTCAAAACAGATCCGCATCCAAGGCGTGGCACGAAAAACGGCCACACCCCTTGCCTGTGCAGCGGGGGGAGAATCGCGGCGGGCTCCCGCCTTCACCCTTTGGGCTACGGCGAGGCAGGCGAACGGCGCGGGGGGAGGAAGTTCAAAGTTCAAGATTCAACCCGCCGTCGTCCCGATGAGTCGGGACTATGGCGGGCGAGCGCGCGGCGAGAAGGGCTCCCATGAAGGAACAGGGAGAAAGCGGAAAGAGAAGCAAGGCATCACGGCGAGACCCCTCGACTGCGCTCGGGGTGACACCCCTTGAAAGGCACACGGCGAGATCCTTCGCTGCGCTCAGGATGACAGCGCGCGGCCCGGCTTCCGGCTTCGTCCCGGCGCGCCGGGACTACGGCGGACAAGTCGGCGGGCGGGCGTAGAATGCCCTTCGAGAGCCTCAGGGCCCTGAGCATGGCCGAAGGGCAGAACGCAGAACGGACCCGCCCCGCCACAGGCGGGCAAGCTTCGCCCCCGGCGTATCGGAACGAAGACGGGCGATCTTATTGCTACTTCTCTCTGCGTGCTCCGAACACAGCCGCTCTGCGGCAAATCGTCCGCTTAGAAATCCACCTGGGCCCGCATCATGAAGATGTCGGCGGAGGCCCGCGTGTCCGCGCCCGGACCGACGTCCACCCGCGAACGGATGTAGTTCCACATCAGCCGCACGTTGTTATTGAGGTACCAGTTGAGGCCGAGGGTGTAGTCCCACAACTTTCCACCGTCAATGCGATCGTCGTCGAGGTCAAGGTAGGAGAACCGTCCTGCGACTTCCCAGGCGCCCGGTCCGCCCTGGGTGTAGGGCTTGAGGGGCTTGACGCGGTCGAAGATGCCCTCGGACTTCTTATAGGGCCGGGTTTCGCCCGTCAGGAAGTAGCCCGCCTGGACGTAGTAGCCGTGATAGTCCGGGTCGGGCTGGTTGCCCGCTCGAGCGACGTTGTTGTCGGCGGCCATGTTGGCGGCGATGTACTCAGCCTCGGCGTGGAACGGACCGAGGACCAAGGCGCCTTCGGTCCCGTAAAGGCAGATGTCGCGGGTGAAGTAGTTGCCGGTGTCGATGAAGAACGGGGCAAGGTTGTCCTCCGGCCGGGCGCGATAGCGCACGTTGCCGTCCGTGTGGCGGACGCTGAACGACGTGCCCAGGTGAAACAGCCGCTTTCCGCCGTCCTCATACCACGGCAGGCCGGTCACGCGGGTCGTAAAGGCGTATTGGCCGTCCACGACGGCCTGGGCGCCGTCGGCCTGGTTGGTGTCGCGGAAAATGCCGGCCGCCCAGGTGACGCGGTCATCCAGGGCGGAGTTGTAGAGCATGGCACCGCCGTTGAAAGCGGGGGTGAGAATGTTCGGCAGGGCTCGTTCCATGAACGTGATGTAGTTGGAACTGGTGAGTTCGTCGAGGCTGAAGGGCTCGCGGTAATGGCCGATCCGCAAGTTCCCGACAACGGGCAGTTGCCTCAGTTCGATGTAGACGTCGCGCGCGACGGCGGCGCCGGTGGCCAGGTCGTATTCCCACTTGAAGCCGACGTTCTTCCCGAAGTCGCCCGACACGTAGATGCGGGCGCGGCGGGTCTGGAAGCCGTCGGCGACCTCGCCGACAAGGGGTTCCACGCTGTTGCTGCCCTGCCAGTCGAGGTCATACTGCAACCGTCCGCCGAACTTCAGTTTGACGCTCCCGTCGCGGGAATCCATGCGGATGCCGTCTTTCCAGTAGAGCCGCAGGTCCATCGGGTCCGGGTTGTAGCCGAGTTCCTTGAGGGCCTCCGTCAGGGCCTTCTGCTTCTCGACTTTGGCCTGGACATCGGCGATCTGTCCCTGGAGGACCGCCACGGTGTCCTGCAACTGCTTGACCTGGGCATCGAGGTCAGGGGCGGCCGGCTCCTCGGCCATGGCCTTGCTCGCCCACATGAAAACGGCAACCGCCACCATCGCCAGAACCGTCATTCTCGTCGCCACGTGCCGTCTCCTTCAGCCATGTCCCAGATGTCCGCGAATCGTACGAGCGCCGGACTTGGCCCCAACGGTGACCGCCACGCGCGGGCGCCGATGCTCGGGATTCTCACCTGTCAAACCGATCCTGGCCGCTCACTTGGTCTGCTGGGACCCCTCGCCCCACGCAGCCGGATATCGGCCCTTTGGCGCCCCCCCCCACTCGTGAAGATTTTCACACGACGGCGCCTTGCTGACACCTTGCCCTCAGGCAGCGTCAGGTTTCAGTAAAAACGCGGATTTCCCGCGGCGTGACGAAAACCCGGCTGCCGCGGGTGATATTCAAGGCCCGGAACCGTTCCTGAGGCATTTCAGCGTAGATCTGGTCTCCGGAGTCGGCGACCAATTCCAGGCGGACGTTGGGCCCGGCCGAGGACACCCGGAGGACCGTCGCGCTGAAACTCGCCTGGCCGTTGCGTTTGGTATCCACCTGGAGTTCGTGCGGGCGGACGAAGACCATGACGGCCTCGGCGGACGAGGGCGCGTGGTCCGGGGCGTCGCAGGCGACGGTGGCGAATCGGACCTTGCCCTCCTCCATCCGGCCGTGGAAAAGGTTCACGTGACCCAGGAAGTTCATGACGAAGGCGGTCTTCGGGTCGTGGAAGACCTCTTCGGGGGTTCCGATCTGTTCGATGCGTCCTTCGTTCATGACGACGACGCGGGCGGCGAGTTCGAGGGCCTCTTCCTGGTCGTGGGTGACGAAGACGCTGGTGACGTGGATTTTCTCGTGGAGGCGTCGGAGCCACTCGCGCAATTCCTGGCGGACCTTGGCATCGAGGGCGCCGAAAGGCTCATCCAGGAGGAGGACCTTGGGCTCGATGGCCAGGGCGCGCGCCAGGGCCACACGCTGGCGCTGGCCGCCCGACAACTGGTGCGGATAGCGGTTCGCCAGACTTTCCAACTGGATAAGTTTCAGAAGCGACAGGACCTTGTCGCGGATGACACTCCTGGGCGGTCGCACCCGCTTCGGCCGAACCTTCAGGCCGAACGCGATGTTCTCAAAGACCGTCATGTGCCGGAAAAGCGCGTAGTGCTGGAAGACGAAGCCGACCCGGCGTTCGCCGACGCCTCGACCGGCGACGTCGGTGTCCTCGAAGCGGATAGGCCCGCTTCCGGCGTCGGGCTGCTCCAGGCCAGCAATAATCCTCAGAAGGGTCGTCTTGCCCGAGCCGGACGGACCGAGGAGGGCGACCAGTTCGCCCGTTTCGACGCGGAGGCTGACACTCCGGAGAGCGGCGAACGTGCCGAACGTCTTCGAAATGTCGTGCACTTCAATGCTCATCGGCCAAGCCCCTCCACCACGGCTTCCTGTGCCGCCAGCGCCATCTGGCGCTTGTTCTGCCACTCCACGAGCGTCTTCAGGATGAGGGTGACAACGGCCAGCATCGTCAGGAGCGAGGCGACCGCGAAAGCGGCGCTGAAGTTGTACTCGTTGTAGAGGACCTCGACCTGGAGGGGCATGGTGTTGGTGAGGCCGCGGATGTGGCCGGAGACGACAGAGACGGCGCCGAACTCGCCCATGGCACGGGCGTTGCAGAGGATGACGCCGTACAGGAGCCCCCACTTGATGTTCGGCAGGGTGATGCGCCGGAACGTCTGCCAGCCCCCTGCCCCGAGGACGCGTGCGGCCTCTTCCTCCTCCGTGCCCTGGGCCTGCATCAGGGGCACCAGTTCCCTGGCCACGAACGGGAACGTGACGAAGACCGTCACCAGGACGATGCCCGGAACGGCAAAGATGATCCTCACGTTATGGTCCGCAAGCCACGGGCCCGCCCAGCCGGTGCGCCCGAACAGGAGTACAAAAATCAGGCCCGCGACGACCGGCGAAATGGTAAACGGCAGATCAATGACCGTCAGGAGGAGGTTCTTGCCGACGAAGTTGAACTTGGCGATGGCCCAGGAGGCCGCCACACCGAACACGGTATTCACGGGGACGGCGATGACGGCCACGAGAAGCGTCAGGCGGATGGCGGCCAGGGCGTCGGGTTCCCATTGAGCCGCGAAGTACGGGCCGATGCCCTTGGCGAAGGCCTGGACAAGGACTGCGACGAGCGGCACGACAAGAAAGAGTCCCAGGAAGGCGAGGGCCACGCCGATGAGGAGCCACCGGACCAGCGGCCGCTCTGAAATAACAGCCGCGGCGCGGGTCTGCGGCCCCAGCGACAGGCGACGGGCGATGCTTCCGGCCATGGTCCTCTATTCCTTCCTCAGGCGGCCCCCGCGCGGCGCCGGCTCCACCACTGGAGCACGTTGATGCCCAGCAACAGGATGAACGAGGCCGCAAGCGTCACCACGGCAATGACGGTGGCGCCCTCGTAATCGTATTGTTCGAGTTTCGTGATGATCAGGAGCGGCGTAATCTCCGTCTTCATCGGCATATTGCCGGAGATGAAGACGACCGACCCGTACTCGCCGAGCGCTCGCGCGAAGGCGAGGGAGGCCCCCGTCAGCAGGGCCGGCAGGACGCTCGGGAAGATGACGCGGCGGAAAGTCTTGAAGCGCGTGGCCCCGAGGCTGGCCGACGCCTCCTCGACCTCGCGGTCCAGATCCTCCAGCGCCGGCTGAAGGGTGCGGACGACGAACGGCAGCCCGATGAACGTCAGGGCAACCATGATGCCGAGCGGCGTGTAGGCCACCTTGATCCCCAGCGGATCCAGGAGCCGACCGATCCACCCGTTCGGGGCGTAGATGGCTGTCAGAGCGATGCCGGAAACGGCTGTCGGGAGCGCGAACGGCAGGTCCACCAGCGCATCCACAACCTTCTTGCCGGGGAACGTGTAGCGGACAAGCACCCAGGCGACGACGAAACCGAAAACGGCATTGACGGCGGCGCCGACGGCCGAGGCGCCCAGCGTAAGGCGGAACGACGCCAGGACGCGCGGGTCGGCCACGGTGTCGCGGAACTTCTCCCAACTGATACCGGCCGACTTGACAAAGAGCGCCGCCAGCGGCAGGAGGATGATGAGCCCCAGGTAGAAGAGCGTGTAGCCCATCGTCAGGCCGAAGCCCGGCAGCACGCTCTTTTGTTTCAGTTGCAGGCGCATCGCATCTCCCCGCCGGCGGTCCGGCCTCCCAAGCCCTAAGGCTTGTAGATTTCGTCGAAGATCCCGCCGTCGTCGAAATACTTCTTCTGCGCCTTCTGCCAGCCGCCGAACACGTCATCAACGCGGAAAAGTTCCAAGTCGGGGAACCGCTTCAGATACTCTTCGGGAACCGACTCACGGTTGAAAGAGCGGTAATAGTGCTTGGCGGCAAGCATCTGCCCCTCGGACGAGTAAAGATATTCCAGGTACGCCTTGGCAACCTCCCGCGTGCCATGCTTCTCGGCCACTTTGTCCATGACGGTCACGGGGGGCTCGGCGAGGATACTCATCGAGGGGACGACGATCTCGAGTTTGTCTGGCCCGAGTTCATTAACGGCCAGGAACGCCTCGTTCTCCCAGGCCAGCAAAACGTCACCCATCTCACGCTGAACGAATGTCATTGTCGAGCCGCGAGCGCCCGAGTCGAGCACGGGAACGTGCTTGAATAGTTCCGTCACGAAAACCGTGGCCTTCTCGTGGGCCTTGGCCACCTCGCCGGCATACTGCGGGTCGGAGAGTTTCGCGAAATCCCCCAGCTCCTGCTTCAGGACGTAGCCCCAGGCCGCGAGGATGTTCCAGCGGGCGCCGCCGCTTGTCTTCGGGTTCGGCGTGATGACCGACACGCCGGGCTTCACCAGGTCGCCCCAATCCTTGATGCCCTTCGGGTTGCCCTTGCGCACCAGGAAGACAATCGTTGAGGTGTAAGGGCAACTGTTGTTTGGCAGGCGCGTCTGCCAGTCCTTAGGCATGAGCCCGGTCTTCTCGGCAATGGCGTCAATGTCATAGGCCAAGGCGAGCGTGACGACATCGGCTTCCAGGCCGTCAATTACCGCGCGGGCCTGCTTGCCCGCACCGCCGTGCGACTGCCGGATGGTAACATCCTGCCCGGTCTTCCCTTTCCAGTACTTGGCGAACGCCTCGTTGAACTCCTTATACAGTTCCCGTGTCGGGTCGTAGGAAACGTTGAGGATTTCCGTCTGCGCCTGCGCGGACGACACCCCGGAAAGGAATCCGACCACGCACACCACCGCCGCCACCAGCGCCCCACATGCCCGTCCCACTTTCACCACCATTGCCGTCCCTGTGCCAAGCATGACGCTCTCCTTCTTACCCAGGTGCACCCGCTCCAGGCCCAAGCCAAACCGCAACCGCCCAGGGCACACTCCTAATGGAGTGTTACTGTAGTGTAGCACAGGCCCTCCAAGAGTCAAGCGATTTTTTTAATACTGTTATAACCTGATGACAGAGCACAACTTATAATTACCCAGTGGCGCCTTTTGGACAGAAAGGCAACACTCCCTCAGGAGTGCTGCCTTCGCGGATCCAGCACGCCTCCCCCGCCCCGCTCGCGCCGTCCGCCCCGAAACCGCTTCGCTGCCGCATCCCCCGCCGGGCAACCCCTACGCCTTGCGCACCTCTATCGGCCAAGGCTGTCATCCGGCTTCAGCCTTGCCACCGACGCCACACAAGGACAACCGAAGGTTTCAGAAGGGCCAAATGAGGGGTGCAAGCAGGACGGTTATAATACCCATGAGGACATCCAGCGGCAGGCCAATCCGAAGGTAGTCGAAGAAACGGTACCCTCCCGGGCCATAGACCATCAGGTTCGTCTGATAGCCGATCGGTGTGGCGAAACTAGCCGACGCACCGATCATGATGGCCGCCACGAAGGGCATAGGGTTCACATTCAGGCTCTCGGCCGTCGCCAAGGCAATCGGGAAGACCAGGATGGCCGCCGCGTTGTTCGTGATGACCTCGGTAAAGCAGACGGCGACGGCATACACCACCGCAAGGGCCAGCCAGGGGTTGCCGCCCCCCAAACCGATGAGTTTGGTGGCGATGGTCTCGGCCGCGCCGGTCTTTTGAAGAGCACCGCCGAGGGCAAACGCGGCGGCGATGACTAAAAGGACATGCCAGTCCACCGCGCGGCGCGCCTCGGACACCCGGGCGCAGCGCGTCACAATCATCAGCCCGGCCGCCACAAGCGCCGCCTTCAGAATGCTCAGCCACCCGAAGGTCACCGCGGCCACCATGCCGAAGAGGATCGCCACGGCCAGCCAGGCCCGCTCGTAGCGCGGGCGTTCCGAGTCTCCGACACGACTGACGAGGAAGAAATCGCGTGAGTCGCGGTGCTGTTCGGCAAACGAGGGCTGCGCTTCCAGAAGGAGCGTGTCGCCGGGCCTCAGGACAATATCGCCGATCTTCCCGTGAACGCGCTCCCCGTTGCGGGCAACGGCGATGACAACGGCGTTATAGACCGTGCGAAAGCGTCCCTCGCGGATGCTGACACCGGCCAGCGGGCAACTGTCGGAGACGACGGCCTCGAGGAGGCACCGCTGGGCGGGCGGAGCGTTGAGCTTAAAAATCTGGTCGGTGGCGGGTTTCAGGCCACGCATCTTCTGAAGTTCTACAATCGAACCCACAACACCGACAAACACGAGGCGGTCACTGCCGGCGAGTGTTTCCTTGGGAGAGACGGCGGCGCGAATCTCGCCCTCGCGCTCAATCTCCATAAGGTAGAGATTCGGCAAATGCCGCAGACCCGCCTGCTCGATGGTCTTGCCGACGAGCGGACCGCCGGGTTCGACGATCATCTCAACGGTGTACTGGCGTGGGTCGTCGGTGGTGCTGACGGCAGGGCGGCGGTCGGGCAGCAGCCACCGGCCGAAAATCAGGATATAAGCGATGCCCACCAGCGCACACGGGACGCCGACCCAGGCGATGGTGAACATGCCAAGGCTGCCCATCTTCGTCTCCGAAATCAGCAGACCGTTAACAACAAGATTCGTACTGGTGCCAATGAGGGTGCATGCGCCGCCGAAAATGGCGGCGTAACTCAAAGGAATCATCAGTCGCGAGACCGGAAGGCGCATCTTCCGAGCCCACTCGCTGATGGCGGGGATCATCATGGCGACAACAGGGGTATTGTTGAGGAAGGCGCTGACGGCCGCGACAGGTCCCATGATGCGGGCCTGCGCCTGGAAGACGGTTTGGGGCCGCCCGAGCAGGTTCTGGACGATCCAGGCGACGACACCGGTCGCCCGGACGCCGGCCACAACAACGTAAAGGACCCCGACCGTAACCATGCCCTCCTTGGCAAGGCCGGCGAGGGCATCCTGGGGCTCCAGGATGCCGAGGATCAGCAGGAGGGACGCGCCTCCGATGAGAACAACGTCGGCACTGATGCGCGTAAAGACGAGAACAGCGATGAGAAACGCGATGAGGCCGACCGTCGTCCACGCTTCCCAGCCCACGCTTCGTCCCTCCACCGGTGGGCGCCTTCGGCGTGCAGACGGCTGGTGTCCCGCGAATCGCGCCGTACTACGCCTTCGGGATCAAACCTTCGCCCTCAAGGTACGCGAGGACCTGCTGCGAAGATTCTTCGGGCGTCGCCTCGCAGGTCTTGAGCCGAATTTCCGGCTCCTCCGGCGCCTCGTAGGGGTCGTCAACGCCGGTGAACTGCTTGATCTCGCCGGCCAGGGCCTTCTTGTAAAGGCCCTTGACGTCGCGTTTCATGCACTCCTCGATGGGAGTGTCCATGAAAATCTCTATGAAGCGCCCGCCGTCGCCCTCCACCTGTTTGCGAACGGCGTCGCGGATATTCTTGTACGGGCTGATGCAGGCGCAGCAGGCGGCCAAGCCGTTGCGCGACATCAGATTCGCCACGAAGCCGACCCGCAGAATATTCGTGTCGCGGTCCTCCTTCGAGAAACCGAGGCCCTTGGAGAGGTTCGTGCGGACGATGTCGCCATCGAGCACCTCCATCCGGACGCCGCGGCGGCGCAATTCCGGCACGAGGATATCCGTAACCGTGGACTTACCCGACCCTGAAAGCCCCGTGAACCACAGCACAAAACCCTGACTCATTGGAACCTCCCTGTATCGTGGTACCCCGAACCTTCCGGTCAACCGCCTGTCACTGGTCGCCCGACTGCCGCGCAGCGTCGATGAGGATGGCAGCGACTTCCGGCCTGGTGAACTCCGGCGGAGGCGCCTCGCCGCGCGAAAGCATTTCGCGCACCTTCGTGCCCGACAGGAACACGCGATCCTCTTGGCCGTGTGGACACGTCTTGCCCGTGGCCATGCCATCACACTTCTTGCAGAAGAAGGAATGCTCGAACATAAGCGGCGTGATGCCCATCGCTTGCGGGTCGAACTCGTCGAAGATCAACTGCGCGTCGTACGTGCCGTAGTAATCGCCCACGCCGGCATGGTCGCGCCCGACGATGAAGTGCGTGCAGCCGTAGTTCTTACGCATAATGGCGTGGAGGATGGCCTCGCGCGGCCCGGCATAGCGCATCGAAGCCGGCAGCACGGTCAGGACGACGCGATCCTGTGGATAATAGTTTTCGAACATCACCTCGTACGTCTGCATCCGGACCCCGGCGGGGATGTCCCCCTTCTGCGTTTCGCCCACCAGCGGGTGCAGCAGGAGGCCGTCGCAGATTTCGAGGGCCGCTTTCTGGAGGTACTCGTGGGCGCGGTGGCACGGGTTGCGCGTCTGGAACGCCACCACGCGGCGCCACTTGCGCTTGTCGAACTCGGCGCGGGTCTCGCGCGGGGTCCAGCGGTACTGCTGAAGGTCGTCGTGGGGCGGCAGGCTGAGGACATCCACCTTGCCGCCCAGGCACACCTCGCCCTGCCCCATCACCAGCGCGACGCCGGGGTGCTTGGTGTCGGTTGTCTTGTAAACCTCTCTGGCCTCGCGCTGGCGGTCGTGCTCGTATTTCTCCTCGAGGTGAAGGATAGCAAGAACGCGGTCCGACTCGGGATCGTGAAGAGCGACCTCCCCGCCTTCCTTCAGGCCGTCGGCCTCCCGCTGCGTCGCACTCAGGGTAATCGGAACGGTCCAGGGCTCGCCGGTGGGCAGATGCATCTCGTCCACGACGGCGTCGAACGCGTGGCGGGTCATAAAGCCCGTCAGGGGGCTGAACGCCCCGACGGCCAGCAGTTCCAGGTCGCACCGCTCACGGCGTGCCAGTTGGACCTGCGGCATCCCCTTGGCCCGCTTGGCGGCCTCATCCGCCTCCTTGGCGCCCAGCAAGCGGTTCACCAGCACACCGCCATGGGGCGGAATCGGCCCCGGGACTTGCTTCTTACCCATCGTCCGGCTCCCTTTTTCCTGTGTCGGTCTAGAGTCCGCTTTCGGTTCCCTAACGGCCCCCTCTCCAACAAATTGGCCGAGAACGGCAGTCGGGGCGACACTCCAAGTGGAGTGTCCCCATAGTATAATCACAATCCACCGCCTGTCAAGCCGCGAAAATAGCCCTGACAGTTCCTTGACTCGGCCCGGAAACGCGGCATACTGACACTCGGGAGGGCGAAGAAAGGTGCGGGGCACTTCCAACACCCGCCGCGCCTCTTGTTTGGGCCGGCGCAGACACTGCATAGCCTCGTGGGCCGTGGCTCTGGCTCTCTGGCTGGTTCTGGCCTTTTGGAGCGCATCCCCTGCCTGCGCAGACCTGATCGGCATCAACTTTTATAAGACCGGGGCAGGCCAGCAGATGCTTGATCCCTCCGAAGAGGCCGGCGTCGAGCCACAAGTGCATTGGAACAACGTTTACTGGAACGGCAAATCGCAACTTCACAACGACAGCGGCCTGGTTACCGCCGTCTCGGTGGCCACCACTACCTCCAAAGACCGCGACGCTACCTGGGTTCCCGTAGGGCCCTCCTCCAGCGGAGACTTCCGTCTCATGCGACAATATATCCACTCCGAGGGTTCCGGTATGACGGTAATCGTCTCGGGCCTGGAACCACCGTTCACGACCGACCACTACGACGTCATTGTCTACTTCGACGGAGAAAACGCGAGCGCCGACTGGGTCACGCAGTACACCATCGGCGTGGACGGAACCACTATTGCCACGGTGTATGGCAGGGATGCAAAGGATACTGTTCAATGGGATGGCACCTTCGTCCAATCTTTCGGCACGTCCGCCGCCGACGCCACGGCCGGCAACTACGTCCAATTCACGGGGCTCACGACAAGTAGTTTTACCCTCACCGCGACGCCCGTGACGGGCGACGGTCCCATCAACGCCATTCAGATCATCAGCGCACCCGAGCCCGCGTCGCTCGCACTCGTGGTTCTCGGCGTGGTTGCGGCGCTGGCGAATCGCCCGAGGCAATCAAGGTTCCGCCGGTGACCGGACCTGCGGCTGTACAGGCGCCCGGGCCGGTCGGAGGAGGCTTGCGCGGCGCAGGCATCGCTCAGGAACGCGTCAAGAATCCCGCCCGAAAATCTCGACATCCCTGCTGCGGTCCTCTTATCCCGCGAACGAAGGGCAAGAATCCCTACCCAAGCTGTAGTGCTCGAGGCGGCGCCGACGGGCGTTTTGACCCATACGGCGGGTCTGGTGGGGATCGTCGGCGGCGGCGGTGAGGTCCTCGGCCAGTTCGCGGATCATAACGCCGGCCGGCGCCGCCGCGCACAGGCATCCCCGCCGATGCGCAAAACGCCGCACCACACGGACCCGGCAATCGGTAGGAACTCCGCTATTCTAGGACCGGCCCGCGCCCCCAATTGGCAGAGCCGAGCGGGCGGAACAGCCTTCCTAACGCATTATTAGAGGGACCGGGTTTGCAAAGACACAAAGACACTTGGGATTCAGGACGATTCAGGCCCCATCTTTGGTGTTTCACGTGCCAAGTTCGGACTTCCGCGGCCGTCCGCGGCGCACTGGCCACCCTGAGGGCTGCCCGTGCGGCCAACGCCGCTTCAGGCCGTTACCACGGAGCCCCTAAAGCGTTGCAGTCGCTGTGCGACGCCACTATAATACCACCGGCGACGGGGGATTGGTCCCCGTGAAATGTGTGGAGGGCGAGCCGATGCGCCTCGCCGAACGTTATTGCGGCTTTACGCTGACGGAAGTCCTGATGGCGGTGGGCATCCTCGGCGTCGGGCTGACGATGGTCGCCTCGATTTTCCCGGTGGCGGTGGACCAGAGCCGACGCAGCCAGGACCAGACCTCCGCCGCTCTCTGCGCCCGTAGCGTTGCGGCCACACTGCGCGTCCGCCACACCAGTGTCCTTACGACTCTGCGAGGGGTGGGGGACGGCCTCCGGGAAGATGGTTTGCTGCCCACGGATCTCCGCGTGTACAGTCCCTCCTGGTTCCTCTACCGTTCGGATAAGCCTCGCTCCTACCAGGACGTCTCGTTGTGGAGCGCCGGCAACTACGTGGCCCGCACCCTTACGAGTCGGACCTCAGCATCCGGCCCTCACCGACTGACGCTTGCGATTTGTCGCTCCGGAGGCGAGTCGCCCCTGACGGCGGCGAAAGCCGCCTGGAATTTCTACGTGGTTCAGTTCGGGGTCAGGCCGGGCATGTATGTCATGCACGCCAGCAAGACATGTCACCTGGGCTACATGATTGAACACGTCTCGTCGGACAAGACGGGGTACCTGACCGTCGGCGCAGCCCAGCCCGTAGGAAGCACCACCGCAACGACCACCATCACCAGCGACACTTGGCGGGTGGTGCCCGATGCCGTGGCCATTTACCACTCGTATCTGGGGGAATGACCATGCCGACACGCCAGTCCAGGTTTCTGTCGAGGCTTTCCGGCCGGACGGCGGGCGTCGCCTCGGCAAAGCCGGGCTTCACGCTCGTCGAACTGGTCACGGCTGCCGCTATCATGAGCATCGTGATGCTGGGGGTGATTGAGATTTTCTCCATCGTCACGCGTACTGCCGCCGAGGCCGAGGCCATCCACGGCGCCAGCCAGCAGATGCGCGCCACGCTGGACCGCCTGAACCGGGACATTCGCGGCATGACGCGAGAAGGGTATCTGAAAATCAGCCGCAAGGCCAACGACAACCTGTATCACAGCGACCTGCTGACTTTCGTCACCATCGGCCAGGCGTA
>DATKUU010000043.1:0-9106 GCA_035530455.1 Phycisphaerae bacterium | reverse complement strand
TTCGGGATGAGCGGCGACGGAACGCACATCGTCCAGCCGGACCCCGAAGGGCGCGGCGCCGCCTACGCCATGCAGCAGATGCTCAAGGACGCCTCGGCCGAGGCGGACACCGTGGACCATATTAACGCGCACGGCACGGGTACGCCGCTCGGCGACATCGCCGAGACCAAGGCCGTGAAGATCGTTTTCGGCGACCATGCCCGCAAGATTGCCATTTCGAGCACCAAGTCGAGCGTCGGGCACCTGCTGGGCGCTTCGGGCGGCGTCGAGATGATTGCGACCGCGCTGGCGATCCGCGACCAGGTCGCCCCGCCGACGATCAACCTGGAGAACGCGGACCCCGAGTGCGACCTGGACTACGTTCCCCTGGAGCCGCGCTCCATGCCGATTCGCCGTGCGGCCTGCAACTCCTTCGGTTTCGGCGGCCACAACGCCTGCCTGCTGCTGCAGAAGATTTAGAGCCTCTAATGCTCTGTTGAAAAGATGCCTTTCGTAGCGCGGGGCCTTGCGCCCCGCGCTGTTTGTGCGCGGGGGATAAACCCCCGCGCTACCCAAACGTGGATATGTTCAACAGAGCATTAGAGGCTCTTAGTCGGCGTCGGAGGCCTCGCGGTCGGGCGGCAGGCGGTACGTGCCGAGGAAATAAAGCGCCAAGAGGGCGTCGGTGTGGAGGAGTTCGGGGTCGCCCGTCTTGCCGAGGAGGCGTTTGATCTCCATGATGAACCAGAACCCGAGGCCGAGTTTGACGTCGCGGCCGAGGGCGTACTCCAGGGCGGTTTCGTCCGGGACCTCGCGCCCAATCGCCGCCGCCACCACCCGCCGCACGATTCCGTAAAACGCTTCGACGGCGGCCCGGTACGATTGGCCCTCCATCAGTCCCCGCACGCGGCCGAGTTCGTCCTGGAGTTCATCCCAGTCGGCGTCGGGGAGGGCGTCGGCCGGCAGGCGGCGCCGGACGGCCGCCAGCGCCCGCCTCGCCCGCTTCACCAGCCCGCCGATGCGGACGCCTTCCTGCGTCTGCTCGCCGGTGAGGAACTGGTAGAACTCGCCCGGCCGCCCCAGGAGGTTGCCCATGGCGATGGCGAGTTGTCGGCGGAGGACGGGGTTCGCGGTGGCGTGCATGCGCGGGAGGATTTCCCAGGCCGCCTCGACGATGCCGTGTTTCGAGACGGCCTCCGCGCCCGAGACGAGGACGCGTTCGGTCCGCTTCTCCCCCAGGAGCCGCAGGAGCTGGCGCACCGACTCGCGCCCGCCGATGGCGCCCAGGGCGTGGGCGCACGCCTCCTGGAGATCCTCCGAGCCGCCCGACAGGCACTCCAGGAGCGCCGGCACGGCCCGGGGGTCGCCGATCCGTCCGAGCGCGCGGGCCGCCTGCGGACGGATGCTCGAGTGCGGGTCCGTGAGGCGCCGGATGAGGGCCTCGACGGCGTCGGCGGCGCCGATGCGTCCCAGGGCGCGAGCGGCCTCTTCGCGGACCTCGTGGTCGGGGTCGTCCAGGCGCGCCAGGACGTCGGCGGCGGCCAGGTCGCCCGAGCCGCCTTCGACGGTCCGCAGCGCGCGGGCCGTGCGTTTGCTCGTGGCGTCCCCGCTGCCGATGACGCTCATATTGAGGAACGTTCGGAAGATGCCCGGCGTCGCCAGCCGCGAGATGACAAAGCCGACGGGCTTTTCGCGCCCCTCGCGGATGCGGCTGAGGATGACGAGGCTCACGCCGACCATGACGAACGACACGAGGGTGACGATGTGGAAACTGCCGATCTCCATCCCGAGGACGCTGGTGCGGAAGCCGGCCAGGGCGTCGCCCAATTGTCCGCCGACCATCGAACCGCCGGCCGCAATCAGCCCCACCAGGACGCAGTGCCAAGCCACGAACGCCGTCCGGTTTTTCTGAGGCGTGAGGGTGAGCATCAATTGGCTGACGCCGTTCCCGTACGCCAGCCCCAGGATCCCCGCCACCAGGGCCGTCGCCGGCAGAATGTATATGTAGGTGCTGCGCGTCATGAAAAAGTACCCGATCCAGATCGGGATGGGGTGCAAGGCGCCGAGGAGGACGACGGGCTTGCGGCCGAAGCGGTCCATGATCGTCCCCCACCGCGTGCCGGTGGCGATCCATACCGCTTGCGTGATGACGTACATGATTCCCAGCCACGTGTTTGGCGCCCCCATGCCGTCCTCGGCGGTGATGTACGGCGCGACGAACGGCCCGAGGATGCTGGTCGCGAACGACCAGATGCCGATCGAGACCGAGAACCAGAGGAAGTTGCGATTCCGTAGCGGCCGGAAGAACCGCCGCCACGTGACTTGAAAGTCGGCGGGGTGGCGCCTCGGCTCGGGGATAAATACGTGGAGCACGATGTCCAGGATGCCGAGCGTCCCCCCGACGGCAAAGACGGCGGCATAGACGTAGAAGGTGTTGGCCGGCTCCTTGCCCAGCGTGTCGAGGGCCACCTGGATGCCGAAGAACCACACCATGTTCACGGCGTGGATGATGGCGCTGCGGCGTCCGAAGAACGTCCCGCGGATGCCCTCCGGCACGAGGTCCGCCATCCACGACCACCACCCCGCCATGCTGACCATCGCCAGGATGAAACTAGAGACCGAGGCGGCCGTGATGATGGAAATGCCCAGGCTCTTCTCGCCCCCCTGCGCCACATACAGAGCCACCCCCGCCAGCACATACCCCAGTAGGCGGTGGGCAATGTGCGCCGTTGCCCAGAACACTTTCCGCGTCCTGAGGCGGCTGTAGATGAGGATGGCGAGGAGGTGGAACGGCACAGTCAACTGGGTCAGCGCTACCAGGAGGCCCAGCGCCCCGGCTGAGGCGCCCAGGTGGTTCTTGAAGAAGACGTTCAGGATGGCCTGAGGGGTGCAGACGGCGCACCAGGCCATCCCCCCCGCCCCGACCAGGATGTTCAGATTCATGGCGTGGCGGAGTCGGCTGGGCGTGATAGGCCGGCCCGTGGTGTCGAGCGGCGACTCTGCGGCTTCAGCAAAGGAGGTGGCCATTATCTTCCGGTGATCCGGCGCGCCAGGCCCAGGGCCTCGTCCCGGCTTCGCACCCCGCCTTCCAACTGGGCATCATACACCTTGCGGAGGATTTCCGCAAAAGCCGGTCCAGGGGCAAGGCCCATCGCAATCAGATCGTGGCCGGTGACGAACGGATCGGGGCGGACCTCCTCGGCGCTCAGCGCCCGGTACCGCGCCATGAGGGCCTCGTACCCTGCAGCCGTTCCGCCCGAGGCCAGGCAGTCGGCCCGCCAGAGTTCCGCAAGTTCCTCAAAGCCCTCCTCCGCGAAGAGACGCTTCAGTTTCGCGGTCCGCATCTGGTCCCAGTTCGAGAGCGTCATGTGCCGGGCCACCAGCCACGTCACACGCCGCGATTGGAGCGTGCTCAGTTTCAGCCGGGCGCACACCTGGCGCGCCGACTCCTCGCCCACATGCTGGTGGCGATAGAAGGTGACCCGCCCCTCGCGCATCACGGCGGTCGTCGGCTTGCCGACGTCGTGCAACAGCACCGCCAGCGCGAGTTCAAACGTCGGTTCCCGCAGGTGCTCCAGGGCCAGGAGCGTGTGGCAAAAGACGTCGCCTTCGGGATGGACGGCGGGGGGCTGCGGCTCGCCCTTGAGGGCTTCGACTTCGGGAAGGAGAACCGCCACGAGCCCCAGGTCGGACGCGAGGCAGAGGCCCCGCCGCCGGCCTGCCGGCGGCGCCGTCAGGATCCGCGCCAGTTCCTCCCGCACGCGCTCGCCGCTCACCGTCGCTAGCGCCGGCGCGAGGTCCCGGACGGCCTCGGCCGTCGCCGTGTCCATCTCGAAAGAGAGTTCCGCCGCAAACCGCACCGCCCGCAGCAAGCGCAGATGGTCCTCGGCAAAGCGCCGGCGCGGGTCGCCGACCGCCCGGATGATCCGAGCCTCCAGGTCCGCCCGGCCGCCCACATAGTCCGCCACCTCGCCTGACTCCGGGTCGAGGAACATCGCGTTGATTGTAAAGTCGCGCCGCTGCGCATCCTCGCGGGCGTCGGTGAAACGGACCACGTCGGGATGCCGACCGTCCGCGTAGCCGTGCTCGGCCCGGAACGTGGCGACCTCGACCTGGACTCCCGGCGCGCCGGGATCCGTAACGACCACCACGCCGAACGCCGCCCCCACGGTCAGCGCCTTCGGGTAGAGGGCAAGCACCTCGGCGGGCCGGGCGCTGGTGGCGACGTCGTAATCCTTGGGCGGCCGGCCCAGGAGGAGGTCGCGGACGCATCCGCCGGCCAGGAGGGCTTCGTGGCCGGCCTGGCGGAGGCGGCGAATGATGGATTCGGCGAGTTGCTTCTGTGTGCCCATGATAGGGGGCGAAGGATACCGCGCCGACCCCGCCGCGACAAGCGAAACGGCGCGCGCCCGGCAAGTTTACCCGCCGTGGCGGGCCGGGCGGCTAACTGTATACGGCCCCGCGCTTGGTGGATCGGCGCGCCCGGCGGCTCGGCGCGCCGACAGTTAGCCGCCCAGTTTACTGGGCGCGCGCCGCTGGCCCGCCGGTCGCTCCTCCTCCGGCCGCATCCAGTTCGCCAGCAGCGGTTCCAGGACCGCCAGGACGAGGCAGAGGATGAGGAAGTATTGCCACAGTTCCCGTCGGGCCGTCTGCTCGAACCGCTCCACGAGTTCCGCGAAACTCGATGCCACGTGGACCTCGCGGGCGCCGAGCCCGGCCGCTAGTCGCTCGTCGGTCATTTCCGACAAGTCCGACTCCGCCCCGTCCGGATTCGTGGCGAAGAGGCCCTCCACCTCGCCGCGCCCCGGCACGCCTCGCGGCGACGCGGGCACGCGCCAGGCGTAGAACCCCAGGCGCCAGGTCTTCGTGAAGCGCACGAGGTTCGTCCCCTCGCCCGGCTCGGAATCGAGGTGCTCGGTGACGATCTCGCCGGCGGGTCCGAGGGGACCGGCGAGTTCGACCGTCGCCGCCTCCTTTACGTCGGGCCAGAGGTTGATTTCGATGGGCTGCCCCGCCAGGAGGTTCCGCCTTTCGCTTTGCCCGCGGGCCGCGAGGTGCGCGATGCGGACCATGAGCGGAAGGAACAGGTTCCGTACGGGCAGGTTCGTCCATTCGGTAGTCGCGCCGGTGGTGAAGAGGAGCACCCGACCGCGCCCGAACGTTTTGGCGAGGAGCAGCGGGTCGCCGTTCTCCAGCCGCGCCAGCACCGTCGCCGCGCCTCCCGGTCCGGGGTCGGCCCGGACGTACTCATAGACGAGGACGCCCTGGTACACGTCGGCCGATTCGACCAGGCCCTCCAGGTAGAGCGAGTCGGCCTGGACGGAAGCGATCTTCCAGGCGTCGGTCCGCAGGGCGGCGCTGCCGGCGCGCTCGCCGAGCCGCGCGGGCAAGAGGCCGCCTTCCCGGGGAATCCCGTCCACGAAGAGGCGGTTGTACGCCTCGGCCTCGACGTGCGGCCCGCAGAAGACGACGAGCGTCCGCCCCGAGGCGACCCAGTCGGCCAGAGCGCCCGCCGCCGACGGCGCAACGGTCGCTGCATCGTTGAGGAACACGACGTCCCACTGTCCCAGGGCGCCCGGGTCGAGCGAGGCGGCGGTGGTCTCGACGGGTCGGACGGCCCAGGGGAAGTCGGCCTCGCCCCCTGCCGGGTCCAGCGCCCGCACGAGATAGAAGTTCGCGTCCTGAAACGGGACCTCGGCCGGGGCTTCCTTCACCAGGAGCACGGGGATGCGGTCGGCGACGCACACGGCGGCGCGGCGGGTGTTGTCGAGGGCCAGGGAATCGGTCCCCTCGACGGCGGCGACGAGGCGATGCGGACCGGGCGTCTCGAACGTGTGCGAAAGGGCGACGACGCGCTTCGCCCCCGCCTCGCCCGCCGCCGCCAGGTCCACCGGCACTTTTTGCCGCGCCTGCCCGGCATCGTCCACAAAGAGCAGGATGCTGCGCTTCTCGGGCGCCGGGCTGCTGCTGGAGACCGTCACGTCCAGGCGCACCGGCATGCCGACCACCGCGGCGCGCGACGCCGTCTGGGCGTCCGTGATGGCGACGTTGGCGAAGGCGGGTTCGGTCGTGCGGATGATCGCCACCGGGATGTCCGGATGGGCGCGCGGTTCCTCGAGGGTCTCCAGGCCCCCCCACGAAAGCGCCTGCCGATCCGTCAGGACCCAGAGGCGTTTGTCGGCCGCGTCGGTCTTATCGAGCAGGGCATAGGCGGCCCGGAGGGTTGCGGCGAGGTCGGCCCGGCCGGCGCCGGCCTGGGCGCCGTCGAGGTCGCGGAAAAGTTTGGCGCGGTCGGCGACGAGGCGGTCGGGGACGGGAACCGGGCCTGGGTTCGTCAAGAGGACAACCGCCCGCGCGGGGCGCCAGACGCTTTCGAGGATCGCGCGGGCTTCGCGCTTGGCCTTCGCCAGGCGCGTCTGGCCCTCGAAGGCGACGAGCATCGAGGTGGAATTGTCCAGCACGATGCAGGCGGCGGTGGATCCCGGCGCGCCGGGACCGAACAGGCCGAACGCCTTCGACATGAACGGCCTGGCGAGCGCGGCGGCGAGCACCGCAAACAGGAGCAGCCGCACCAGAAGCAGCAGGAGGTTTTCGAATCGGCGTCGGCGGGCGGTGCGCTCCGCGGCGCTGCGAAGAAACCGCAGCGTCGGAAACGGGACGCGCGGCGCGCGGGCCTGGTGAATCAGGTGGATGAGGATGGGGACGGCCATGGCGGCGGCCCCGGCCGCCAGCCACGCTCCCCACCACGCCGACACGAATCCGAACCCGAGCATCGCTCCCTCGAAAAAGACACCAGGTGTCTTTTTTCTCACAAAATCCGCGTTTTTGAGGCACCAAGGGCGTTTTTCGTCCGGAAAAGACACCTGGTGTCTTTTTCTTTCACCGCATCTTCTGACGTCGCGCCAGGTACGACCGCAGCAGAAAGTCGTACGGGACGCTCGTGTCCGCCAGGACGTACTCCGAATCGCTGTCGGAGCAGGCCTTTTTGTAGCGGTCCACGAAGGCCCGGACGTCGGCCAGGTACTGGTTGCGGATGGCTTTCGGGTCCACCTGGTACCGCTGGTCGGTCTCCAGGTCCACGAACTGCGTCAGTTTGCGGAACGGGAACTCCAGTTCCGCCGGATCGAGGACGTGAAACAGGATGACCCCGTGCCGCTTGTGCCGGAAATGCCGGATGGCGCGGATGACCTCGTCCTCCTCGTCGTAGAGGTCGCTGATGATGATAATGAGGCCGCGGCGCTTGATCATCTCCGCCAGGTCGTGCAGCGGTTTGGCCAGGCGCGTCACCTCGCCGGCCTTCAGATTCTCCAGGCGCCGGCACATTTCGTTGAGGTGGGCCGGCGACCCGCCGGGCGGCATGTTGAGGCGCACCTGGTGGTCGAACGCCACCAGGCCCACCACGTCCTGTTGCCGCGTCATCAGGTACGCCAGCGTCGCCGCCAGGAACGACCCGTACTCCAGTTTTGTGAGGCTCTTCGGCCGGCTCGCATAGTTCATCGAGGCGCTGGAGTCCAGGAGGATGTGGCACCGGAGGTTCGTCTCATGCTCGTACTGCTTGATGTAATAGCGGTCGGTCTTGGCGTAGGCGACCCAGTCCACGTGCCTCGGCTCGTCGCCGGGCGTGTACGGCCGGTGCTCGGAAAACTCGACCGAGAAACCGTGGTGGGGGCTCCGGTGCAGGCCCGAGATGAACCCCTCGACGACCGTCCGCGCGACAACGCCGAGGTTTCCCAGGCGCACGAGCGTCTCGGGGTCCAGATACCGATAGTGTGTCGAGGGAACGCCGGCGTCGAGACGGGTCATGGGCTTGCCTCACGCGCGCCGCACCATTCCATCAGATGGAGCGTCGTCGTTCCGTACGTTCGTTCGTCCATCGCCTCGAACCCCGGCCAGGGCGCTTCGAGGCGCACGCCGCGGCGCATCCGCAGCATCGCCGTCGCACCGGGGGCAAGGCACCCGAGGTCCGCCAGCGCCTGGGCCATGGCGACCAACCGCGCGCGCCCCGCAGGCTCATCCGTCAGGCGGTAGGGCGGGTCGGCGAAGACGAGGGTGTATGCTTCGTCGCCGACAGGTCGGATCCACGCTCCCGGTCGAAGCGCGTCGCGCCGGACGACCTTCGCTTGTTTCGTCAGGCGCAAGGTCGCCACGTTGGTTTCGGCGGTTTTGATGGCCGAGGGGTCGGTTTCCACCAGGAGGCACCATCGGGCCCCCCGGCTGAGGGCCTCCAGCCCCAGGGCCCCGCTTCCGCAGAAGAGGTCCAGGACGACGGCGCCCTCCATGTGTGGGGCGAGGATGTTGAAGAGGTTCTCTCGGACGCGGTCGGTCATCGGGCGGGTCGTCAGGCCTTCCGGCGCGACCAGTTTCCGCCCGCGATGAATCCCGGCGATGATGCGCATGGCTCGTTTGAGGCGCATCGTAGCGGGACGGTTTCGGCAAATCAAGCGCGGCGGCTAAACTGTCAAGGTTGTGTGGCACGGCCGGTCTTGCCCGGCCGTGCGCACAGGGCTCGGTCGAGCACAGGCGGGCAAGCCGCCAGTGCCACCCAACTCTTCCCCTGTGCGTTCCCCGAGAGGCCGCCGCGCTACAATGCGGCCAATCAATCGCGAGCCGCCCGGCATTTTGCTTGAGGCCGGGCGCAGCGCACTTCTACAATGGCTCTTCCGTCGAGGTCCTGGAGGAGCAACGCGCGATGAGGATTCTGCTGGTCGGAAGCGGCGGGCGGGAGCATGCCCTGGCGTGGAAACTCGCCCAGTCGCCGCACTGCGACAAACTCTATGCCGCCCCCGGGAACCCCGGCATGGCCCGGTGTGCCGAGTGCGTCCCCATCCAGGCGGAGGATCTGGACGGGCTCCTGAAGTTTGCCACCGAGAAGAAGATCGGCCTGACGGTCGTGGGGCCCGAGCAGCCGCTCGTGGCGGGGATCGTGGACCGGTTCCGTGCGGCGGGCCTGCGGATTTTCGGCCCGACGCGGGAAGCGGCCCAGGTCGAGGGCTCCAAGGAGTGGGCGAAGACGGTCATGATGCACCATGCCGTCCCGACGGCCGAGTTCCGCCTCTTCACGAAACTGCGCGACGCCTTGCGGTACATCGAGCAGCACGAGGAGCCGCTCGTGGTCAAGGCCTCGGGC
>DATKUU010000042.1:0-2085 GCA_035530455.1 Phycisphaerae bacterium | reverse complement strand
CTTGCGGCTGTCTGTCCCCTAGCTCCGCAAACGCCTGCAAAAGCTGATTCTCGCTCATGTGTCCCGCTCCGCGTCCTCACCCAGCCGCCAGGGAATACGATTGAACATCCCGTGTTTCGAGTGCATCAAGAACGTCGTCTGGCTCGGCTCCGCGTACCGGCCGGCCAGTGAATCGTACTCGTTCGCGCCCACCAGCGAGCCATTGAGCATCAAACCCGGAAGCTCCCCGGGAATATGCCAATGCCCGACGATGTGCAGTTGGTAGGGCCGGCCCTTGCTCAGCCGTTTCCGCGCTTCTCGGCCACTCGCGCGCTCCAAGCCGTAGAACGGTATTCCCATCCAGCTACGGGTAGAATGGCCGTGCTCGACTAGAACCGACTGGCCCTCGATGTCCACTTGCGCCTTCAGCGGTAGATGATACTGCAACCGCAGATTCTTCTGCTGCGACAGCATCGCCGCAGCGATATGGTAGACCAGGTAGTTGAAGTTGTTCCGCGCGGCCTCCTTGCTCTGCGGCTTGCGCGTCAGGCGCCCGTGATTGTCTGCGCCGATCAGGTCCGCCGTGACCTCGCCGAAGGCCATACACAGGGCACTCAGCACGTCAGCCAGCAACCGGCCGGCTTTCGCCGCCTGCTCGGGGACCGGGAACTCGTTAGTCGCGATGAACTCGTCGCGTATGTCACCCTGGATCATGTCGCCGACGACGAGGACGTGACATCGGTTGACGCGGTAGCCCTTTCGCGCTATTTCCAGCCACGTCAGGGACTTCTCGACCAGGAATTCCAGCCGCCGCCGCGCGATAGCCAGATTGTAGGCGTTGAACCCCTCCATCTCCGTAGCGTCCACTACCTCGCCGATATGCCAATCGCCGAGGCAGTAGCACATCGCTACGTCGGCACCTTTGGCGGGCACCTTGCGCCGCGTGGGTGGCTTCAGGGCCGGCAGGGCGGTCAAGGCCGCGGCAAGGTCGTCGTTGAAGTTCAGGGCGTCGCCGTGGGCCTGCTGGGCCTCTTTGATCTGCCGTCTCAGTGCCCGAATAGTCGCCTGCGCCGCGGCCAGCCGGGACGCAGCCAGGCCCGTCGCCTGGTCGTTCAGTGCATCGACGATGTCGCGGCGCTTGGCCATGTAGCCTCAGAGTACCCCTACTACTTCGCATGGGCTATAGTGGTCCATTTCCCGCGGGTCAGTAGGCAGGGGCGGGTAGCGCATCGGCCGGCCACGCGGCCGCGGGCGCAAAACGAAACCTGCCCTGCCAAGCCGGCGACGACCGCGCTCGAGAAGCTGCTGTGCGCCCTGCTGGCTTATGCCGAGCCGGGCCGCGATATTCGCCGGCGTTACCCCGTCATAGTGGTGCCAGGCAAGGCATACGAGTTGTTTCGCCGTCAGTCCTACGGCCCGCAGCCGGCTCATATCAGTGTCGTCGCGCATATAGTCCCTCTACATAGTGCCCTAAAAATACAACCCCCTTCAAAAGCGGGGCTTCCGCTTGGCCAGCTTTACGGTCTCGCAGAGCCGTGGCGGGCTATGGTCGTCCAGGATCGGCACCCCCGTGGGCGGGCGTTGGGTCGCGTTGAAGATCGGGCCGCCCGAGGCATGGGTCCAGACAAGGTCCGCATGGTATTCCTCCCGCTGCTGATACTGCGCCAGGTTGGGGATCAGCCCGTCCAGGTGGCAGCCGTAGCAGCAGGCCGAGCGGCCGTCTTCGACCTTGCCCCCGCAGATCGGGCATGTCGGGGCCCGGTCAGTCATTCGCTCCCTTGAATAGCGGGCCGGCTTCCGCTTTGATTTGCTCTGTCGCCACCTCTACGGCGCACTTGACGCAGAGCCCCGAACCGGCTACGCCAGCGCGGCCGCACTGACAACATCGCTGATCCATGTTGACCTTGGCGACAATGCGGGTATTCCTTTGGCCTTGCGCCGCCGCTATGCGCCACCGGGCTATCTCGCAACTCTTGGCGTCCTTCTCAATCCCGATGAAGTCCCGCCCGAGGCGCTTGCAGGCCACGCCCGTTGTCCCCGATCCCATGAACGGGTCCAGCACCAGCGCCCCCGGCCGACTGCTGCACTGGATGATGTGTTCCATCA
>DATKUU010000041.1:0-4876 GCA_035530455.1 Phycisphaerae bacterium | reverse complement strand
TGACATGCAGGACAAGATCGATGGGATCATCGAAGCCGGCACGGCCGGCGGCTGGATCGCCGAGTTCACCTGGGAGTGCTGGTACACGGCCGCCAGCGGCAACTTCCCGGCCCGCCCCGTCGGCGTGCTGGGCCTGACGACGATCCGTATCGACGGCGCACTGAAGAGCAGCTGACCAGTGACGAGAGTCACAGAGTAGGAGATGCGACATGGCATTGGGCGACGGAAGAATTCACGCGACGAAGTCGGTCGTGCACGGCGAGACGACCATCGCCTCGGCGACCAACTGGGCGATCAACCGCGACGTGGTCTCCAGCGTGGACCCGGGCCCGGCGGGTTCGCCGGGCGACGCCGACGAGATCACGACCCAGAAGGTCATCCTCGTGACGATCTTCGCGATGGACGAGGACGAGCTGGTCGCGCTGCTGGACGCGACGGCGGCCAACCTGGTCCTCGGCTACTACGGCGAGGCCGGGGCGGCCAAGACCAAGACGGTCAAGAACGTCAAGTTCACCAAGCCGCCCAGCCCGGTGGCGCCCGCCAAGGACAGCGGGATACCGGCCGGCGCGTTCGCGATCACGGGCCGCGCCCAGTGGGGCGCCGCGGACACGTGGGCCCTGATGGTGGTCACCGGATAGGACCGCACTAACCGTGGCGGGCGATTTTTGTCATTGCCCGCCGGGCAAGAGCCATGAGTGAAGGCGACGTTGACATTCGCGTAGGCGCACCCGGCGCCAAGAAGGCGGCCAAGGACCTCCAGGAGGTCGCCAAGTCCTCCGAGCAGGTCGGCCGCAAGGGCCGCTCCGGCGGCAAGGCCGCCAGCGAGGGGTTCTCCAAGACCGAGGGGGCGATTGACAAGGCCACGGCCAAGCTCAAGGGCTTCATCGGCGCCTTCGCCGGCTTCGCCGCCGCAAGGAAGGTGCTGGCCGAGATCAACGAGGAGATACGGGCCACCGAGGAGGCGTCCAACAGGGCGGCCCAGAGCCTTCGGGGCGTGCTGGCGCTGTCGACGCTTCAGAGGGAACCGGCCGAGGTCCGGGAGCAGGTCTGGCAATACGCGATTGAGTCCGGGGCGCCCGTCGAGCAGGTAGCGCCGGCCTACTACGCGCTGCTGGGCGGGACGGCCGGCATGGGCCCCGAGCGCCGAAACGCACTGATGGCACAGTCGCTGGCGATGTGGAAGACCGACCCGCGCGCCAGCCTTGAGAGCATCGTCGGCCTGATGGGCACGCTCGGGACGCAGCAGCCGCAGCTGGCGCCACTTCAGCTGGGCAACCTGGCCAGCCGGACCATCGAGCAGGCCAAGGCCACGCCCGGCGAGATGGCGATGTACCTGCCGCAGATAATGACGACGGCGAAGGCCGGCGGCGTCGACGCGGCCACGGCCGCAGCGATGTTCTCCTTCGCCACCAGGCGCGGCGGCGGCGTGGCGAAGTCGGGTACCGCCGTCAATGCGGCAATGCTGGGCCTCCTGGCCCCCCCGCCCGACACGGCCAAGGCGCTGGCCGGCTACGGCTATGACCAGGGCGCGCCGCTGATGGAGCGAATCGCCTGGCTGGCCCGGGCCGGCGGGCAGATGCCGCCGGAGCTCGTGGCGGCGCTCGGCGGGCGTCGCGGCCTGCAGGCGATCAGCGCGATCTCCGCGGAGCCGGAGGCATTCCGCGAGGAGGTGGCCGGCGCCCAGCGGGCCCTGACCGAGCCGGGCAGCCTCCTGGCCAAACGCCTCCAACGGGCCTTCACGCTGCCGGAGCAGCGGTACGCCGAGGAGACCCAGCGGGCCAAGGTCTTGCGGGACAAGATGCGGCAACAGCCCGACGTCCTGAAGGATCAGGCCGTCCTCGAACTGTACGACCTCATCATGCAGCAGCAAGGGGGCGGCGCCGCCGGGCGATGGGTGGCCAGGGGCGAGGCCGGGATGAAACGCGCGCTCGGCTTTGAGGATCTGTTCTGGGGCACGCGGATCACCCCCGCCGAGCGGGGCTTGATGGGCCTGGTCGGCGACCCCTGGACAATGGACACGCTGCTGGATGCCTACGCCGACCCCGGCGTGCGGGCGGAGCTCCAAAAGCCGGTCCCCGGAGGCATGCGCCCGGACGCGTGGGCCGAGGGCATACTCCTTCAGCGCGGCTTTCGCAAGCCCGCGACCTACTCCGGCGGGACGCACTTTCACGGAACCTACGAGGACCCCGCCGGCGAGGCCGTCCCGCAGCGGGCGGAATGACGTGAAGCGGAAGGCCGAGAAAAATGGCTGAGAACATCGGCGGCAACGACCTGTTCTCCAGCGGCGGCCACGTGTGGCACTGGACCGCCCACGAGCAGTCCGCCAACGTGCTCCAGACGGTCGGCACGGTGGGCGCGGCCAGGATGGTCCTCGGCGACGGCCCGAAGGTCGCGATGATCGCCGGCCGCAGCGCCGGCGGCATGCAGCTTGCCCCGGCCGTCCTGAAGGCCGAGGGCGACTCCAAGGCGGCCGCCGACACGGCGATGGACGCCCTTGAGGATGCGATAGAGGCCGAACGCAAGGCCGGCGAGCCTTGCAGCTGGGAGGACGACGCCGGCCACACGGGCGACTACCTGGTAGTGACCGGGTACGAGCCGCTGGGGCCGCGAGAGTACGGGCGTGAGGGCGACGACTGGCGGTGCTGGCAGCGATACCGCGCGACCGTGATGGACCTGTCCGGCGGGACTGGATAGCCGCCATGAGAAAAAAATGGTAACCGCGACGAGAACAGCTACGGGCTACCGCGTGCTGCACGGCCGGACGCTCTCGGCGAGTGCGACCGGGGCGCCGACGCTGCGCGACAACGGGAGGCTCTATCCCATCCAGGTAACCGAGCGCGTGGCGCCGGGCTATGCCAAGGCCAAGGTCGGCCTCGACCTGGCGTACCTCAACGACGACGCCTGGCGGTGGGAGCGGTGGATCGCCCACGACGATTACGTGGCAATCGTCTCCGACGACCCGCGCGTGGAGCGGGACGTTCTGTTCGCCGGGTGGATCGTGGACGTGGACTTCGGCTGGGGCGCCCGGGGCGAGCAGGTGATCGCCACGGCCGTGGGGCGCGCCTACCGCCTCAGGACCGGCCAGCAGGTGGTCGGCCGCGTCATGGCGGCCAACTCGACGCTGATCCGCTATTACAACGGCCTGCGATGCGCGTTCAACGCCGGCGGGCGGCCCAACCGCGCCGACAGCACGTACAAGTCGGGAACGCTGGCGATCGACTACCCGCCCGGGACGGCCAACCCCGCGAGGATCCGCGTGTTCACCTACGACGGCGACCCGTCCGCGGAATGGTGGACCGCCGGCAGCGCGTTTCGGTACCTGCTGTGGCTGTACAACTCGCCCCAGACATGGCTGACCAACCCCGACATATCCGGGTCGGCCGCTTCGGCCGAGCCGCTGGTGGTGGACGTCGACGGCATGGACCTGTGGACGGCCCTGGCCACCGTCGCCGACGCCGCCGGCTACGACGTCGCGGAGCGGTACTTGGCCGAGTCCGGCGGCCTGCCCGGCTGTGGGATCGTCATCAAGAAGCGAGGGGGCGGGACGGCCGTAACGGTGAAGCGGCAGGACATAAACGACGACGGCACCTTCGGCCAGGTGGACCTGGACAAGACGAACCTGTTCGCGGCGTCGGTCGCCGAGTCGTCCGCCAGCTGCATCACGCGGCCGGCCGTCCTCGGCGGGCGCACGCTCGTGGAGATCACGGTCGAGTTGGGCAAGGCGTGGGTCCCCTCGGAACTGGCGCTGCCCAGCAGCGACGGAACGGCGGATTACGGCATCCTCCTGCACAACGACCACCAGGCCGCCCGGAAGACCGACTTCATCGGCAAGTACCACACGCGGGGCGCCGACTTCGCCGCCTACGCCGAGACCGGCCGCCTGTGGGACGCCAACACCGACCGCGCCTATTCGGCCGCCCCGTACGGCCTGTCCGTCCCCGACGTGGCCTCCCTGGCCGACTACACCGCCACGACGCTGCCCGAGATGCCGTACAAGCCGCTGCCCACGATCACCCGCCTGGGCGGCAACCGCACCAGCCACGGCTGTTACCTGGAGATCTCCATCGACGGCGGGTCGAACTGGTATTACCAGCCCGGCTTCCGCCCGCTGGCCGACCGGCTCGGCGTGTACCTGAACGCCGCGAACCTCGGCGGCTACGTCGTGCCCGGCGGCGATCCGACCAAGGCCGCCGACACGCTCTTCTATCACCTGGCCACCGACGGGGCCAACGTCCGGATGCGGCTGACCTGCACCATCACCGTGCCGTACCGATCGGCGGCCTGCCCCACCAGGCGGGCGACGGCCGGCACGCGGTTCGACACGGTGCGGGTCTTCGACCGGGGCACGGCCGGCCAGGTCCGCCGCCGGGCGAAAGGCAGCCGCTTCTACTACGACGGCGACGGGACCATGTTGCCGGCGGACGAGTCGGACGGTGGGGACGCCCTGAAAAAAATCGCCGCCGCGATCCAGACCGCCGAGGAGGACCGGCGGATCGAGGCCAACCTCCCCATCGAGTGGCCCGACGAGGACATCCGCCTGACCGACGTCGTCCAGCGGATAGACGGCATCGGCTACAGCCTGGGCACCAACGCCGGGCCGGCCCGCCGCTGGCCGCGCGTGATCGGCATAACGCGCATGCTTACCCGCGAGTCGTACGGGATGTCCCTCATTCTCGACACGTACCGAAAGGCGGGGATCATCTAATGGGTTTTTGTCATGGGAATGCCATGGGAATGTCATGGGAATAATCGCCAAAAGCCGAGCCTTGGTCCGCTGGCTCCAACGCCAGAGCGTCCCCCTGGGCGGCTGGTACAACGTCTACGGCGACGGGGGGGCGGGCGGCGGTATCGACTACGGCTCGCCGGTCAACCCCCG
>DATKUU010000040.1:0-21772 GCA_035530455.1 Phycisphaerae bacterium | reverse complement strand
GGGACTTTACGCGCGACGCGCCGTACTGGGGATTCGAGATTCCGGGGATGGCGGGGAAGTATTTCTATGTGTGGTGGGATGCGCCGATCGGGTACATCGCGAGCACGGAGGAGTGGTGCAAGCGCAACGGGCGCGACGCGGACGCCTACTGGGTGGCCGAGGACGCCGAATTGTATCACTTCATCGGGAAGGACATTCTGTATTTTCACGCGCTGTATTGGCCGGCGATGCTGGCGGGTGCGGGGTTCCGCATGCCGAACCGCATCCGCGTCCACGGGTTTCTGACGGTGGACGGGACCAAGATGTCGAAGAGCCGGGGGACGTTTGTGAATGCGGCGACGTATCTTCGGCACCTGGACCCGCAGTATTTGCGATATTACTATGCGTGTAAACTGGGAAGCGGGGTGGACGACATTGACCTGGCGACGCAGGATTTTGTTGCGCGGGTGAACGCGGACCTTGTGGGGAACTTTGCGAACCTGCCGAGCCGGGCGGCGGGCCTGCTGGCGAGGCGCCTTGAGAATCGGCTGGGTCGGATGAACGGCGAGGGGCGGGAACTGGTCGGTTCGATTCAGGCGGCGGGCGGGGACATCGGGCGGGCGTACGAGGCGACGGAGTACGCCCAGGCGATGCGTCTGGTGGCCGCTCAGGCCGACGCGCTCAACCGCTATGCGGAGCGCACGAAGCCGTGGGAAGCGGTCCGGACGGCGCCGGAGGAGGCGCGCGCGTCGCTGACGGCGGTGGTGAACGGGGTGCGTCTGGTGGCGGCGTATCTGGGTCCGGTGCTTCCGCGATTTGCCGAGAAGGTCGGGCGGATGCTGGGCGTCGAGACGCCGGCGTTTACGCGTCTGGACGAGCGTGTGGAAGAGCGGGGGATCGGGGCGTACGAGCGGATCGCCGAGCGGGTGGAGGCGTCGAGCGTGTCGGCGATGATTGAGGAGACGAAGGCCGAGCAGGCGGCGGATTCGAAGAGGGGGGCGGACTGAGGATGCCTAAGCGCAAGACGGCTGAGGAACTTCTCGGCGCGGTGCTCCTGCGCGACCGGCGCTACAGCGGCGACGCGTACGTTTTCGTGTCGGAGTCGCTGGGCTACACGGCGCGGAAACTGGGCCGCAAGGGCCATGTGGCGGGGCGCGAACTGTGCGAGGGTCTGCGCGACCACGCGCTCGAGCAGTACGGGCGACTGGCGCGGGTGGTGCTGGAGTCGTGGGGCGTGCGGTCGTCGGAAGACATCGGGAACCTCGTGTTCAACATGGTGGAGGCGGGTCTTCTGCGGAAGACGGAGGAGGACCGGCAGGAGGATTTTCGGGGCGTTTTGGACTTTGAGGAAGCGTTCGAGCGGGGGTTCCAGATCCGCATCACGTCAGGGGACGAGCGTGGAGACACCTCGGGAGGCTAAGGCGGGTCCGCGGCGCCGCACGCGCGTGTGGGTGGCGGCGGCATGCGTCGCGTACGGCGCGTGGCTCCTTTTTCTGGTGGTGCTGGCGGTGATTCAGAAGACGCGGTGAGGCGCGGCGGGGGGAATTGCGGCACATGCTTTCGCGAGCGAAAGCATGGCACCCGGTTCGCCGCCCGCCTTGGCGGGCGCTGCGAACGGCGTGTTGCCCCCCGTGTGTTCACGGGGGGCTAAATGGTGCGGCGCGCGGAGCGGGGTGCGACGGGCGTGAAACTGGACGAGATGACGCGGGCGATGCTCGCTGAGGCGGTGCGGATTTACCTGGAGGAGGCGTACGGCGAAGCGCCGGCGCCGGCGGAGGTGCGGAAGCGCCTGGAGTGGGGGGAGGGAGGGTCGCTCGAGGCCCTCGCGTCGGGGGAGGCGTTCGAGCGGACGCCGACGGACGCGCCGCCGCTCGAGTGCATGCACATCCGGCTGCGTCTGGGGAACCGACAGTATCCGCACATGAAGTTGTCGGCGGACCGCGTGCCGGGCTCGGACGATTGGGTGTTGACCGTGGACTGCCACGACCGGCACATTGTCGGCTCGGCTCCGGAGGAGCAGCGGGCGGCGCTGGAAGCGATGTTTCGCGAGAACGCGGCGCTGAAAGGCCGGATCGAGCGGCGCTGGACTCAAGCCGGGTTGCCGACGTTTGAGAACTTTATCCGGGGGCGTCTCGGCGAGCGGGGCAGGTGAGGGGTTGCAGCGGATCCTCGGGAGGTTGGGACGCGGACGATGCGCAACCTGACCATTACGCAGAAACTGGTGCTGTTTGTCGTGGGCGTCGGGTTGGTGGAGGGCGCCCTGATGGGAGCGATTCTGTACGCGGCGACGGGGGGCCGGATCGCGTACCGTTTCGTGTGGATGGCGGGGGGATTCGGGGCGCTGTTGACGATGCTGGTGGGCCTGTTCATCGCGCGGCAGGTGACGCGTCCGCTGGCGCGGCTGGCGGAAGCGGCGCGTGAGATCGGCCGAGGCCGGCTCGATGTGGAAGTGAACCTCGAATCGGGCGACGAGATCGGCCAACTGGCCTCGGCGTTCCGCGAGATGGAAGACCACCTCCGCCGCATGTACGAGGAACTGGAGACCCGCGTCGAACAGCGCACGGCCGAGTGGCGCGAGGCCACCGACACGCTGAATGCGATTCTCGATTCCTCGACGGAGTACGCGATCATCGCGACGGATGCGGCGTGGCGGATCGTGCTCTTCAACGAGGGGGCGCGGCGGATTTTCGGCTACGAACCGCAGGAAATGCTCGGTCGGCCGATCGCGCACCTGGTGGCCCCCGAGGAGGCGCTGGTTGCGGCGGGTCCGGCGATGGAGCGGACGCTGCGGATCCACGGTCGGCACGAGGGGGAGGGGGTGCGGGTGCGTCGCGGGGGGGAACGGTTCCCCGCGCGGACGGTGACGACGATCCGGTACGATCCCGGCGCGACGGGACCGGTGGGGTACACCGTCATCTGCCGCGACATCGCTCAGCGCAAGGCCCTGGAGCAGCGTCTGCGCGAGTACACCGACAATCTGGAGCAGATGGTGGCGGCGAAGACGGTGGAGTTGCAGGACCTGAACGCGGAACTGTCGCGTGCGAATCAACTGAAGAGCCAGTTTCTGGCGAACATGGGCCACGAACTGCGGACCCCGCTGGGCGCGATCATCGGGTTCGCGGAGGCGATCCGCGATGGGGTGGCGGGCGAGCCGAGCGCCGAACAGCGTGAATTCGCCGAGGATATCGCCCGGGCCGGCCGACAGTTGCTTGAACTTATCAATAATCTTTTGGACCTGTCGCGTTTCGAGGCGGGGGCGATGGTGCTCTCGCTCCAGCCGTGCGACCTCGGGGGGCTGGCGGAGGACGTGGTGCGGATCGTCCGCGGGCTGGCGCGCCAGAAGGGCGTCACGCTGGAAACGGACATCGTCCCCCGGCCGCTGGAGTTGACCGCCGACCCGCTGAAACTGAAGCAAATCCTGTATAATCTCCTGTCGAACAGCGTGAAGTTCACGGACGCGGGAGGCCGGGTGACCGTCTGGGCGCGGAGCGAGCGCCAGTTCATTCGCATCCGCGTCTCGGACACCGGCATCGGGATCGCGCCGGAAGACCAGGTGGCGGTCTTTGAGGAGTTCCGCCAGGCGGATCCGTCCTTGAGGCGCGAGCACGAAGGGAGCGGCCTGGGCCTGGCGCTGGTCAAAAGGCTGGTGGGACTCCATGGCGGAGAGGTTACGATCGAAAGCGAACTGGGCAAGGGCACGACGTTCATCGTGACGCTCCTGCGCGACCTGGAGCCGACGACGTAGCGAAAAAACGCGGCGGTCTTCAACGCAGAGAACGCAGAGGGTGCAGAGAAAAGACGTCAAATGGTCAAAAGGAAAAGAAATTATAGATAGTTGTTAAAAAACTTCTCTCTGCGCCCTCTGCGTTCTCTGCGTTGAGATAGCGTTATGGAACGATCTGACGAAGGCGGAGACACGCATGGCTGAAACTTCCGAAAAAGTCGGCGGGAAAATCCTCATCGTGGACGATTACCCCGCCAACGTCAAACTCCTGGAGCGGAACCTGCGGACGGCCGGGTACGAGACCCTTGCCGCCTACGACGGCGCCGAGGCCCTCGAGAAGGTCGCAAGCGAGCGCCCCGACCTCATCCTGCTGGACATCATGCTGCCGAAGATTGACGGCTACGAGGTGTGCCACCGCCTCCGGGCGGACGAGGCGACGGCCGTCATCCCCATCATCATGATTACGGCGCTGAAGGACACGGCGGACCGGATTCGCGGCCTGGAGGCCGGGGCCGACGACTTCATCTCCAAGCCGTTCGACCGCGGAGAATTGCTGGCCCGCGTCAAGAGTTTGCTTCAGATCAAGTACTACCGCTCGATGCTGGCGGAGCGCGAGAAGTTCCACGCGGTGATTCAGGATCTGTCGCACGGGATCATCATCACGGACGCCGACGGGCGGATTCAGACCATCAGCCGGCGTGCGGCGGAGTTGCTGGACGTCGCAGGGGAGGACTTCGTCGGCCGGAAGATCGAGGAGGCCCTCGAGCGGTTCGAGGTCGAACCGTCGCTGGAGGCCCTGCGTGCGTTGTCCGGCGCCCGGTCCGTCACGGTGGACCTGGCGCAGAGAAAAGTCCGCTCGCCGCGCTACCTGGCCGGCCGGTACACCCGCATCCTGGGCCGCGGGGGAGAACTCTACAACACGGCCATGGTGTTTCGCGACATCACGGAGATGCGCCAGAAGGAGAAACTGAAGCGCGACTTCCTGAGCCTCATGAGCCACAAACTCAAGACCCCCCTGACGATCATCGGGGGCTACCTGAACCTGATTGACCGTGGGAAGTACGGCCAGGTGCCGCCGCCCGTCGCCGACGCCATCCGCGTCACGCTGGCGAAGGTCCAGGAACTGTCGGACCTCATTGAGAAGGTGCTGACGTACGCGGGTCTGACGGCGACGGAACTGGAGCGCGCGGGGCAACTGGTGTCGCTGGCGGACCTGGTGGGGCACGTCCGCGAGCGCATCGAGCAGCGCTACCCGAACCGGGCGATTGTGTGGCGCGTGCTTGTGCCCCGGGACCTCCCGCGCGCCCGCGCGCCGGAGGAACTGCTCTCGATTGTCCTCGATAACCTTCTGGACAATGCGGTCAAGTTCACGCGCGCCCCGGAGGCGCGGGTGGAGGTGACGGCCGAGGAGATTGCCGACCGCCGCCTGCGGGTTCGCGTGTGCGACAACGGGCCCGGCGTCGCGTCCGAGGATCGCGAGAAGGTCTTCGCGGAGTTCACGCAGGTCGAAGAGGATTTCACCGGCAGCGTCGCGGGAATGGGCCTGGGGCTTTCGACGGCCAAGCGGCTGGTGGAATCGTGGGGCGGCCGGATCGGCTTGGAGGTTCCCCCCGAGCGCGGGTCCGCTTTCTTCTTCACCGTCCCGTCGGAGCACACGCCGGCCGGCAACTCCCACCAAGAGCATTCGCAGGACTGAACGGTGCTACCTAATGAGAAAGCGCGGCGGGCATTTTTACCCGCCTTTGGCGGGCCTGCTCACCGCGCGGCGGCCTTCCCAGGCCGCCGTGCCGCGGCTTCCGCCTTCGTTTGGTATAATCCGGCCGTAGAAAAATAGCGCCTGTCCCCTTTTCCCGGGGTGTGGCCGTTTTTCGTGGCACAGCTTTGATGTGGATCCGTCTTGAGGCGGCTTCAGCCGCCTTTGCGCCGCGTGAGCGGCGAGTAGACCGGGGCTTTTAGCCCCGGTTCGCAAGCGCGCCAAGACAGCCTGATGTTTTTTCCTTCCCCTCTCCGCCCCGCTGAAAGCGGGGCGGAGAGGGGAAGGAAAAGGAAGGGGAAGGCGGCGGCCGGTCACCCCGCCATAAAATGGCGGGGCTACACCCCGCTAACGCGGGGCAAAGGCCCATGAATGGGCCTAACAGCCACTGCCACAATCCGCCGCCGCGCCCGATGCCCGCCTCGCATCGGAATATCTTGGCAAAGGCCGAATCCGGTATCTATACTTCCGGGTGAGATGCAGGGCCGAGTTCCGCGAAGGATAACGGCAGTCGCAAGGTCACAAACAAAAAAGGCAGGCTGACTTCAATTCAAAGGACGTTGACAACACGTTAAGGAGAAACCATGCCTAGCGGAAAAGGAAGCATTGGAAGTGCGATCATCTGGATGTTTCTGATTTCGCTCCTGTTGTGCTGGTTGCCTGTCCTGGGACCACTGATTGCCGGGATAGTCGGCGGGAAGAAAGCAGGTGGCGTGGGCTCTGCCATCGTTGCCGTTTTTTTGCCTGGCATTGTATTTGGTGTTGTTCTGTTCGCCCTAGCCACGAGCCTAAGCGGCGTTCCGCTTATCGGGGCCATCGCCGGTGTTGGAGGATTGGCTTTATCACTGGCTCATGTGGGACCACTTTTGATTGGAGCCATCATAGGAGGAGTTCTTGCATAGAATAAGAACGTAATCGGTGGACGCGATGTCTATTTCCGGGCCCGCGACTTGTGCCCCTTGCGTCGTTTGCCGCGAGTCAGGTCCACCATCCGGCCGTTCTTGATGACCCAGACGGGCGTCCCGGTTTCCAGACCCTCCCGCAGCGCCCGCTTGGCCGCGCGCTTCAGAGCCGGCAGCGAATTCCGGATGTCCGGGTCCTTGATTCCGCTGAACTTTCGAGTCATGGATTCTCTCCCGTCGCAAGAGGTTGCGGCGTTTGCCCGGAATTGTCGTACAGCACCCAACTATTGACAAGCCCCCGGTAGAGGGCCTTGAAGTTGCGAAGACCCGCGTCAAACCGACGTCGGACGATGGTTTCCGGCACATTGTGGCCGCCCATGGCGACTCGCGTTGCCACGCGTGCCGTCGCCAGATCGGCCGTCGGCAAGGATAGGAAGATCAACTTCACATGGTATCCTGCGGCCCGCCATCGGGGAATCCAGCGGGCGTAGTTCCGACCTGCCAGAGTTGTCTCGAAGGCGAAAGTCGCCCCCTTGCGCACGCGGCGATGAATTTCCTCGAGCATCAGCCTGGCGGCCTGAAGGGCCACCCGCTCGGGGTCAAAGGGCGAGAGGCCGGCTGCGATCAGGTCCACGTTGATGAAATCCGGGCATCCCGCCTCGCGAGGCAGAAACTCCTTGGCGAAGGTGGTTTTCCCCGCTCCATTGGGCCCGGCAACGATCACGATTTTCTTTGGATCCGCCATCGGGTGGTCTATCTCGCCTGAGCATCGCCAGCCAGTATATCACGCACGCGATTGAGAATCACCGTAAAGACGGCCGGAAACGTCGCTGCAACATCCACCGCCGCCGCGGTTCAGAGGTCTTTTTCGAATCGCACGCCACCGCCGGCGGCGCTGCGGCGGTCCACGGCGCCCGACGCGAACCACGAGGCGACCGTCTCCGACCCTTCGCCGAGGTGTTCGGCGAGGAACGCCTCGGCGCCCTCCGCCCCCGGTCGCCACTCCAGAACGAGGAGGCGGCCGTCGAGGTGGACGAGCACCTGGGCGGGCGGCTGTCCGTGATGCCGGTCGGCCCACTTGGCGGCGGCGTCGGTCAGGCGCGCCAGGCCCGCACGCAGGGCCTCGATCGCCTCCGTCGCGAGCGTGGTGCGGCAATAAAGCGCGGTAGCCAGGAGATTGACGCCCCGCAGCGCGGCCAGGGAGGTGCCCGGTTCCAGCACCATCTCCAGGGGAGCCTTGGCCTCGCCCGTCAGTCGCCGGTCCAGGCAGGCCTGGAGCCGGCTGATGAGCCCTTCGGGGCTGAACGGTTTGGTCATATAGTCGTCCGCGCCCGTCTCGTAGCCGAGGCGCCGGTCCGACGCGCGGTCCAGCGCCGTCAGGATGAGGACGGGGATGGGGTTGGTGTCGCGGCTGGTTTTGAGTCGTCGGCAGAGTTCGTAGCCGCTCAGGCCGGGGAGCATCAGGTCCAGGAGGATGGCGTCGGGCCGATGCTTGGCGATGTACTCGAGGGCCTCCTCGCCTGTGCCGGCCGATATCGGCGCAAAGCCGTAGGCCGAGAGGACCTCGGCCAGCAACTTGTTCATGTCGGGCTCGTCCTCGACGATGAGGACTCGCGGCGGCTTTTCGGCGGCCATGGGGGGCGTCCGTTTCGGCGTCGGGGGGCCAGCATACAGAGGGGCGGCGGAGGCGGCAAGGGGTTTTGCGCGTGCGCTTGGCGACGAAACGGCGCGCGCCGCGCAAGCGCGGCGGCTAAACGTCGGCGCGGCGGGGTCGCGCTTGTTTAGCCGGTCGCCTAGGCGACCGCGGGCCGTTTGGCGCTTGTGGCGGCGGCCGGCGTGCGATATACAGAGGGGGTGACGCCCGGCCGGGCAGGGCGGGGGAGTTCCGGTTGCTTCGAGAGGGGAGTTGACTGTCAGCGAGATGTCCAGTCGAGGCCATCACGAGTTCGAGACGACGCTTCCGAAGCGAGTCATTTTCCGGCGCATGATGGCGTTGGCGCGGCCGTACCTTCCGCTCATCGCGGGAGGCATCGGGCTGGGCCTGGCGCTGATGCTCCCCGCCGTCATCCAGCCGTGGATCGAAGGCGTCGGCATCAACCAACTCCTGGACCTCCTCGCCGGGACGGATTTCGAGTGGTCGGCCTTCCTGCCGCTGGTGCGCATCGCGGGGGTCATTGCGGCGTTTGCGGCGGTGGGGATGGCGCTGCGGTACGCGAACACGATCGTGATGACGCACCTGCGGATGAAGGTTCTGACGGACCTCCAGCGCCGGATCTACCGCAAACTGATGCACCAGAGTTTCTCGTATTTCGATAAGCAGGATTCCGGCCAACTTATCAACCGGACGATCGGCGACGTCAACATGCTGCACGTCTTCTACACGATGGTCCTGGTGGACGGGCCGCGCATCGTCTTTTCGCTCCTGGGCTACATGTCGGTCCTGGTGTTCTTCGACCGGTGGGTGGCGCTGGTGGCCCTGCCGTTCGTCCCCGTCTATGTCCTGGCCGTCGTCCTGATTTCCCGGAAGATTCACCCGATGTTTCACGAGATGCGCGACCAACTGGACGAGGCGACGGCCGTCCTGTCGGAAAACGTCCAGGGCGTGCAGGTGATCCGGGCGTTTGCGCGCGAGGATGTTGAACGCGAGCGCTACGAGAAGACCAACCGGGGCATCTACGAGCGGTGGATCCGCCTGGCGCGGACGTTCAGCACCTATTTCCCGGCGGTGTTCTTCCTCGGCTCGGTGAACCTGCTGGCGATGCTGGCGATGACCACGTACCGGGCGCTGGAGGGCGCGCTGGCGGTGGGGCTCATCTGGTCGGTGTTCCGATGGTCGCAGGTGCTGACGAACAACGGGCGGATGATCGCCCGCATGATGCCCGCCATCGAGCACGGGTTCGTTTCGGCCGAGCGGGTGTTCGAGATTCTCGACGCCCCGGCCGACATCCAGGCGCCGGGCTCGCCCCGGCCGATGCCCGACGGCCGCGGACACGTCGTCTTCGAGGCGGTCACGTTCGCCTACGGCGACGAGCCGGTCCTGCGCGACATCGGCCTCGACATCCCGTCGGGCACGAATGTCGCGCTGGTAGGCGCGACGGGAAGCGGCAAAAGCACGCTCATTAAACTCCTGGCGCGATTCTACGACCCCCAGAAGGGACGCATCCTCATGGACGGGGCCGACATCCGCGACGTGGACCCCGAGGCCCTCCGCAGCGAGATCGGCTTTGTGTTCCAGGACACGTTCCTCTTCTCGACGAGCCTGGCGGGGAACATTGCGTTCGGCGTGCCCGAGGCCGAGCGGCGCGCCATCGAGGACGCCGCCCGCCGCGCACGCGTGGACGAGTTCGCCGACGCCTTCGAGCAGGGCTACGATACGATGGTGGGGGAGCGCGGGGTGACGCTCTCCGGCGGGCAGCGCCAGCGCGTGGCCATCGCGCGGGCGCTCCTCGTGGACCCCCGCGTCCTCATCCTCGACGACGCCACCGCCAGCGTGGACTCCACCACCGAACGCGCCATCCAGGATGCCCTGGCCGAGGTCATGAAGGACCGGACCACCTTTATCATCGCCCACCGCGCCTCGACCGTCAAACGCGCGGACCTCATCATCGTCCTCGACCAGGGCCGCATCGTCCAGAAAGGCCGGCACCAGGATCTCATCGCCGTCGAGGGGCCGTATCGCGAGTTCTGCGAGATGCAGTGGCAACTGGGCCTCGACGAGTCCGCAGGGGAGGCGCCGCGATGAGCCCGCGCGGACTCGGACATGTCGGCGAGACGGCGCCGAAGGGCTTCAACCGGCAGGCGTTCCGGCGCGTGCTGGGGTGGCTGGCCCCGCACCGCCGGCAGATAGTGATCAACGTCAGCCTGACGCTGGCGCTGACGGTCATCGGCCTGGCCACGCCCAAGTTGCTCAAGTGGACGGTGGACGGCGTGGTGGGGGCGCTGCAGGGCGCCGCCTTCGCCCCGGCGGAGGCCCAAGGCCCGGCGCTGCTGGCCGCGGTCGGCCGGGAAACTTCCGCTGCTCCCGCAGGCGCCCTGGCCGGCGCCCTGGAGGGGACCGTGGCGCCGAAGGCCGAGGCCGCGGTCCTCAAGGACAACGCGTGGCGGCATCTGAGGCTGATGTTCCTGGCGTTCGGCGGCCTCTTTCTGGTGGAGTTGGTCATCCGGCGCTTCGAGGTCTGGCGGACGGGTCGGCTGGCCCAATGGTTCATGTATGAGATGCGCCAGCGCTTCTTCAATCACCTGCATGCCCTCAGCCTGCGCTTCTACGAGCGGATAAAGTCGGGCCAGATTATTGCTCGCGGCACGAGCGACATGGGCGCCGTGGAAGGCGCCATCGAGTGGGCCCCGAACCATTTCATGAGCGCCCTGGCCACGCTCGTCTTCGGCATCCTTCTGATGCTCCAGGAGGACCGGCTGATGTTCCTGGCGGTGGCCCCGATTTTTCCGGTCCTGGTGGTGCTGACGACGTGGTTCCGGAAGCGCGGCACCGTCGTCTGGCGCGACGTCCGGACGCAGACGGGTCGGCTGACGGCCAACCTGGCCGAGTCCATTGCGGGCGCCCGCGTCATCCAGGCCTTCGCACGCGAACGCCGAAACATGGAGCACTTCGCCGGCCTTACCGGCGACCTCTACGAAACGCGCGTCATGACCGCGCGCGTCCACGGGCGGTACAGAGTCGGCATGGACGCGCTGCGGACCGTGGCGCGCCTGACGGTCATCCTGTTCGGCGGCTACCGCGTCTCGCAGGGGGCCATCACGCCCGGCACGGTGCTGGCGTTCCTCGTCTACGAGGAACTCCTCTTCCGCCCCATCGAGATGCTGAGCGAACTGTACAATCAACTCTTGCACGGCCTGGCGGGGGCCGAACGCATCCTCGAGGTCCTCGACGCCCAGCCCGACATCGTGGATGCTCCCAACGCCTTCGACCCGCCCTCGCTCGACGGCGACGTCGAGTTCGACCACGTCACGTTCGAGTACAATCCCGGCGTGACGGTGCTCCACGACGTTTCGTTCCGCGTCCGGCCGGGCCAGACGGTCGCCCTCGTCGGACCGACCGGCGCCGGCAAGACCACCGTCTGCCGGCTCATCGCACGGTTCTACGAAACCTCTAACGGCCAGGTACGCATTGACGGCCGGGACGTTCGTTCCATCGCGCAGCGGGGCCTGCACCGCCACATGGGCATCGTCCTGCAGGAGAATTTCCTCTTTGCCGGCACCGTGATGGACAACATCCGCTACGGCCGGCCCGATGCCTCCGATGCCGAGGTCGTCCAGTGCGCCCACCGCATCGGCAGCCACCGCGCCATCGAGGCCCTGACCGACGGCTATCAGACCGAGGTGGGCGAGCGGGGCGAAGGCCTCTCCGCCGGACAGCGCCAACTGGTCTGCTTCACCCGCGCCATGCTGGCCGAACCGCGAATCCTCATCCTCGACGAGGCCACCTCGAGCGTGGATACGCAGACGGAACTCGCGATCCAGCAGGCGCTCGGTCGGCTGACGGAGCGGCGGACCTCCTTCATCGTCGCCCACCGCCTCTCCACCGTCCGGAAAGCCGACCGCGTCCTGGTCATCGAGAGCGGACGCATCACCGAAGCCGGAACGCACCAGGAACTCCTGGCGCGCGGCGGACCCTATGCAACCATGTACACGGAGTTCATCCGCTCGGAGTGACCGGCGTGCACCACAGGAAAGTGGCAACATCGAGGCGTGCCACCGATTGCTTGTCAATCGGTGGGGCGGGTGTCGAGCGCACGGTTTGACAAGCAAACCGTGGCACCCTCCGGGCGAAGAAGTGCCGCTTTTTTGTGGTGCACCCAGTGAGCTAACAACGGAGGCAGCGTGATCCCGACCGATTATCATCTTCACTCGGCCCACAGCGCCGACGCCCACACCTCCGTCGCCCCCATGTGCGAGGCCGCCCTCGCCGCCGGACTCCGGGACATCTGCTTCACCGAGCACCTGGACTTTGACCGCAGCGACCCGGGATATGGGTTTCTGGACGACGAGGCGTTCTCCGCCGCCGTCGCCGACGCCCGCGCCCGCTACGCCGGACGGCTCGTCATCCGCAAAGGCATCGAGTTCGACTTCCGCCGCGCCTACGGCACGGAGCCGGGCGAGACCCTCGCCGCCATGGACCTGGACTTCGTCCTCGGCTCGGTCCACACCGCCGCCGGGCGCCCCATCTACGGCCTGTCGGCCGAGGACCGGGATGCGGCGGACCTTGCGGAACTTCTGGACGACTACCTCGCCGAGACCGCCGCACTTGCCGAATCGGGATGGTGCCACGCCCTCGGCCATTTCGACTACGTTTATAAACAGGCCCCGGCTCTCGTCGAGCCGTACCGCGACGCGGCCTACTGGGAGCGCGTTGAGCGAATCCTCGCCTCCTGCGTCGCCGGCGGCGTGGCGATCGAGGTCAACACGCACCACCTGCACGACCGCCGTCAGGGCTTGGCGGCCGACGAGGAAATCCTGCGGCGCTACCGCCGCCTCGGCGGTCGGCTGGTGACGGTCGGCTCCGACGCCCATCGGCCCGGCGACGTCGCCCACGCCTTCGCCGAGGCCGAACGCGCGCTGCGCCAGGCGGGCTTCACCAGTGTCACGGGCTACGATCGCGGCCGGCCCTACGCTGTCCCCCTTATCCGATAATTACCCCTGGGGTAATTATCGGATAAGTATTGTTTCTGGAAAAGGTTAGGACGATTTCCACTAACACTTTGGGACTATTGTTTTTAGTGGGATGAATCGTCGAGGTGAATCGCCAGGACGTCCAACTCGGCGCACTCGGCCGCCGTGCCGAGCACTTCTGCCACGCTGGGGCGCGTGCGCCCGCCGTCGCCGCTGACGAGTTCCTTCACGTACAGGCCCGCCTCGGTGCGGACCTCCAGTTCGATGGTGCGCGGGTCGAGCGCCCGCCACGCGAGGCTCTGCACTCGGCGCACGCGCCGCAAGTCCGGTCGGCGCCTGAGCACGCGCGTCGGCGTCTGCTGGCGGATTTTCCCCACGAGCCGATCGAGTGCCGCCGGATTCTCCGCCGGTTCGGCGAGCCGCACGAGCGCCCGATACGTCTTCTCCGGCCGCAGGGCCTTGATCCGGGCCGCCTCTTTCGGGCCCGAGCGCGCAAGATCCAGGACCTGGACCTTGCCCGATTCTCCGATTTGCCGCGCCAGCGCCGGCCAATCCAGGCGCCGGCGGCGCGGACGCTTGACCTCCAGGACGAACGGCCGCTCGCCCAGGCATCGGACGTCGGTGTCCTCGCGCCCGCAGCCGTGGAAGAGGTGGTCCTCGCCCTCGGCGGCCTGCATGACCGGGTCGCCGACGATTTGCTGGATGCTCGACGGCCAGGCGGCCCATCGGCACTGCGGCAGGCCGCGCACCAGTTTCCGATACCGCCCGGCGACGAAGAGCGGACGGACATCGAGCGTCACCGCACCGCGGGTGTGGTCGGCGACGACAACGACGTCCGGGTGCGCGAAGTCGGGCTCGGCGCCCGTGGCATCGCAGAGGCGGGAGCCGACCTCGCGGTTGAACTCCTGCTTGTAGGGTTCGGCGAGGTCGGCGCCGGTGACGGCGTGCAGCGCCTCCTCGCGTGCCGCCAGGGCGGCGTCTTCGTGCGACGTCACAAGAAGCGTGTCGAACTCCAGGTTCGCCAGCGCCGCCCGCGCGCGCTCGACCCAGGCCTCGAGTTCTCCGAACAGGCCGTGGCAGATTGCACAGGCGCCGGTCGGGGGCGCCGCACGGAGGGCTTGGCGCACCTGGGCCCCGCGCTGCGCGTTGCTCATACCCGTGTCCACCTGGGCGACGAGGCGGCCGAGGCACCGGTCGCACAGGGGACCGGCCCCGGACGCCCGCGCCAGGCAATCGCGCACCTCCGGCCGGGCGAGCGCTTCCGCCAGCGGCACGGTTCGCCAGGTTTCCTTTGCCATGGGACGTGCGGCTCCACACAGGTTCGGGTAAAGTGTAGCCGGGCCCGCGTGCCTCGTCCACCCCGTTGGCGACCCTTGTGTGGCGGTGGGTGTTGTTGAAACGGCACGCGCCCCGCCCGCCTTCGCCAAAGGCTTCGGCGTGGCAAGCAAGCGGGGCGGCTAAACGTGAACGGCGCGCGCCCGCTATTCGACCGGCGCCACGGTCCCGCAGCGCGCGTTTAGCCGCCGCGCTTGCGCGGCGCTTCCGATTGTGAGGCGGGCGGCAAATCGGTATAGTGGGAACCGGTTTCAGACCCGATCGTGCGAATAGACATGGCCGACCGTCCTGCCGACAACCGAGATCGCCGCCCGTCCCGCGAGGACCTCTATCGGGAGTGGCTGGGGGTGACGAGCCCCGCGCCGACGTATTACGACCTGCTCGGCGTTCCGCCCATGGAGTGGGACTCGGCCGTCATCCTCCAGGCGGCGCGCGAAGTCAAGCGCAAGATCCGCTCCTACCAGATCGGCCGTTACCGCAGGGAGGCGCTGGACCTCCTGTCGGACGTCGGCCAGGCGGTCTCGGTCCTGACGAACGCCGACCGCCGGCGCCTGTACGACAACGAATTGCTCGCGCGGTGGCGGGAGGCGATTGAATCGCTGTATGAGCGGCGTTGCACCGGCCGGCCGCACGACCCCGAGACGTTCGAGGCCTGGCTCGTCGCCTGCCGGGAGCGCGGCGTGCCGGTGTCGCGGCTGATTCCGACGATTGTGCGGTTCCTTCGGCCGCAGATGGACTCCTGGCCGCCGCGCGGGGAGCACGGCCTGAATTTGCCCAAAGGGCTATGGATTTATCGCGATGCGGTTATCCTGGGCAGTTGCCTCGACGACATCCCCCTGGAGCGGCGGGCCGAGGCTGTCAAACGGCTTCAGAAAGCGCTCGGCGTGCCGGAGCGGCTGGCGCGCGTCGTCGCCGAAGAGGTGACGCAGGAGTCGCGCCTGCTGGAGCGGATGCCGCTCGTGCGGGAGGCGCGCGAGGATGCGGCGGGGGCGGTCCTTCGGATGGGCCGCCGCGTCCGGCGCCTGGGGGGTCGGCTGGATGCGAAGCACCGGCTCCTGGCCGCCGTCGGCGCGCTGGTCGGCCTGGGTCGCCACCAGGTCGAGCGCCTCGTGCCGCGACTCGACGAGCGTCCCGTCTCCGTGCCGCCCTGGCGGCGTGCGGCGGTGTCGGCCCGGCGGCTGGGGCGGTTCTTGCGTGCCGCGGCCGAGGAGCCCGTCGAATGGTTTGCCGATCGGCCGCAGGTCCTGCTCGGCCTGGCGATTGGTGTCGGCCTGGCGGCGCTCGTGGCGGCGATTCTGGTGGTGGCCGGCGTCTGGCAGCCGTGGGGCGGGGGACCGGCGCCGGCTGCAGCGCCGGTGCCTCAGCCGCCTGAGGCGCCCGAGTCCCCCCAGCCGGCCGAGCCTCCGGCGGCGCCCGAACCGCCGCCGGCGGCCCCGAAGGGTTTTGAGGAGTTCAGCCGGAAGTATCCGGTCGAGGAACCGCAAGCCCCGCCGCCTAACGCTTCTTCAGATGCACCTGCAGGGCCGTCAGGCGGAGGTTGACGTTCACGACGATGGGGTTGTCTTTCTCGGGGACCATTTTGAGGATTTGCTGGTAGCGTTCTGCGGCCCGGCCGTAGTCGCCGTTCTTCTCGTCCAGGATGGCGTTATTGTATTCCCGGGGGACGCGGTCAATGAGTTCGCGGATAGCATCGAGGTGGATTTTGTCCACGGTCGGCTGGTCGGGGAAGTAGCCCCGGCCGCCGTAGCACGCCAGCGCCTTCTGGAAACTGCGGACGGCGCCGAAAAGGTTCCCGGGTTTGGTGGCGCGCCGGTCGTAAAGGTCGAGAGCCTGGTCGCGGAACGCCTTCGCCGCCGCCGGGTTTGTCTGGAATTGCGGGTCGTTGCGGTACTCGTCCGCTTTTCCCTCAATCGCCTGGCGGATGCCCGCCAGGCGCTCGGCCTTGCCGGAGCGGAAATCCTCGATCGGGACGAGGACGGGCTGGCCCAACTCGTCCTCGCACCAGACGCCCTGCTGGGACTCCCGGACGAGGCGCAGCGGCTGGGCGCCCGGCGCCGGGCGGATCATGTCTTCCAGGCCGAGCACGGGGATCTGGTCGCGGCCGGTGCCGGTCGTCCCGCGGAGCGCGAGGACGGCCCCCAGCAGGACAAGGGCCAAGAGGTAGATCCCCAGGCCGATGAAAAGGCCCTTTCGTCGGCGCAAGAGGGAAGGCTGCTTGCCCTCTTCGGCGCTCTTTTCGGCGGGGGATTGTTCCGCTTCCTCGGCCGTGCCGCGCGGACGGAATTGCGGCCGGCCGCTCGGCGTCAGCGCCACGCTCTCCGTCACAAACCGCAGGCGTGTCTTCGCGCCGACCCGGATCTCGTCGCCGTCCGCCAGCGGCGCCTCGTCCACCGGCTTGCGGTTCAGGCGCGTCCCGTTGTCGCTGAGATTCTTCAGCAGCCACTGGTCGCCGCGGCGTTCGATGCGGCAATGCTGGCGCGAGACGGCCGTTTCCGTCAGCGCCACCTCGCAGGCGGCGTCGCGGCCGAGGGTGGTGGTCCCCGGGGCGACGCGGAACGTCTGACCCTTTTCCGGGCCGCCCGTGCATTCCAGATGGGCGCGGGCGGCGGTGACGGGCGCCAGGCCCATCGTTCGCCGTGCCGGCACATGCCGGGGGGGATCGCCGCTTGTCGCCATCGAAAGTTCTCCGGCCGCTCTGTCGCGCGTGAGCGCCGCGCGACACCAATCCTACCAGACCCCCCCCGCAGCCGTCAACAATCCGGCACGCCAGCCCGCCAAACAATACGCCGAGCGGCGCCACGTTTGGGGCCGCGAGCGCCGCTCGCTTCTGTGTGGCACGGCGGGCCTTGTCCCGCCGTGCGCAGACGCACGGCCGGGCAAGACCGGCCGTGCCACACGATCCCTAGGTGGCGCTTTCCCTCAAGTGCCGGAATCCGCGGCCACACCCCCGCGCGGCGGGGTCGGCCATTAGCCTTGATTGTGCCGGCAGGCTTCATAGAATCGGCGGGATGATGATGCGTCCGTGGCGCAGAGCGGCGGTGGTAGCGGCGGGCCTGGCCTTTCTGGGGGCGGGGCTCGCCTGCTCGGAGTCCCCGCCGGCCGGTCCCTCCGCGCCGGGAGGCGAGCGGCCCCTGCGCATCCTCAGCCTGACGCCGAACATCACCGAAATCCTCTTCGCCATGGGCTTGGGCGACCGGGTGGTCGGCCGCTCGACCTATTGCACCTATCCGCCCGAGGCGCTGGCCGTCCCCGCCGTCGGCGACACGATCCATCTGAGCCTTGAGAAGATCATTCGCCTGGAGCCGACCCTCGCGTTTCTTGTGGCGAGGCCTGAGGCCGTGCGCCACGACGCGACGCTCGCGCGGCTGGAAAGTCTGGGCATTCGCGTGGTTCCGCTCCAGGCCGACCGGATGGACGAGATGCTCAATGCCATCCGCACCCTGGGACGCGAGACGCGCGAGGAGGAGGCCGCCCAAGCCCTCCTGGACCGCATTCAGGGCGACCTGGACCGCGTGCGTAAGCAAGTGGCGGGGCTTTCGCGCCCGCGCGTCCTCTTTGTGTGTCCGATGAGCGTCGGCTCGTCGCGGGTTCTGGTGGCCGGTCGCGGGACGTTCGTGGACGGCCTCTTGGACGTGGCTGGCGCCGAGAATGTCTATCCGGACGAGGCCAACTGGCCGACCCTGAGTCCTCAGCAGGTCATCGCGCTCGCGCCCGACGTGGTCATTATCAACGCCGTCGGCTCCAACGCGCCGCCGGATCGCGTGGAGACCATTCGCCAAAGTTGGGCGAGCCTGACGGGCGTGCCGGCGGTGGCGAACGGCCGCGTGCATATTCTGACGGAGCCGTATCTGACGATCCCCGGTCCGCGCGTGGGCCAGGCCGCCGAACGTCTGGCCGAGGCGATTCATCCCCAGCGGAAAGAGGCGCCGTCGCCATGATCCCCCGACTGTTCACCGCGCGACGCTATGTGCTTTCGATCCTCGCCTGGGTCGGCGTCTGGGTCGGCGTGGCGACGGTGTCTGTTGTTGTCGGCGGCAAACTCTGGACGTGGGACTCGCCGGCCCAGTTGCGGAACGTCCTCGCGCTGCGCCTGGAATGGGTGGCGACGGCGGGGGTCGTCGGCGCGGCCCTGGCGCTGGCGGGGTTGGCATTTCAGGCGCTGCTGCGCAACCCCCTGGCTGACCCGTACGTTCTGGGCGTCTCGGGGGGCGCCGGCCTCGGGTTTATCCTCGCCAGCCTCTTCCTCAGCAGCCTTCTTGCGCCGGCGTTCGGATTTCTGGGCGCGCTAGTGACCGTCGGCCTCGTCTATGCAATCGCCCAGCGCCGCGGACGTCTGGAACCGTACACGCTGCTGCTGACGGGCGTTGTCGCGAACGTGTTCTATGGTGCGGCGATCATGCTGGTGACGGCGCTGGCGCGGCCGGCGGAGCGAGGCGACATCGCGCTCTGGATGATGGGCAACATCGGCGCCTTCGGACCGCAATGGGTCCTTATCGGCGTCATGGCGGCGCTCGTTGCGGCCGTCGGGGTGCTCTACGCTTTCCTGGCTAAGGGGTTCAATCTGGTGGCCGCGGGCGAAGAAACGGCCGGGTCGCTCGGCGTCCGCGTCGGGCGGCTCCGGATGACGACGTTTGTCTCGGCCAGCCTCCTGACGGGGGCCGCGGTGGCGTTGGCCGGGCCCATCGGCTTTGTCGGACTCATCGTGCCGCATGGGCTGAGGATCGTTCTCGGACCGGACCATCGTCGGCTTGTCCCCGCGTCGGTGTTTCTCGGGGCGACGTTCCTCGTGCTGGCCGACCTCGCGGCGTGTCTGTGGGAAGGGGCAAGCGACCGGTCGCTGCCGGTCGGCGTGCTGACGGCGATGTGCGGCGGGCCGTTCTTCGTGTACCTCTTGAGGACCCGATGGCGCAGAGCAGCCGAAGTCCAATGACCGAGACCCTCCACCGGGCCGACGGGCCTTATCTGGACGTCCGCGACCTCACTTTCGCGTACGCGGGGGGGCCGCCGGTGCTGCGCGGCCTGTCGGTCGGGGTGGGGCGAGGCCGGTTCGTCGCGCTGCTGGGTCCGAACGGGAGCGGCAAGACGACGCTGCTGCGGATCGTGTTGCGGCTTCTCGCGCCGAGCGCAGGCGAGGTGCGTCTGGCGGGCGTGCCGCTCCAGCGTTACCCGGCGGGGGCGCTGGCGCGGCGCCTGGCCTACGTGCCGCAGGGAACCACCTCGGTCCTGGCGTTCACGGTGCTGGAGACGGTGCTTATGGGCCGCAGCCCCCACACCGGCGCGCTGGGGTTCGAGAGTGCGGCGGACTGGCACGCCGCGCGGGAGGCGCTGCGCCTGACGGACACGGAGCGCTTCGCCGAGCGGAACCTGGAGGACCTTTCGGGCGGCGAGCGTCAGCGCGTCCTCATCGCCCGCGCCCTCGCCCAGGAGCCGGAACTTGTGCTCCTCGACGAGCCGACTTCTTTCCTCGACATCAAGCACCAGCACGCGATCCATCGGCTGCTGCGGCGGCTGGTGGGGGAGCGCGGACTGACGGTCCTGTGCGTGAGCCACGACCTGAACCTCGCCGGCGCGTATGCCGACGACGTGGTGCTGATTTCCGAAGGGCGGGTAGCGGCGGCGGGGTCGCCGGTCCAGGTGCTGTCGGCCGATCGGCTCGAAGCGGTCTATGAGACGCCGGTCCGCGTGCGCCTGGACGAGGCGACCGGCCGGCCGTATGTGCTTCCCATGCCGGAGGAATAGTCCGCATCCGGGCATGGCCCGGCTGCATTCGCAAGGAGATGCCGATGGCGAAGGAACCCGTGCTGAGCGTGGACTGGCTGCGCGACGAACTGAAGACGATGGGCGGCGAGGTGCTGGCCCGCTTCCGCCGCGTGCGGAAGGCGCTGGCGGCCCTGGACGTGGAAGCGGCGCGGCAGGCGGTGGACGAGGACGCCCGGACCGACGCGCAGGAAGTCGCCATCGAGCAGGGGTGTCTGGCGCTCCTGACCGGCCCGAAACCGGGACGCCTCGACATGCGCAGCGTGATGGCCGTCATCAAGATCAACACGGACCTGGAGCGCATCGGCGACATGGCGGTGAACATTGCGGAGTGCATCGAGCCGCTCCCCCACACGACCGCCGGCCGCGTCCCCGACGAAATCCCCGAGATGGAGCGCATCGTCCACGAGATGTTGACCGACGCGCTGGACTCCTTCGGGAAGCGCGACACGGTGCTCGCCGGCCGCGTCCGCCAGCGCGACGATGCCGTGGACGTCCTGAACGAGGAGGCCTATCGGCTCCTTCTGGAGGACGTGGCGCACGCCCCCGAGCATCTGGAATTCGCGACGCACTACATCGTCATCGCGAAGAACCTGGAGCGGATCGGCGACCTCTGCACCAACATCGCCGAGCACGTCGTTTTCATGGAGACCGGCGAGATCGTCCGCCATAAGGCCAAGCCGTAGGGGGGTGCGAGGGGGGGATCGTAGGCGCGGGTAGCCTTTGCCCCGCCGCATTGGATGTTTTGAAGTGGCTTGCCAAGGCGAAGTTCGCCGCGCCGTCGGATGCGAAGAAGCCGCCCGGCTTCGCGGCTGGAAAGCCGCTTCGCCGCGGCAGTCTTCGTTCACCGCAAGCGGCGAACGAAGACTGGTGGAGGCAGGGGGATTTGAACCCCCGACCTCCTGGATGCCATCCAGGCGCTCTCCCAGCTGAGCTATGCCCCCACCCAGGGCCGGCTTTCGATTGGCCTGGGGATTATAGCACCGGAAGCGGGGGTGTCAACGCGCTAGGGGACAGGGGTTTCCCCATGCCGGGGCGGGGCGGTATAATGCAACGGGATGTCGTGGCGAGTGTTCAAGCAGGCGGAGAGGAGGCGCGCGATGCGTCATGTGGCAGGGCTGGCGGCGGTGTTGGCGTTGGCGGGTTCGGTCCTGGCGCTGGAGCCGGCGGAGGCGCAGCAGCAGCGGCTGGCGGAGATTCAGGCGCTGCTGGACGGCGGCCAGTGTGCGGAGGCGGTGGAGGCGGCGAGGCCGTTTGCGGCGAGTGTCCGGGACAAGGACACTAAGACCGAAGCGATGCGCCTCCTGGCTGAGGCGCTGCGGAAGAACGGGGATTGGGCGCTCGCGGCAAAGGCGTACCAGGACCTGGCGGGGCGGCAGGAGAAGGGGGCCGAGGCGCAGGTGCGGGCGCAGGGGACGGCGGAGATTCTGCTGAAGTCTCCGCAGGGCGTGTACGCGGGGCTGAAGAAGCCGATCGCGGAGGGGGAGGGCGGGGAATTGAAGCCGCGGACGCTGGCGGAGGACGCCGTGCTGGCCGAGGCGTTGGCGGCGACGGGGGAAGCGCGGGCGGCAGCGCTCGGGCCGAAGGTGGAGGCGATGAAGAGGTTGGCGGCGCCGGCGGAAGTGGTGGCGGCGCTGGAGGAGATCGTCGGGGGATACCGGGAGGCGCGGATGCTGGCGCCGAAGATGTCGTACG
>DATKUU010000039.1:0-11640 GCA_035530455.1 Phycisphaerae bacterium | reverse complement strand
CCGCCGTCCGCGGGGAAACGATCCGGCAAACCATTTTCGCCTGTGCCCCCCGGCGCAGGGGCTTACGCGAAATGGCCGGAACCCTCGCACAACTCTTCTCCACCGCCACCCGCGCCGCATAAAACCTGCGAAAGGCCAGCTCTGTAGCCTTCACATCTCTTGCAGGAAATGGATTACTCTTCCCTCTGTAGCCCTCACGCCTTTCGGCGTCAAGTTTTTTTTGGACAATTTTTGAAATTTTTTTTCGCCACGGGCAGACCCCGTTGTTGGGGCTCCATTTCGCATTCCCACAAGATATGGTGGCCTTGCTAAATGCGGGATACACCCCGCCCCACGTGTCATTCCGGCATCGTCCCGGGGCAAGTCCAAGGCGACCGCCCGTTCGTACAGCACATTTCCGCTGCCGACCTCGATGCACAGGAGGCCGAGCGTCGGGCGAGGTCCGCCGGTCTGGGGCGCAGCATAAACCAGATAACTCGCCCCGAGCATGCGGCCCGTCTGGACGGGCGCCTGGACCGCGCCGGAAAGCGACCGCTCTGGCGCTCGCCAAATGCGGCTGCGACCGTAAGGCGCGCGGCAAGGTCGCTCGGCGGCGGTCAACGGCCGGCGGACTTCGGCGGGGCGTAGTGCGTGCCGTACTCCTGGAGCGACTTGACCGCCAGGCCGCGTTTCTTTAATGCCTCGATCCCGTTGACGAACGCGCCGGCGGCGGCGATGGTGCTGATGAGCGGGATGCCGTTCGCAATCGCCTGGGTGCGGATGGTGATCTCGTCCTTGCGGGGTGTCTTGCCGCTCACCGTGTTGATGACGAGGCGGACCTCCTTGTTCTTCATGAGGTCCAGGACGTTAGGCCGTCCTATGCTGATGCGTTCGAGGCGGCGGACGCGGACGTCGTTGCGGGCGAGGGCGGCCGCGGTCCCCTCCGTGGCGACGATATCGAACCCCAGGTCCTCGAGTTTCTTGGCGATGAAGACGATGTCGCGTTTGTCGCTGTTGCGGACGGAAATGAAGATGGTGCCTTCGAGCGGCAGGACGTGCCCCGCGCCCTGCTGGGCCTTGGCGTAGGCCACGCCGAACGACTCCGCAATGCCCATGACCTCGCCGGTGCTCTTCATCTCCGGCCCGAGGACGGCGTCCACGCCGGGGAACCGGACGAAGGGGAAGACGGCGGCCTTGACGGCGAAGTGGCCGATCGCCACCTCCTTGGTGAACCCGAGGTCCTCGAGCGAATGGCCGAGCATGACCTTCGTGGCGATGGCGGCCAGGGGGACGCCGATCGCTTTGGAGATGAAGGGGACGGTGCGGCTGGCGCGGGGGTTGACCTCGAAGACGTAAATGACATCGTCGCGGACGGCATACTGGACGTTCATGAGGCCCTTGACGCCGAGCGCCAAGGCAAGGGCCTTGGTGTGCTCGCGGAGGCGCTCCAAAACCTCGTCGGTGAGGGTGATGGGGGGCATGACCATGGCGGCGTCGCCGGAGTGGACGCCGGCCGGCTCGATGTGCTCCATGATGCCGGCCACGACGCAGGTCTTGCCGTCGGCGACGGCGTCCACATCCACCTCGATGGCGTTGTCAAGGAACTTGTCCACGAGGATGGGATGCTCGGCGAGGGCCTCGGAGGCGATCTTGGCCTCGGCCATGTAGCGGGCCAGTTCCTCTTCGTCGAACACGATTTCCATGGCGCGACCGCCGAGGACGTACGACGGCCGGACCACGACCGGATAGCCGATGTCGGCGGCGATGGCCTTGGCCTCGTCGAAGGAGTTGGCCGTCCCGTTGTCCGGCTGAATCAGCCCCAGTTTGCCCAGCAGTTGCTGAAACCGTTTGCGGTCCTCGGCCAGATCAATGGAGTCGGGGCTCGTGCCGAGGATCCGCACGCCGGCCTTTTCCAAAGGGACGGCGAGGTTCAGCGGCGTCTGGCCGCCGAGTTGGACGATGACGCCTTCGGGCTTCTCGGCCCGGACGATCTCCAGGACGTCCTCGCGCGTCAGGGGCTCGAAGTAGAGTTTGTCGGAGGTGTCGTAGTCGGTGGAGACGGTTTCGGGGTTCGAGTTGACGATGATGGCCTCGTAGCCGAGTTCCTTGACAGCGTAGGAGGCGTGGCAGCAGCAGTAGTCGAACTCGATGCCCTGGCCGATGCGGTTCGGCCCGCCGCCGAGGATGATAATCTTCTTCTTGCCGGTCACGCGATTCTCATCCACCGGCTCGTAGGTGGAGTAGTAGTAGGGGTGGTCGGCGCTCGTTTCGCCGGCGCACGTGTCCACAAGTTTGTAGGCGGGGCGGATGCCTCTTCTTTCGCGCTCGCTCCAGACCGCCAGTTCGTCCTTCCCTGTGAGGAATCCGATCTGGACGTCGGAGAACCCGGCCCGCTTGGCCTCGCGCAGCAGGTCGTCGGGCATCTTGGCGAGTCGGCCTTTGTACGCGGCGATGCGTTCGGCGGTTTGGAGGATCTCGCGAATGTTCTCGATGAACCACCGGTCAATCTTCGTCAGGTCCGCCACACGCTCAACGGTCCAGCCTTGCTCCAGCGCCCGCTTCACGTAGAAGTGGCGCATGTCGTTCGGCACGACAAGTTTGTGTGTCAGTTCCGCTTCGTCCTTCGGTTCGGGGACGAGATGGTCCTTGCCGTCGAATCCCAGGCCGTAGCGCCCGATCTCCAGGCTGCGGACGCCTTTCTGGAGGACCTCCTTAAAGGTGCGTCCGATGGCCATCGCCTCACCGACCGATTTCATCGAAGTGTTGATCGCCGCTTTGGCTTGCGGGAACTTCTTGAACGTGAACCGGGCGATCTTGAAGACGCAGTAGTCCACAGCCGGCTCGAAAAAGGCGGTGGTTTTGCCGGTGACGTCGTTCAGGATTTCGTCGAGGGTGAGGCCGACAGCCAGTTTGGTCGCGATGCGCGCGATCGGGAAACCCGTGGCCTTCGACGCCAGCGCGCTGGAGCGCGACAGGCGCGGGTTCACCTCGATGATGACGATGTCCCCGTTCTCGGGGTTGCCGGCGAACTGGATGTTGATGCCGCCGCCCGTCACATCAATCTTGCGGATGATGCGCCGGCAGAGGTCGGTGTATTCGACGTACTCCCGGGCGGTGAGCGTCTGCGACGGGGCGACGACCATCGAGTCGCCCGTGTGGACGCCCATCGGGTCCACGTTCTCCATCGAGGTGATGATGATGACGTTGTCGCGCGAGTCGCGCATCACCTCGAACTCGATCTCCTTCCACCCGAGGACCGATTGCTCGACCAGCACCTGGCCGACGGGGCTGGTGGTGAGCGCGTGCGCCAGGGCGTCGGCGAGTTCCTCCTGATTGTAGGCCGTGGCGCCGCCGGCGCCGCCCAGCGTGAACGCCGGACGCAGAATCAGCGGGAACCCGATCTCCTGGCCGACGGCCAGCCCTTCCTCGACGCTTGTTGCAATGCCGCTCGCCGGCATCCGGATGCCGATCTCCTGCATCGCCTTCTTAAACAGGTCGCGGTCTTCGGCGCGGCTGATGGCTTCGGGGCTCGCGCCCAGGACCTCGACGCCGTATTTCTTGTACACGCCGGCACGAGCGAGAAAGACCGCCACGTTCAGGCCCGTCTGGCCGCCGAGGGTCGGCAGGATGGCGTCGGGCCGCTCCCGCGCGATGATCTTCTCGACGACCTCGGCGGTGATGGGTTCGACGTACGTGCGGTCCGCCATCCGCGGGTCCGTCATGATCGTCGCGGGGTTGGAATTGATGAGGATGACTTCGTACCCTTCTTCCTTCAGGGCCTTGCACGCCTGCGAGCCCGAGTAGTCGAACTCGCACGCCTGGCCGATGATGATCGGCCCGGAGCCGATAATCAGGATCTTCTTGATGTCCGTTCGCTTCGGCAAGAGACGTTCCCGTTCTCTCTATTTGTGCTCGATGAAGGCGCGCAAGATCGCGCTCGGCCCGCCCGTCTCGTCGGGAGAGGGGTGGAACTGAACCCCCCGCGCCTCGGCCGTGCGGCTCTGGATGCCCTCGACGGAGCCGTCGTTCAAGTTCTTGTGAGTCACCTCGACCTCCTCCGGCACACCTTCGCCGTCCACCACGAAACTGTGGTGCTGGACGGTGATGTGACTGCGTCCCGCCGGAAGATCTCGCACCGGGTAGTTGAGGCCGCGATGGCCCGCTTTCATGGGCTTCACCCGGCAGCCGAGCGCCAGGGCAAGCACCTCGTGCCCCAGGGCGATGCCGAGGATCGGCACCTTGCCTACCAGCGCTGTCACCGTTTCGCGCGCCTTTGCCGGGATGTGCGGGTCGCCCGGCCCGCCCGCCACAATCACGCCTTCGGGATCGCTCGCCAGAAGGTCTTTCGGTCCGGCCGAGGCGGCAAGGACTTGGACGCTACACCCGAGCGCCCCCAGTTGCCCGAGCAGGCTTTCCGTGACGCCGAGGTTCAAGACGGCAAGGCGATGCTTTTCGGCGCCCTGGGGCGGGCGCGAGCCGGCCCAGGTGGCCTGGCTCACAAGGTCTTCCTCAAAGGGCGAAGGCGTTGCCTTCATCTTCCTGGCAACTTGCTGCGGGTCGAAGTCGCCCGAGACCACCGCCCCGCGCATCTCGCCCTCGTCCCGCAGGTGGACGGTCACGGCGCGCGTGTCCACCTCGCGGATGCCGACGACGCCGCGTTCCTTCAGAAAATCTTCGAGCGCGCCCGTCGCGCGGAAGTTCGAGAAGGTTCGGCTGTATTCGCGGACGACGATGCCGCGGACGTGAACGCCGTCGGATTCGTTGTCGGATTCGTTGACGCCGTAACTGCCGATGATCGGATACGTGAGGACCGCGAGCGTGCCGCCATAGGACGGGTGGGTGAGGAGTTCCTGGTACCCGACGACGCCGGTGTAGAAAACGGTCTGGCCGAAGGCTTCCCCGGCGGCGCCGAAGGGCTTGCCTTGGAACACCATCCCGTCTTCGAGGACCAGCGCGGCTTTGGCGTCGCCCATAGGCTCTCGGCAAGAAGGGGCCCAGCCCCCGCGTCGGGGGTCAGATGTATTCGATGGTGCTCGGCGGCTTCGGCGTCAGGTCGTACACGACCTTCGTGACCGACGGAATCTCGCGGGTGATCCGCGCCTGGATGCGCATCAGCATTTTCCAGGGCAGGGTGGTCGCGGTCGCGTGAATCGCCTTCTCGGAGTCCACGCAGCGGACGGCGACGATGTCGCCGAAGCGCCGACGCCCGTCCTTCGTCACCCCCGTCGCCCGGTCCGCCAGCAGCACGCCGAACGCCTGGAACTTCTTCACGCGCGCCGTCTCCTCCTCGACGATTCTGCACGCCCGGCGGACGACGGCGATGCGCTTCGGGTTGACTTCGCCCAGGCAGCGGCAGGCGAGGCCCGGCCCGGGGAACGGCATCCGCTGGTACATCGCCTGCGGCAGGCCGACGGCCCGACCGACCTTCCGCACGTCCGGCTTGTAGAGTGTCTTCAGCGGCTCAATCGTCGCGTAACCGTACCGGTCTTTGGCGCGGATGCCGATCTGGTCCAGCACGTTGTGCTGCGTCTTGACGCCCTTCTTCGTTTCGACGATGTCGGCGGCAATCGTGCCCTGGACGAGGAACCGCGCGCCCAACTCGCGCACCGCCTGCTTGAAGACCTTATAGAACGTGTGGCGGAACGCCTTGCGCTTCTTCTCCGGGTCCGTGATGCCCTTCAGCGCCCGGAAGAACTTCCCTGCGGCGCGGATAATCCGCACCCGGATACCCAGTTTCGCGAACGCCTGCCGGACCTCCTCCGGCTCGTTCTCGCGCATCAGGCCGTCGTCAATGAACATGACTTTGAGGCGCTTGCCGAGGGCGCGGTGCGCCAGCACCGTGGTCACGGCGCTGTCCACGCCGCCGGAGAGGGCGCTGATGGCTGTGCCCCGGCCAACGGTCCGGCGGATGGAGGCGATCTGGCGGCGCGCAAAGACTGTGTGGTTCATGGTCGTTCCCCTAATGCGTGCCAGCCGACGGGCGCTAGAGCGACAAGACCCTCAGCCGCATCGTGGCGAAAGGATAGTGCCGCCGTCGCCGAATTGCAAGCGAACCTTTGAGAGAAAGTTTGAGAACTAACGTTCGCCGAAAAATCCAGCCACACCCCTTGCTTGACACGTGCGCCGCGTTCGGCGGATAATGCCTGCCATGGCGACCAAGCAGGCGTTTCCGCGGAGGCCGTCGCGCCTCGTCCACGTCGGGCCGGTCCCGATGGGCGGCGACCGCCCCGTGAGCATCCAATCCATGACGACGACGCCGACGCGCGACGCCGCCGCGACGCTGGCGCAGATTCGGCGTCTCGCCGCCGCCGGGTGCGACCTGGTGCGTGTGGCGGTCCCTGCCCGGCCCGACGCCCAGGCCCTGGCCGAACTCGTCCGGTCCTCCCCCCTCCCCGTGATTGCCGACATTCACTTCACCACGTCCCTGGCGCTTGAGGCGCTGGAGGCGGGCGTCGCCAAGGTCCGCCTCAACCCGGGCAACATGGACGACCCCGAAGGCCTGAAGCGCGTCCTGGCACGCGCGGCCGAGCTCGGCCGGCCGATCCGTTTCGGCGTCAACTCCGGCAGCGTCCGCGGAGCGGCGGGGGCGGGAGAACGGAAGGACCTTGCGCGGCTCATGGTGGATGTCCTGGTGGACTGGGTCCGCCTGGCCGAGCGCGAGGGTTTTCGCGACATCGTCCTTTCGGCGAAAGCGTCGGACGCGCCGACGACCATCCAAGCGTATCGGCTCCTGGCGGAGGCGTGCGACTTGCCGCTCCACCTCGGCATCACCGCCGCCGGACCCGCCGACGAGGCCCGCACCCGCTCCGGCATTGTCCTCGGGGCGCTATTGTCGGAGGGCATCGGCGACACCGTGCGCGTCAGCCTCACGGGCGACCCCGTCAAGGAAGTCCTCGTGGCGCGCGAAATCCTCGAGGAGTTGGGTCTGCGCGAGCGGCGAGGGCTTCGGATCCTCTCGTGCCCCACGTGCGGCCGGTGCCAGGTGGACCTCATTGCGCTCGTCGAAGAACTGAAGCGGCGAACGTCCGACCTGGAGGCGCCGCTGACCGTGGCCGTCATGGGCTGCGTCGTCAACGGGCCGGGCGAAGCGCGCGAGGCCGACGTCGGCGTCGCGGCGGAGAAAGGTCACGGCGTCCTCTTCCGCCGCGGCAAGGCCGTGCGCAAGGTCACCGAAGCGGACTTGCTGGACGCGCTGCTCGAGGAAATCCTGGCCCTGGCGGGTGAACCGAGGGCCTGAACGTCGCCCGGCGGCCGGTGCAACCGGTTCTTGCGGCTCCCCTCCGAGCGCCCGCTTTCACGGAGGACAGCCCTGGACTTTTCGCCGCCGGTTGGCATAATAGCACCCCCCGACGTCACGCGAGGCTTTCCGACGCGGCGTCGGGCCATGGGATGCCACCGGCGATGTCCACGCAGCGTTCGACCCTCCTCCAGATCGCCTTGCCCCCCGACTTGGCCGCCCTCGCCCGGGCCGAAGGCGTCCATCCCGACCTCGCCTGGCTCCTGACGAGCACCGACCTGAACCTCGCCGGCTCTTACGAGGAGGTCTTCCTCCTTGTCGAGCCGGAGCGCCTCGTGACGCTCGGCCGCCCGTCCGACGGCCGGTCCGCCGTCCGCATCAGCCTGCGTCGCGAGGACATCCGCCAGATTCGGACGCGGCGCGGCGTCGGCGGCGGGTTTCTCGAAGCCCTCGCCAGCGGCGTCTTCGTCGAAATCGTCGCCTACTCCAACGCCCGCGCCGACGCCTTCCGCAAGGTCGCCGCCAAACTCAAGGCCTGGATCCACGGCGACCAGCCCGACGTCGGCCCGGCCGACGATTACGACCCGCGCAAGTGCCCCAAGTGCGGCCTGGCCCTCGAGTTCAAGGGCGACATCTGCCGACGATGCGTGGACCGCGGCGCCGTCTTCTCGCGCGTCATCCGCCTCATGCGACCCTACGCCGCCTGGGCCACCCTCATGCTCCTGGTCCTCATGACCAGCATCGGCCTGCTCATGATCCCGCCGCGCCTGACCAAGATCCTCGTGGACCAGGTCATCGCCCCCAAGAGCGCCGACGCCGCCACCGTTCCACTCGCCACACGCGAACTCTGGCTCCTGTACCTCGTCATGGCCCTCGTCGCCATTCTCATCCTCCGCGCCCTCTGCGACAGCATCAACGGCCGACTCTCCAGTTTCGTCGGCACGCAGGTCACCGCCACCATGCGGGAGTCCGTCCTCGCGCGTCTGACACGCCTCAGCGTGGACTACTACGACCGCCACAGCGTCGGCCAACTCATCAGCCGCGCCGGCTACGACACCGCCGCCTTCAACGACCTCGTGCGCCAGGTCACCCAGGGATTCCTCGCCCAGATCCTCGTTGTCATCGTCACCGGGGCGATGCTCTTCAGCATCTCCTGGAAACTCGCCCTCTGGACCCTCCTGCCGGCGCCCCTCGTCGTCCTCGCCAGTGCCTTCTACTGGAGGCGGGTCTATCCACGCTACTTCCGCGTCTGGGACGCCCAAAGCCGGCTCATGAACTCCCTGAACTCCATCCTCTCCGGCATCCGCGTCGTCAAGGCCTTCGGCCAGGAAAAACGCGAGGAGGGCCGATTCGCTCGCTCCAGCCGATACGTCCGCGACTCCGCACGCCGCGTCGAATATGCCACCAGCCTCTTCAACCCCACCATGGCCCTCATCTTCGGCCTGGGCGGGCCCATCGTCTGGTACGTCGGCGGCCGCGAAGTCATCCACCAGGAAAGCCTCTCCCTCGGCGACCTCGTCGCCTTCCTCGCCTACCTCGGCATGTTCTACGCCCCGCTCACCCACATGACGCAACTGACCGACTGGCTCACCCGCTTCCTCACCGCCGCCCAGCGCACCTTCGAGGTCCTCGACACCGCTCCCCAGATCGTCGAGGCCGGCCAGCCGACCACCATGCCGCCGCTCCACGGAACCATCCGCTTCGAGAACGTCACCTTCGGCTACGACCGCCACGAGCCCATCATCAAGGATGTCACCCTCGAAATCCGCCCCGGCGAGCACGTCGGAGTCGTCGGCAAGAGCGGCTCCGGAAAGACCACGCTCATTAACCTCATCGCGCGCTTCTACGACGTGGACGACGGCCGGGTCTTCGTCAACGGCGTGGACGTCCGCGACTTGCCTCTCGACGAACTCCGCCGAACCATCGGGGTCGTCCTCCAGGAACCCTTCCTTTTCCGCGGCACCATCTGGGCCAACGTGACCTACGGCCGGCGCGACGCCGGCCCCGAAGACGTCCTCGCCGCCGCCAAGGCCGCAAACGCGCACGCCTTTATCCTCCGACACCCCCTCGGATACGACACCTACATCGGCGAGCGCGGCGCCGGACTTTCCGGCGGCGAACGCCAGCGAATCTCCATCGCCCGCGCTCTCCTCTACGACCCCCAAATCCTCATCCTCGACGAGGCCACCAGCAACGTGGACACCGAGTCCGAGCAACTCATCCAGGAAGCCCTCCAGCGCGTCACGCGCGGACGCACCACCGTCGCCATCGCCCACCGCCTCAGCACCCTCAAAAACTGCGACCGCATCTTCGTCCTCGACGACGGACGCATCGTCGAGCAAGGCACCCACGACGAACTCCTGCAAAAACGCGGCCTGTACTTCCGACTCGTCAAAATCCAGACCGAACTGGCGCGCGAACCCAGCGTGGATTCCCTCGACTTCCGCAATAAGCGAAAGTGAGCCATGCAACAATCCCCCGACGCTCGAACCCCTGACGCCGACCTCTCGCCCGGATCCGACCCGACACGCGTCCGGCGGCTCACACCTGAAATGTGCCAGATCCACCTCGGCACCCACGACGCCCTCCACGTCACCGTCACCGGCGAGCGCATCTACGGCGGCGTCTATGCCGTTTACGCCTTTCCCGTCGCCCATCGCGATGGCTACATCTGTCTGATGCACAGCGTCGGCGAGGGCGACGACCTGGAGATCGGAATCATCCGCGACCTCGCCGACTTTCCACCCGACCAGGCCGACCTCGTCCGGCAAGCCCTCGCACGCCGATACTTCATGCACACCATCACGCGCATCAACGAGGTCGGCTGGCGCTACGGCCTGGTCTCCATGGACGTCGAGACCGACAAGGGACCTGCACGGTTCATGATGCGATGGAGCCACGACCGCGCCGTGGACTACGGGCAGCGCGGCAAAGTGCTGATTGACACGAGCGACAACCGCTACCTCATCCCCGACGTGGACGCCCTCCCCCCGCGCGAGCGCACCGCCTTCACCCGCATCATCTACTGGTAACCCCGCCTCCGCGCCTTTCGAGCCCGCCGCGCGCCTTTTCCGTTGTCCGTTACTTCGTCACTACGTTACTTCGTTACTGCGTTACTCGCCTTCCGCATTCCGCGTTGGCTTCACTCCGTCGTCCACAGCGCCACCGCCTCCTGGTCCTTCACGAACACCCGCTTCCCCGCCAGAACCGGGTGCGCGTACACCGGCGTCTCGGCCACCTTGATGTGGGCCGATTCGGCAAGCGCCTTGCCGCTCGCCTCAAAGACGATCAGTTTGCCGTCGCTCGGCAAAGCGACGATGCACGACCCCGCGTCCACGATCGCCCCAAAGTTCCCCCCGCGCTTCGTCGCGTCCGTCCACGCCGTCTCCCCCGTCCCCGCGTTCAGGCAGAAGAGGTTCCCCTTGTCCGACAGGCCGTACACGAACCCGTCCTTCAGCACCGGCGTGTTGAACGCCGTCCCCAGAGCCGCGTTGCTCCAGACCTCTTTGGCCGCAAACCCCTCGCCCTCCTTCTCGATCTTCACCGCCCGGGTGCCCGCGCCCTGCCCCGTATAAATCACCGTCTGCCCTTCGACGATCGGCGTGGCACAGTTGTAGCACCGTCCCTCGGGCGCCGCCGCAATCTCCCACAAGAGTTTCCCATCCGCCGCCGCAAGGCCCAGCACCCGCGTCTCCGTCACCGTCACAATCTGCTTCGTCCCGTCCACCGTCATCAGGACCGGCGAGGCGTACGCCGGCCCCTCGCCCGTCCATTTCCATTTCGCCTCGCCCGTCGCCAGGTCCAGCGCCAGGATTGTCCCGTCGCCCTTTCCGCCCAGGTGCGCGATGCACATCCCGTCCACCACAATCGGCGACTGGGCCGTGAAAAATTGCGGCACGGCCTGCGCGTACGCCTCGTTGCGCCACACGACCGTCCCCTTGTCCGCATCCAGACACGAGAGCACCCCGCCCACACCCAGCGTCACCACCTTCCCTTCCGCCACCGTCGGCGAACTTCGCGGCCCGGGGTGCCGCGCCGCCGCGCCCGTCACCGCACGCGCCGCGTACGCGTCACGCCACACTTCCTTCCCGTCCGCCGCGCTCAGGCACAGCACCACCTCCTCCTCGCCTTGCCGCACGAACACATACAGCCTGTCGCCGACGAGGGCCGGCGTCGCATCGCCCAACCCCACCGTCACGCGCCACGCCTGCTTCAACTCCTGCGGCCAAGCCGCCCGCGCAGCGTCCAGAGTCGGAGGCGCGACAAACCCCACCGCCTTGCCGTCGCGATTCGCTCCGCGCCACTGCGGCCAATCCTGCCCCAGCGCTGCGCCTGCCGCAACCAACACCACTCCGCCCGCCACCAGCCGGGTGCACCACAAAAAAGTGGCACTTCTTCGGCCGGAGGGTGCCACGGTTTGCTTG
>DATKUU010000038.1:0-2986 GCA_035530455.1 Phycisphaerae bacterium | reverse complement strand
CCGCCGCCCGTCCGTTAGCCACGCAGTCACCGGGGCGGCGTCCCAGTCGGCGCAGCCGACCCCATACGGCGGGTCCGTCACGACGCAGTCCACGCACCCGTCGGGCAACTGCGGCAGGATGTCCAGGCAGTCGCCGCAGTAGAGCTGCACGCCGTCGCGGTCGTAGTCGGGGGTGAGTGTCATGGGGTGCGCGGCTGCCTGAAATCCTCAAGTTGACCCGTGTCAAACGTCTGGCGGCGCCGGCTCTGCCGAACCGACGCCGCCATTACTCGCCCCGCACATGGCGGGCGAGCTGGGTACGGCTCAGGCGGCGGTGACGGTGATGTCGGGGGCGGCGGGACCGGTGGCGTCGGTCGTTACCTCGGAGTAGTCGGTGTTGGCGTCCTCGACCCCGGCGGCGGTGCGGGCGCGCACGCCGATCCAGTAGGTGAGCGCGCCCGACAGGCCGCTGGTGGTGATCGCGACGGCCTGGTTGGTGTCGCCGGTGGTCAGCGTCGCGGTGCCCACGGGGGTGTCGTAGTCGATGGCGCCGCCTGCGCCGTCGTTGACGTAGGCGCGGATGGTGGTGGCGACGCCGGACTCGCCGGTGCGATCGTAGACGGCCACCAGGTCGATCTCGCCGGCGGGGGCTGCTGCTGCCTGGATGATCCACGGGCTGTTGGGGATGAGGACCTGGGCGCCGTCGGCGACCTCGACGGCGACCATCTGCCGGATGTTCTTCTCTTCGGTCCCGCCGGCGGAGACGCTGCGCACCAGGAACTCGTAGCGGTCGGTCAGGCCCGTCATGTCCATCGTCCAGCTCGTGGTGGCCTCGGTGTCCTGGGGGACGGCGTCGGGGGTGATCTCGACGAAGTTCGGCGTGACGCCGTAGTGGATGGCGTAGTGGTCGGGGGCGCCGGCCTCGGGCTCGGTCCAGGTCAGGGTGAGCGCGGCGCCGTCCATGGATGCGGCGAGGTCGGTGGGGGGGCCCGGCGGGGCGCCGATGACGAGGACCTCCTCGTCGCTGTCGGTGGTGTTGCCGGCGGTGTCGTAGGCGACGATCTTCCAGGTGTAGGTGCCGTTGGCCAGCGGGCCGTCGGGGAGGGTGTAGTCGGTCTCCCCGGCGGCGACGAACTGGCTGACGGCGGCGTAGTCGCCGGCGCCGAGCTTGCGGAAGAGCTGGTAGCGGGCGGCGCCGGAGACCTCGTCCCAGGTGACGGTGACGAAGTCGCCCGGCTTGGTGCCGTATTTGCCGAGGCGCTCGTCCTCGTTCTGGTCGGTGGTCTCGAGGATGAGCAGGCTGGCGCGGATGTCCTGGGGGAAGTTGTCGCGGGTGACGGCGGTGGTGCGGAAGGTGTCGACGCCGTCCAGGACGATGTGATGAACGACGCCGGCCACGTGCTCGGGGGACCAGGTGACGGTGCGCTTGGTGGGCTCATTGCGGTCGATGCGGACGTAGATGGCCTGGGCGTCGGGGTCGCCGGCGAAGTTGCCTGCTCGCATTCCGGCTTTCATGGGGCGGCTCCGGCCCAGGGGTGAGCGCGCGACGGCTTTCGCTGTCCACCTTCGGTTTTCATCTCGTGATTACCACGGGGGGAATCGAGGTGGTCCGCGCAGCCAGTGCGAAGTAGCGGCCGGGGGTGGCCCTGTCCGCTACCCAGCGGGTGAACTTCGGGTGATGGTCGAAGTAGGCCCTGGGGTCCGCCTCCCTGGCGAGGCGCACCCATGCGTAGGTTCCTGCCAGTTCATCGTCGGTCGGAATGATGCGGAGTTCCGCGCAGGCGCGCTCGATCTCGTTGGCTTGCAGGGCATCGTCCAGTTCCAATGTCCTCGTCAAGCTGTCGGCCTTGGCTTCCGGCAACTTGCGGTATCGAGCTTGGGTGAGCAGCCGCGCACCCATTCTTCTACCATCCGCCGTGGTCATCACATTCGCCGCCCTTTCGAGGATTCGCTGCATCTCAGACGGCTGCCCCTCTGCCTCCATGAGCGCGATCATCAGACGATCTTCGATAGAGACGGCGGACTCGGGCACCTCATTGGTGCAGCGGGGGCGGTCCTCCACCGCAATGCGCACCTTGGCGTGCGAGACGCAGCACTGCCCGTAGGTGGCGGATCGAGAGTCACGGTCTTCAGGGATGATCGAGGTAAAACGCACTGGTGTTGTTGGTGGATCGACCATGCCGGTGAGCGGGTTGATGGTAGTGGGGCCGTTGAGCTGGACGTGGTCACTCGGGTCCACGCCCTCAGCCATCGGCCCATACACAACAGGCGCCCATATCCATACATCAGCCATTAGGGTGTCACCACCTCGTAGTTATCTATGGTCATTGTGGCCGTTCCATCGGAACCTCGCGTCTCCATCCAGAGCCCGCAGTGTATGTTGTCCGCCTCGGAACACGCCGTATCATTGGCCGTCAGGCGCTTGACCAAGTTGTCCGCGTCCGGCCCATCCCACATCTGTATCTTCTCCGTCGCCTCGCTCAGGTCTTGTATGATGCGCACACACCACGCAGTTTCGCCTTCCGGGCCACCCATGGACGCCAGGGTTGTCGTGAAGCCGTTGACCCTTTTTGCGAGACCCCTTTGGCCGTAGCCGGTAATCATGCCGACATGGGCGTACAGGCAATCGTTCGGCTGCTTATCCCAAGAACCACTATTTTCATCCGACGCGATGATGATTTTGTGATTTGCAAACGTGGTCACAGGGCCAGCCAGCCCGATATCCATTGTGGCCTGTTGATGTCCCTGACAGGCAGCGTCCAGGTCATACACAGCGCAGGTTCGCGCGTACACTGATACGTGCTTCAGCATGCATACGCTACCGTCAGTCCACGCCACATCCTGTTCCGAGTAGCCCACATGCCACTTCGTCGCAATCGGGTCTTCGGGTGCGTAGTTGAAGTCGTCGCTGAAGGACTTGTCACAAGCCTCTGTAGTCGATGTGCTGGTTTCTGTGACTGAAGTTGATGTCGATGTGGTGGTACTGGTGGATGTAAACGAAGTTGAT